>NZ_LEKS01000002.1:0-420605 GCF_001027725.1 Flavobacterium sp. ABG
TTATTATTGTTTTTTCATTTGACAGTTATTCTCAGCAGTCGGAAGTAAATTCCGGCGATAAAAAATACGATCATTATGCCTACGATGCCATAAAGACTCATGAACGTGTGGCCAAAAAAGGATACAAGTCTGAAGATATGTTTAAAAAACTAGGTAACTCCTATTATTTTAACTCTGAATTTGAAGGTGCGGCAAAATGGTACGGCGAATTATTTGCCATGAATACCAATGTAGAATCGGAGTATTATTACAGATATGCTCAATCTTTAAAGTCAACCGGACAAATAGATAAAGCAAACAAAATTTTGGATGAATTTGATTCAAAATTCAAAAATGACAGCAGAGGTAAACTTTATGCCGGAAATTTAAACTATCTGGATCAGATTAAAGAAAACTCCGGTCGTTATACCATTGAAAACGCAGGTATTAATTCAAAATATTCAGACTATGGAACTTTTGTACACAACAATAAAGTCTATTTTGCTTCGGCTAGAGACACCGGAAATTTTTCACAACGCAAACACAAATGGACAAATGAATATTTTACCAACATCTACATGGCCGATGTGGATTCTGTTAAAGTATCAAAAATAAAAAATGCGTTAAACACCAAATTTCATGAATCTTCACCGGTCTTTACCAAAGATGGTAAAACCATTTATTTTACAAGAAACAATTATCTAACAGGAAAAAAAGGAAAAGATGTCAATAAAACTACTTTAATAAAAATATACAAAGCGACTCTTGAAAATGGTAAATGGGCCAATGTAACACCATTATCTTTTGATAGTGACAATTACAGTACTGCTCATCCTGCTCTGAGTCCGGACGAAAAAACATTATACTTTGCTTCTGATATGCCCGGAACATTGGGACAGTCTGATATTTTCAAAGTAGCCATAAACAGTAACGGTGATTTCGGAACGCCTGAAAACTTAGGAAGGAGTATCAATACCGAGGGCAAGGAAACTTTCCCGTATGTGACCAATGAAGATGAAATCTATTTTGCCTCTGACGGGCATCCCGGACTTGGTGGTCTGGATGTTTTTGTGGGTGAAATTACAAAAGACGGAACCATCCGTAACATTCAAAACCTCGGAAATGATGTTAATTCACCAAAAGATGACTTTGCTTACATCATTGATCCTGTTTCGAGAAAAGGGTATTTTAGTTCCAATAAAGACGGCGGACAAGGTTCTGATGATATATATAAATTTCTGGAAACCAAAAGGCTAAGATGCATCCAAGAACTAAGCGGACTTATTACTGATGCTGAAACCGGAGTCATTTTACCCGGAGCAAAAGTAACTTTGTTTAACAATCAAATGGAAGCAGAAGGTACAACAATTGCAGATGCTAAGGGATCTTATAGTTTTCCTGTCGAATGTGGTAAAACTTATAATGTAAGAGCCGAAAAAACCGATTATACCACCAGAGAAGTAAGCATTACTATCGAAAAAACAACCGGAAAAACAACCTTATCTATTGCTCTTGAAAAATCTACCTGTAAAGTAACTGTGGGAGATGATTTAGGAAAATGTTTTGGTATAAAAATGATCTATTTCGACTTGGACAAATATAACATCCGTCCCGAAGCTGCTTTGGATTTAGAAAAAATACTGGCTACATTAAATGATTATCCAACAATGAAAATCGATATTCGTTCTCATACCGATAGTCGTGCCTCTTTTAAATACAATGAAGTTTTGTCAAACAACAGAGCTAAATCTACTATTAGCTGGTTAATTAAAAACGGTATTGCACCAAACCGATTAACCGGAAGAGGATATGGAGAAACAGAACTCGTAAACAAATGTGCTGATGACGTTCCTTGTACAGAAGAAGAACACCAACAAAACAGACGAAGTGAGTTTATTATTACGGCATTGTAATTTGAATTACAATAAGATGATCACGTTTCTAAAAGCTGTCTATTCGTTTAGACAGCTTTTTCTGTTTAAGAACTAGTCTTTTGCTTATTTCTTTTTAGAATTTTAGTACTAACTATTATTTTCAATTGTTTTGAAATTAAATAATAGATACCAACGAATACTAAAAACATGATTATTTTCGCCAACAAAGCTAAAACGAAATTTGAGGGAAAGATTTCAAGATCATTATACATTGTCCATGAACCAGGTAAATAATCTCGATGAAAAGTAACCGTTAATATTACAAATTTCTCAATTGATACTATCAGTAAAAAGCTAAATAGTATTCTCAATAAAACATTTTTTCTAACTCTTTTTATCCGAAGTAATTGTGTAACTGCAAACCATAAAATAGACTGCGTCCAAAATCCAAACCAATATTTCCCAAACATCCTATGTATCATTTGATTTTGTTCCTCCACATCGCCTACTGCATAAAAAAATATAATTCCAGTTACCCAAACGAGCAAATATAGTATACCAACAAACGAAATAAATTTTGAAGTTTCTTCGTCTAATGCAAATAAAATTGGTTTCTTGAAAAATATAGAAACTAATAGAAACAACAAAGAATACAACCCAAACGCTGTAAAAAAATCAACTGTAATTATTTGAAGTATAAGAATAATATTATTTTGCATTCATTCTGGATTAATTTTAAAAACGAGCATAAAAATTCTGCTAAAGTAAATCTTTCTCCCTTCAGAAAAGACAAAAAATGAGCGTAAATCTTCAAAATCTGTATTAGACTATAACCGTAATCTCGTTCTATCAAACCAAGAATAAAATGTATTTAATTGTTTGCGAGTTTCGTGTGCCCTTTCTAAGAAGGAGAAATCACATCCAATATTCCATGTAGTGTCTACTCAGCGTGTGTGATTTCTCCTTCGTCGAAAGGACAAAAATGAGCCTAAATCTACGTAAACCAAAGTCATTTTTAACAAAAAAAGCCGCTGCAACTTAGAGCTACAACGACTAACTAATCCAATTCAATACATTTATATTTTCGCGAATATATTCGTGTAATATTTATAACCTGTAGCGGAATCTGTCGAAACAGAAATCCCAAAGTGAGTAAAATTTCCTTCTATATTTTTCTTATGCCCTGGGCTTTCTAACCAGGCTTTTAGAGCAGCTTCAGAAGATTTGTAATTACGAGCTACATTCTCTCCAACATTTTTCGCTGCCAACGCTTTCATAATACTTTCTGATCTCGAAACAAAATCGTTATGATCCGCAACATTGTTCGCAATCATATACACATTGTGCTGTTCGCATTTATTCGAAATAAAATTTATTTTTTCTAATGCATTTAAACCAACACTTACACGATAGTTATTTATAAGTTGCATTAATTCCAACTCAGAAGGATTGTAGGTGTAGTTTGAAGTCAAGGCTTCAGCTGTAGTAGTATTATCTGCTTTACCGTCTGCGGTATCAGCAGAACATGAGTTCATTGCGATTACTATCACAACGAACATCATGCCGCGCAAAATCTTTTTCATAGTCATTAGCATTTTAGCGTCTTAAAGTAGATGTTGGGGCAAATCCTTTAAAATTATTTTAATAAAATAGTTATCACTTTATAGATCAAACATATTTAAAATATCGCTAAAAAGCAAAAATACTCGATGAAATACGCAATAAAATTTCAATTCATTGTAATTTTCTTACATTAAGAAGACAGTCTTTCTATTTTCCATGAGAAATCCGACTGAATTTTGTATCTAATTCTGTCGTGCAACCTGTTGGGTCTTCCTTGCCAAAATTCTACTTCCAAAGGAGTCACTAAAAAACCTCCCCAATTTTCAGGTCTTGGAATTGGCTTTCCTTCAAACTCTACTTCCAGTTTTTTGAGGTTTTCTTCCAAAAATACTCTTGACGGAATTACTTCACTTTGATTCGAAACAATAGCGCCCAATTTACTTCCGTCTGGTCGGGAATCAAAATAACCGTCAGAAATGTTTTCAGACGTCTTTTGCGCAATTCCTTTTATGATTACCTGTCTCTCCATCTCCTGCCAGAAAAACGACAAACAAACGTTTGGATTCGCCGCGATGGCCTTTCCTTTCTCAGAATTATAATTCGTATAAAAAATAAAGCCTTCCTCAGAAAATTTCTTCAGTAAAACAACTCTCGATTTCGGAAAACCATCTAAACCAATTGTAGAAACGGTCATGGCATTAACCTCCCCATTTGCTCCAAAATCTTCTACCTCATGAAACCATAGGTTAAAAAGATTAATCGGATCTTCGGGGATCGTGTTTTCAAGCAATTCGCTTTTTTCGTAAGATTTTCTATAATTACTTAAATCATTCATATTTTTTGATTTTAGATTGTGGATTGTAGATTTTAGATTGCTGAATTAGGGATGAATAATCAAAAATTAGGGTACACCTCCCCCGTAACTCATAACTTCCTTTAAAATTCAAAACTTCTTCCATCATCAGCAAGAAGTACATTGGGAAAAATTGTTTCGGCTTCTTCTTTAAAAACTGTAATATCGCCATAACGCGTAGAATAATGCCCCAAAACCAACTGTTTGACATTGGCTTTTAAAGCAATTGTCGCTGCTTCTTTGGCAGTACAATGAAGCGTTTTTCCCGCCAAGCTTTCTTCAGAATCCAAGAAAGTGGACTCATGGTATAAAACATCTACATTTTCTATTATTGGGATTACTGCCTCATGATAACCAGTGTCTGAACAGAACGCATAACTCATTGGCGGAATCGGATCAAATGATAACTTTTCGTTCTCAATAATAGTCCCATCCTCAAGTGTAACATTTCCACCACCTTTTATTTTCTGATAGTAACAGGTATCTATATTATAATTTTGAACAGCATCGACATTCAGTTTTCTGTCTCCCGGTTTCTCCTGGAATAAAAATCCATTGGTATAAACACGGTGTTTTAACGGAATTGTTTTTACAATAACCTTTTGATCTTCAAAAATAATTTCACTTTCTTTTGACTCCAGCTCATGAAAAAACAATTCATAAGTGGTCCACGAATTTGAAAGTCTTAATTGCAAAGTGATAATTTCTTTGATTCCTTTTGGTCCGTAGATGTGTAAATCTGTAGTACGTCCTAAAAGCGCAAAAGTCGAAATAGTACCAATTAATCCAAAAAAGTGATCCCCATGTAAATGCGAAATAAAAATGTGGTTGATTTTCGAGAATTTGATTTTATTCTTGCGCAGCTGAACCTGAGTTCCCTCTCCACAATCAATTAAAAACATTCTGTTTTTAATTTCTAAAACCTGTGAAGTAGGATTCGTAATTGTTCTTGGAGTGGCTGCATAACAGCCTAGTATGGTTAGTTTCATTTTAGATTGCAGATTGTTGATTTTAGATTTTAAATTGCCCATTAAGGCAATACTCAATCATAATTTATTCAAAATTAAATCTAAAAACCGAACTCTAAACTACCAAATCATTTTTATTTTGAAAATAACATTCTAAACTGTTGCTAAAAGATCAAGCCAAAAGTTGTGGAGTAATTTGTGTAGACCCTTTCCATTATTAGAATTAACAGATTTCGAGGTTTATTTTACCATTAGTTGGTAAGTTTTTTTTTTGATCTTTGGATGGGCATTATTTCTCGCAAAGACGCAGAGTCGCTAAGTTTTTTATTTTAAACTTAACGAAATAAATGCTTTATAAAAAATAGTGTTCTCTCCGATTTAAATCTAAAATCTGAACTCAAAAATCTAAAATCCCAAGTCTCTTTCGATTTCTTCCATTTCGATAATATCATGTGCTTCCAATAAAGAAGGAACCACAATTAACTTATCTGAAATAGCATTAAAGTCAAGATCAGAAACTACAATTACAAATGATTTTTTCGCCTTTTTTTGCTGTTTCGAAAGTGGTAAAAACAGCTTTACATCTTTTTCAGAAAGTTCGGTATCTGCGGATAAATCTATTATAATATTTTGTTTTTCAAAGGTTTTAAATTGTTGCGTTACTTTTTCCAGGAAAGAATTAAAATCTCCCTGAGTATCTTTAATTGTAACGGTATGTCCTTTTTGATCTACTTTCATTTTATATTTTATAGAGGCTTGTATAATAAAATAATAATCCTGACCGCTAAGGTACGAAGATTTTTTAGAGTTTTGTGAATTGTAAAATGTGAACTGTAACTGCCTGCTGAGACCGTAAACTAAAGCTTAAAGCTTAGACGCTAAAAGATAAATTACAGCCATTCTGATTGCAACCCCATTCTCTACCTGATTTAAAATCACAGATTGATTCGAATCTGCTACTTCACTGGTAATCTCTACTCCCCTGTTTATTGGACCCGGGTGCATGATGACAATTTCTTTGTTTAGCGAATCCAATAACGGCTTGTCAACTCCGTATTGCTGTGCATATTCTCTTGTAGAAGGGAAAAAGTTAACATCCATACGTTCGTTTTGTACCCGCAACATATTGGCCACATCACACCATTCTAATGCTTTTCTCAAATTGGGTTCGACTGTCACTCCAAGCGATTCGATATATCTCGGAATAAGTGTTTTGGGCCCACAAACTTTTACCTCAGCACCTTGCATTTGCAGAGCATATATATTCGATAATGCTACTCTGGAGTGCAAAACATCACCAACAATAACTACTTTTTTACCGGCAACGTCTCCTAATTTTTCTCTGATAGAATAACTGTCCAACAAAGCCTGAGTCGGGTGTTCGTGTGCTCCGTCTCCGGCATTCACAATACTTGCTTTGACATTTTTAGACAAAAAATAAGCCGCTCCGGGATTGGAGTGGCGCATTACGACCATATCCACTTTCATCGAAAGGATATTATTTACAGTATCAATCAGCGTCTCTCCTTTTTTTACAGAAGACTGGGCTGCAGAAAAACTAATGACATCGGCTGACAATCGTTTTTGAGCTAACTCAAAAGAAAGTTTGGTTCTGGTACTGTTTTCAAAAAAGATGTTGGCAATGGTAATATCTCGTAACGAAGGAACTTTTTTAATTGGTCGGTTGATGACTTCTTTAAAATGATCGGCAGTTTCAAAGATTAGGTTAATATCATTCTCATTGATATATTTAATTCCTAATAAATGATTTACGCTTAATTCTTTCATTTTGTTTCGATTATATTTTTTTAATTGTACTTTTTATAATGAAGAATAAACTAGCTCGTTATTAAATGAACAACATCTTCTCCCTCATTTTCTTTCCAGCTTACTTTTACTTTTTCACCATTAATGGCATCTACCTGACGACCTCGATAATCAGGCTGAATAGGTAAATTTCGGCTAAAACGCCTGTCGATTAACACTAACAATTCAATTTCTGACGGTCTACCAAAAGACTGAATGGCAGTTAAAGCCGCACGTATACTACGTCCGGTAAACAAAACATCATCTATAAAAATGACTTTTTTGTTTTCGACGATAAAATTGATTTGAGTTTTATTGGCTTCAAGCGGTTTATCAGTTCTGCGAAAGTCATCTCTAAAGAAAGTGATGTCTAAATATCCCAAAGGAATCTCGGGTGTTTTATACTCGTTTTCTAATAATTGTTTCAGACGTTCTGCTAAGAAAACACCTCTTGGTTGTATTCCAACCAAAATAGTATCCGAAAAGTCTAAGTGTTTTTCAATCAACTGACAAGCCAAACGATGGAGTATGATAGTAACTTCTTTTGAATTAAGTAATACTTTTTGGCTCATAGTAAAGTGTAATGTTTGGTTGGGCAAAAGTACAATAATTTTATGAATCTGTTGTTTTGATTATTTGAAAAATAAAAGATCACTTATCATTCTATTTAAATCACGTCTTTGATTTCGCATTTCAAGCAAAAAAAGCCCCTGCAATCGCAGAGGCTCTTAAACTTAAAAATCTTTATGTAAACCCTAATTAATTCACTACCAACTTAGCAGTAAACAATTTACGGGAATGTATTTTTAGAATGTAAACTCCTTTTGGCAAATCCTGATTTATTAAAGAAAATTGATTGTTGTTTACATTTTTTGTAGCGTACAATAATTTTCCCTCCATATTGTAAATTTCAATTTCGTCAATAGGATATTCCGATTGGATAAATGTTTCTCCATTACTACCCGTAGGATTTGGATATACTTTTAAACCATTATCAATTTTAAATTTATCGTTACCCAATTTCGTTTCGATTACTTCAAAAGAAACTCGGTTTGACACTTCGTTATAAGAATCATTTGTAAACATAACCAAAAAGTACTTTCCTTTTTCTGTCGGCAATTCAGGAGCTACAATGTTTTTAGTTCCTTGAGAAAGTCCTTCAAAATAAGTATAACTCACCAATGGTTTACTGTTTGGATTATCTCCGTCATGATAAATTCCTAACCAGTCTTTTACAATTCCCGGAGCGTCTGTCCAGGAAGCGGTGATTTGTTCTCCAAGATCATACACGGGTTTGTTGATCCATAATTCGGTAACAACAGCTCCAATTTTAAAGTACACTTTATTGCCAATAGCGTTAAAACCATCTTGCAAATAATACTCGGCATAATAATATCCTTTTGGCAAATTAGTGAATGATTTAGCGCCTGTAGCAGTTGTAACATATTGCCAGCTTGAAGCGGCAACGCCTGATCCCGGGTTAACTCCCATCTTGTATATTCCAATCCAATCTTTCGCTAATTCCGGTCCATTGCTGTAATTTACAACTACTGGAGTTCCAACAGAATATTCGGTCTTATCGGTCGTTAAGACCGGAACTGGTCCAACATAAAAATATTTACGTGGAGCAATTTCTGTGTAACCGCCATTGGAGAATATAACGGCATAATAACGTCCTTTATTCGCTAATCCTTTTGGGAAATTAATAAACCCACTTGGATTCCCGTCGGTATACTGCCAGCTTAACGAAGGCGTTATCGCTCCCGGTGTCTGCCCCTCTTTGTATAATCCTACCCAAGTTGATGTACTCGCCGGAGCATCTGTAAAATTAACTTTGATAGGGGCATTTTGTGAATAGGTTAAAGCATCAATAATTATCTCTGTATTTATAGTAGTACTTCCCGTAACAGTAAAGGTCTGCACATCACTCCAGGGAGACCATTCCAGATTGCGATCTCTGTATCTTAATTTCACATAATACTTTCCATTTGGAAGTGAATTAGAAGCCAAATTCATTTTGGTAATATCCACACCCAGATTTATATTAACCGTAGAGTCTTTTTTAGTACCATATTTACCGTACAAATTTTCGAAGTCACGGTACACTTCTTTCTTAACGATATCAAATGTCGGTGTTTGTGAAATTAAAAACTGACTGGTATTCAATAACTCATTTGTTGTGGTACTATAGGCTGAACCGGATATTGCTAATGGCAATGTCACATTTCCTGTAAAGGTATTCGTGATTGATGGTTTTACTGGAGCTGCTTTGTTTTTATATCTGTGGAACTCATCCATTAATTGGTTATTTTTCCATTTATCAACGCTTCCGATAGAATAACTTTCAATGTCCATTTTACCATTTGCCACATCGATGTCAACAATTTGATAAATCCAATTACAGATTGTTTTTTGTACATCATCAAAATCCTGTTCAGTCGAAGACCCCCAATATTGATCCCAGGCAGTACCTCCCGAAATGATATTATAGGTCGGTGTATTTTTTAATTGTCCTCTATGGTAAAGATGGTGATGTGCTCCAATATGCATCGAATATTTCGGTGAAGTCACCAACAAAGGAACTGCGGTATTACGAACCCAAGTAGAAATATCACCCACGTATTGCTCTGCCTGATACGGTCTGTGGCTCAAAGAAAAAATCCACTCTACCGTAGTATCCGTATTGGCAGCTGCCACAACCTTTTGTAACCACGCTAACTGCTCTGCTCCTGTATGTTCTGAACTTAAACTAATAAACAAAACATTACCTGCTTGTTGTGCATAATAATTCTCTGTCCCTGATGAAATTCCTTTATAAGAAAGCTCACTAATGTAAAAATGATCGTAATACGAATTCATTCCAAGTGTTCCGTAAGTCTCATGGTTTCCTACTGTTGTCTGAATAGGAATATTACCCGATAAACCTCTGTTCTTTTTAAAATGTACATTCTCATAATGATCCAAAGTACCAACATCGACCTGATCGCCCACCATAAATGTCATCGCAATATTATCGTCCGGAGATAGGGTTGCCCCCCATTTCTGTCTGATTTTCCTTTTGGCAGCCGACACTAAAGAATCGTAACGAGGTACTGCTTTCAATTGATTATCACCCATAATCAAAAAGCGAATATGACCATCTTTTGTAGCGGCTTGCCCCGGATTAGGCAGGGTTTTAAAAGAATAAACCGAAGACACTTCAGCTCCGGTTTTTATTCTGTAATAATATTTAGTATTAGGCGAAAGATTCATCAGCTTCGCACTGTGATAAAAATAATTCCCCGGATAACCTGAATCTGTAAAGACATTCGTATTACCCGTAACGGTTACATTAAGACTGGTTGCAGCCGTTCCGTACTCTACAATAGATTCGGGATTACTGTTGGTTTTCCAGTTAACATAAATAGAGGTCGGTGTTGCATTTTGCAAATAAGGAAATAGCGTTTGTGCGTGTGAAGCTAAACTTATTCCTAAAAATAGTAGTAGATAGTAAAGTTTTTTCATAAGTTGTTTTTCGTTGTTTAGACGACACAAAAGTATTCTACCAAAATGCAAATACTTTTAAGACAACATTACCCTTCTTTTATCTTTACTTCTCTTTATTGTAAAGTTAACTATTAAAATTACCGAAATCTATTCCAGTCAATACCAGCACAATTATGCTGAAACCGGCTTCTTTTCTTTCGCAAAAGAAAACCATGTAAGTTTGTGCCAAAGCGACTCCAATGGTCCTTGTCGGTGTGTTTTAAGCCACCACGTACAAAAACTCAATTGCAATAAAAACAAAACAATACCGATCAACAATCCAAATGTTGCTCCGGTATATTGGTAAAGCCCTAAACCAAAACGATAGTAGATAAAAGAGCCTAAAATAGATTGTGTAAAATAACAAGTCAAACTCATTTTTCCAAAAGGAATCAATTTTGTTAAAACCTTATTTACAGCTTCTTTTTGGTATAACAACACAAATGTGCTTACCAACACCACCATAAAAGTAACATTTGACCACGAAGTAAAAATAATTAATAAGCTGTTTACTAAATCCTTATTAGCAACAACATCCGGCAAAAAAGTTTTGAATCCAAAAATCGGAATAAACAATATTGAAGCATATAGTAATGCTTTTTTCCAAAACGCATTATTCGCCGGCGAGGCTACAAAAAGTTGTTTTCTTCCCACTATCATTCCAAACATGAATAGCGCCGGAGCTTGAAAAAATCTTCCATTTTCCCAAGACCAGAACACAGAAGCCCATCTGCCTATTGTTACATTACCTACCGCGTGATCCATAAACGAGCCGTCTCTTAAATACGTATACATATCGCCATAATAGGCATTTGACCTATTAGCAGGAAGTACATAATCAGGGTTATAAAGAATATTAAAAAAATTGTACCATTCTAAAGGCAATGTCATTAAAAAACTTGCTATAATCAATACATATTTCGTTTTCAGATTACAAACCGGAATCAAAATCAATCCTAAAACCGCATACATCATTAATATATCACCAGAAAAAAAGAGGGTATTTACCAGTCCAAAAACAAACAATATAACAAGTCTCCAGACAAACCTTACTCTAAAATCATTTCCTTTTTTAGCCTGATTATCATTTTGAATAAAAAAGCTAAATCCAAACAGTAGCGAAAAAATAGCATATGATTTTCCTGCAAAAAGAAAAAATAAAGTATCCCAAATCACCTTATCTAATCTTTTTATAGATTCGGGCAAATACTCCGGCAAATGATAAAAATCAAAATGTTCTAAATTATGAAGTAACATAATAGCCATGATGGCTAAACCACGTAAGGCATCTATCACTTCTATTCGAGGTGACTTTAAACTAAAAGCGTTTTCTGACATAGGATATAAAGGATTTAATTAAAGGTATATCTCTCAAAAATAATTTTATTTCATCAAAATCTACAATCTAAATCCTCAATTATCAAGCATTTATAAATCTAATTTTTAACTATTCTCAATTAAGTTTCATAAATAATAGAAATTAAATAATAAAACAATTTCGGAAAATTATGTAACACCTAATTTCATAACAGTCAGTAACTTCATGTTAGAATAATACTTGTTTTTTTAAAGAATTAAAATAATAAAATCATGAAAAACAAAACACTACAATTGACACTAGTATTCGTTATACTATTGACATTTACAAGCTGCGAAGTGATTGGAGATATTTTTAAAGCAGGAATGGGATTTGGTATTTTTCTAGTTGTTCTTATCATTGCCCTAGTTGTTTTTATAATCAGTAAATTCCTTGGTGGAAAATAAGCATAAAAAAACCTGTTCAACAACGGAACAGGTTTTATCTTTTTATAGTAGAAAGTCCTTCTTTTTTCAAGACGAACTCTTTTCAATTACAAATTGTACATTTTCTTTCTTTGTTCTTGAATTTTTTCATCATCCAAATACTCATCAAAAGTCATGTAACGGTCGATAACGCCATTTGGTGTTAACTCTACTACTCGGTTACCAACTGTTTGTGCAAACTCGTGGTCATGAGTGGTAAAAATCACCGAACCTTTAAAGTTTTTCAATGAGTTGTTAAAAGCAGTAATCGACTCCAAATCCAAGTGATTCGTTGGCTCATCCAGCATTAAGATATTGGCACGTTCCATCATCATTCTAGACAACATACAACGTACTTTTTCTCCTCCTGATAATACACGACTAGTTTTTAACGCTTCTTCTCCTGAGAAAATCATTTTCCCTAAGAATCCTCTAATAAATACTTCATCACGCTCTTCTTCTGTTTTTGCATATTGACGCAACCAGTCTACTAAACTTAAATCATTTTCAAAAAACGAATGATTTTCAGCCGGTAAATACGCTTGGTTGGTTGTAATTCCCCAATCAAAAGTTCCGGAATCTGCTTTTTGTTCATTGTTTAAGATTTCATAGAAAGCAGTGGTTGCACGTGAATCTTTAGAGAAAAGAACGATTTTATCGCCTTTTGCCATGTTCAAGTCCACATCTTTAAACAATAATTCTCCGTCTACAGAAGCGCTTAAATTTTCAACATTCAAAATTTGATCTCCTGCTTCACGATCCTGATCAAAAATAATAGCAGGGTAACGACGGCTTGAAGGTTTGATCTCTGAAATATTCAATTTACTAATCATTTTTTTACGAGATGTAGCTTGTTTAGATTTTGCTACGTTGGCGCTAAAACGACGGATAAATTCTTCTAATTCTTGTTTCTTTTCTTCTGCTTTTTTGTTTTGCTGTGCACGTTGTTTTGCAGCCAATTGGCTTGACTCGTACCAGAACGTATAATTTCCTGAATAATGGTTTATTTTTCCAAAATCAATATCAGAAATATGAGTACAAACGGCATCTAAAAAGTGACGGTCGTGAGATACTACAATTACAGTATTTTCATAATTTGCTAAGAAGTTTTCTAACCAAGCGATGGTTTCAAAATCCAAATCGTTGGTAGGCTCATCCATAATCAGCATATCCGGGTTTCCAAAAAGAGCCTGCGCCAAAAGCACACGAACTTTAATTTTTCCCTCAAGATCGCCCATTAAAGTATAATGATGCTCTTCATTGATTCCTAAGTTAGACAACATTGACGCTGCATCTGAATCGGCATTCCAACCGTTCATTTCTTCAAATTGAACTTGAAGCTCCCCTATTCTGTCTGCGTTTTTATCGTTGTAGTCTAAATAAAGTTCATCCATTTCTTTCTTAACAGCGTACAGCACTTTATTTCCCATCAAAACGGTTTCCAAAACAGTATGCTCATCGAACATGTTGTGATTCTGGTTTAAAACCGACATACGTTTTCCCGGCTCTAAATGAATATGGCCAGAAGTTGGATCGATATCACCTGAAATGATTTTAAGAAAAGTAGATTTCCCAGCACCATTGGCTCCAATAACTCCATAAATATTTCCGTGCGTGAAAGTGGTATTTACTTCGTCAAACAAAATTCGTTTGCCAAATTGAACTGATAAATTATTGACTGTTAACATGAATGTCTTTTTAATTAATTTTGTGCAAAAGTAAGGAAAAAGGTTCAGAGCTGCAAAGAAACTAAGAGGCTAAGTTTAGATATGTATTTTTTTAAACCATATAAGTTATAGAAGTCCATTTTAGCTAACCGTATCGTTTAACTTCTTGCTAAATTCTAGCTCTCGCAAAGGCGCTAAGTCGCTAATTTTTATATTTTCAATGCTTCTTTTTTTGGAAAAAAACTCAACCAAAACCTGAATTTAAATAAAAGTTATATTTTCTTAAATATGCTTTTTTTTAAACCATATAAGTTATATAAGTCCATTTTAGCCAACCGTATCGTTTAACTTCTTGCTAAATTCTAGCTCTCGCAAAGGCGCTAAGTCGCTAATTTTTATATTTTCAACACTTCTTATTTTGAAAAAAACTCAACTACAAGCTGAATTTAAACAAAACTTATATTTTCTTACATAACTTATATGGTTTAAAAAAATCACATTTTGCTCTCTTTCGCTAAAGCAACTTCCAAACTCTCATAATTCGAGACTACTTTTTTGATTAAACCCTCTTTATCGAGAATAAAATGGGTTGGAAAAGCATTTAATTCTAATGTTTCATTCATATAAATTTTCATATTCGGAACCACAGAATACGACAAAGGTCTCTTAGTCAAAAATGCTTTTAACTGCTGTGGATTATCTTCGGCCAAACTCACAAAAACAATATCTTTTCGGTCTTTGTATTTTGAAACTAATGCATTGACATGCGGAAATTCTTTAATACAGGCTGCACAATGAATATACCAACATTTAATGACAACTATTTTACCCTTCATTGTCTCATTTGAAACTATATTCCCGTCTAAATCTTTAAAAGAAAATTTTGGAAACGCGGTTCCCTCCATTTTTAAATTCTTGTCCGCATCAAAAGCCTCCTGAACGATTGTCGCTTTTATACTGGTATCCGAATCCGGTTTAATTTTAAACAACTTATAATTGTAAATAGCTTCTTCTGAAAGCAAACGTATCGGAATAAAATTTCCTTTTGTAAGCTCTTCCAGAAAAGCTTCTTTTGTCATTGTATTAGAAAGAGAATCAAGTGGTGTAAAATCTCTGGAGAGCATTATTTTTTTATTTTGATACGCCCACCAATCCGAAAATTTGCTTTGAATGGCTATAGGATCTACTTCAGGATTTCCGTATTTTGACTGCGCGAAGCAAGAAATAGAAATAAAAATTGCAGTAACAATACTAAGTAGTTTTTTCATGAAATTGTATAAAATAAATCGAATTCAAAAGTACTTAAAATTCTAAAAACTTTATTAGTACTTTTGAATACAATAGGATTCGCTATTATTTACATCTTCACTATTATAAGCCTTTTTTAAATGAAAAAATTATTTACTTCATTTCTAATCATAAACAGTTTGTTTGGCTTTTCACAAACGGAAAAACTTTTTTATTATACCGAAAAGGACAGTTTATTAGGAGTAAAAAATCAAAACGGAAAGATTATTATTCCCTCACAACCTTCCCATTTTGCAGATTCTTATCTTAATGGACAGGAAATAAAAACTAAGATTTTCAACCTGAATTTTCATCAATACTACAATCGAAAAGGAGATTTTTTATTTGATGTTTATTTAACTTCTGAAGGTCCGGATGATATTAATGAAGGTTTTATTCGGTATACTGAAAATAAAAAAAGTGGTTTATACAGTGATCAGGGCGAGAAAATTATTCCGGCCAAGTACGATTGGATTTCGCGAATAAAATTTGGCTTTGCTCAATTTTGCAACGGCTGTCATTTTGATTATTCAAAAGACCCTGAGCATCCGCAATTAGTTGGTGGAATCTGGGGATATGTTGGTAAAAACGGAGTTGAAATACAACCAACTGAGAAACGAAATCACCTTAAAGATTTTGAAATAGAAAACCATCTATTTATCCCATATCAATTTGAATACAATGAAAAGGAAAAACAGATAGTCGCTTTTTTTGAAAAAAGAAAAAAGCAAATCCTTCAAATAAATGGTTCTGACTGTAAGGCCACAGAAATCTATTTTGAAATTGTTGGAAAACCGTCTGAACTTGACCCTTTTTATAAGATAGCAACCTTTGAATTATGTGGTTCTTATCTCCACAGCTCTAATGAGAGCTATGATGATTTTAAGAATTTTAAAGTCTCTGAAGACGGGAAAAAATTCTACGCCGTTTACTTCGATTCTTTTCATAGTAAGGAATATCTGGAATATGTCGAAAAAAAAATCCTTGTAGACAAATGGATTAAAAAGAAAATTAAGCAGTAGAAATACTTAAGCGTTCAATCCGCTTTGTCCTTTAAGTTAATTCTTCATCGCAGGCAAAAAAGAAATATCCATATAGTATTTCTTTGGATTTTTTGGGTCAATCATAACCTTAATAGGTTCGGTTCCTATAAAATCGGTAGGGTCAAACCAAATGTTATCGCTTTTAAACACATACAATTCATTTGTATTTGTATCAAGCCACTGACTATAAATCAGAAAAGGGTTTCGACCATTTACGGCCAGTCCGTTATTAAACTTCACGTGAGCAAATTTTGTCGAAATACGTTTTCCATTTTCACGCAGGTATCGAATTTCTCTTTGTTTTAATTCATTACTTAGAACAATAAAAAAACCTATTAAAAAGAAAATTATCCCCAAAACCCCGCAGATTAAAGGGCCAAGCCATAAAGATGTAAATCCATTAATAGAAGCAGAATTGGGTTCGGCAGGATCGTATAACACTTCAACACTTTCTCCCACGCTATAACTTGGTGGACTAGTACTAAAAGAAGTAGTAAACTTCACTTCTTTACCTTCCTTTGTCTTAAATAAAACGAGCGGCTTATATACGATACTATTATCAGATGTTGACTCTAATAATTCAATAACTGTGCCTTGTGCTGTAACTGCTTTTTCCTGAAAAGCATGTTGCTTTTGGTAGAAATAAAGAGCTGCGGCGATTAAAGCTAAGCCAATAGTTAAAAAGGTATATTTAATAAATGATAGCGCTTTCATACTTCGTTGTTTCTTGATACTGTTACAAAATTATTCGAAAATAAATTACAATTATTACTTTCTCACTATTTTCCATAAAAAACCCGACAATACAATTGTCGGGTTCATAATGCATTCCTTCAGGCGAAAACCAAATAACAAATCACCTCAATTCGCAGCATTTATTCGAAATATAAAAACCAGATTAAAAAATAAATAACCAAACTCAATTTTAACCGTCCCAATTTTTTTATTTCTAAATTTTCCATTCTTTAGTTCTAAACCTTAGTTTAAAAAGTTCATCACTTTGAATGATTTTTTATTTCCTGCTCTGTCCGTTACTATAACGACAAACAATTGTTTAGTCGTAAAGTTTCTGTTCTGAATCAGGATTTCTTTATTATTTTGAATGTTTTTATGACTTACTAAAGGTTGTCCAATAGTATTAAATACATCCACCTGAGCAATATCTTCTGTTTCATTTGAAACTGACAAAGCATCATTTTTAAAATAAGCTACTGTACTGCTCTTCGCTTCAATTTTATCCAGAGATAACGTTTTTGCCGCTGCTTGTGAGGCAAAGTATGCTGCGTAAGCTTTAGATAATTCAGATGAATTACCGCAAGAAGAAGCATCCCAGTTTACAGACCAAGTCATTAAACCTCTTAAAGAAGGATAAGGTCCGCCTGGCTGCATCGTGTATGTTCTTCCTGTAAAAGTCGTTCCGGTTCTTAAATAATGCATCGCATTAATTCCTTCTGCCGGCGTTATAAAACCGCTACCTGCTGCACTTGGACAAGCGGGTAATGCAATAAGAACTTTTGAAGCCGGTAAACCATCAAAACGCATTCCGGTTCCAGCAATGTTATACCCTTTTATTATCATATCCGTTAGGGCAGTTACCATGTTTGCTCTTTTAGCTGAACCATAATATTGGCCATCTAATCCGTTTTCACCACCTGTATTATACAATTGTACAGCTAACAAATCCAATTCATTACGCAAGTTTTGAATGATTGGCAGGAAGGAACCAAAAGTATCATTATAGGTAGAATATCCTCCTTGTACGTATTGTGTTTCCGGAGCTGCAGTTAATAAGAATCCAGGGCCATAGTGCGCTTTTAATTCTTTGCAAGCATCTACTACGTTTTTCAATCTTGGATAAGCAGAAATACCCGCATAAGAAATATCTCTTAAACCTCCTGCATTAAAATTCATCGATCCGCCTTCAAAATCAATATCAACTCCATCAAATTGATACTCATCAATAATTGCTTTTAAACCATTAACAAAAATATTTTTTTGAGTTACATTGTCCAAAACAACATGACCATTTTGACCTCCAATAGAAACAATAACAGGAACGCCACTATCTCTTAAGGATTTTATATCGTTTTTCAACAATTGCTTATTGAAAACATTATTCGTCAAATATCTAGTATCATTTGTAGTTAATACTGGTGTATAACCATCACGGTTAACAGTTTCTACGAAAGCATAATCAACTACGTTAAACTTACTTCCCACCATTTGAGAAAAATATAAAAATGGAGCACCGGCATTTTCCCAAGAATGCGCATATCCTAAAATAACTTTTGGAGGAAGCGGAATAAATCTGTTGGTGCCTATTGGAGCAATTTTAACCGTATTGTTTAATGTAGTTACGGCAGATCTATTATCAGTTGCTTTGATTACAACCGGATAATCCTGATAAGCAGTAGGTGTAAAATTATACGTATAGGTATTATTTGCACTTGCCGTCATGTTAAACGTACCACCATTGATGGTAATAGTAACACCTGAAACCGATCCGTCACTATCAACCGCTGTAACCGAAATTGGCACAACTTGGAAAGTACTTTGGTATACAGTAGTATTCGATGGTGAACTCCAAGTAATTACAGGTAATTGATTTGGGCAGTTTGCGCCTGAACAAGTTAATGTAAAACTATATGTTTTTGAATCTGTTGTTCCGTTTGATGCAGTAGCCGTAACAGTTAAGGTATGACTAAGCGAAAACTGATTTGCTACTGGTGTCCAAATCGCTGTATAAGTTCCAGAAGAATTGGTAGCATTCAAGCTTTGCCCATCTAAACTAAATGCAACAGATGAGATTGTAGTAGCATCAGCAGCACTTAATCCAACACTAGCAACAAAATTAATCGCTGCTCCTAAATTTATAGCAATCGCCGAAGCTGTTGGCGCAGTAATAGCAACCACCGGTTTAGTCACAACCACCGCTTGTGTATTGAAATTATAAACTTGTGGCGTAGTTGGCATTGCGAAATTCACCAGATTATTTGGAAAATAAGCTACTTCCCCATTCTGCCAAGAGTTCAATTTTAAACTTAAAACCTGCGCATAACCAGCTACAACTGTATTATCATAGCTGAAGTTTCCTTGCGCATCTGTTGTGGCAAGAACACTTTTCCATCCGTGTGTATTGTCTGTCCAAGGCACAACCAATTCTACTTTAGCACCTGATACCGGAGTAGAACCATTTTTTACAGTACCACTAATTAAATTTGTACTGGCCAAACTTTGTGCAAAATCTACTGTTTTGTTACCTGACGTAGTTGTCAAAGCTGTTGAAGTTGGAACGAATGTCAAACCTGTTTTTACAGCTGTCACTTTATAATCTGATCCTAAAGCTAAATCTGAAAAAGTATAAGCTCCTTTAGAATCTGTCGTCGCAGTTAACGTTTTTGTACCCGAAACTGCCGAAATTACAGCACCTGAAACCGGAGTAGATCCGTTTAAAACTCTTCCATTTATCGCATAAGAAGCAACTTTAGCCGTCGCACTTGTATTAAAATTATATACCTGTGGCGTAGTCGGAACTGCAAAATTTGCTAAATTACTTGGTAAATAAGTAACTTCATTATTTTGCCATGAATTCAATTTCAAACTTGAAATAATTGCATATCCGTCTATAACAGAATTAGCAAAGCTGTAATTTCCTTGCGCATCTGTTGTGGCAAGAACACTTTTCCATCCGTGTGCATTATCGGTCCAAGGTACGATCAATTCTATTTTCGCTCCCGAAACCGGAACTGTACCGTTTTTAACTGTACCGCTAATTTTATTTGTTCCAACATTATACTCTGTAAAATTCAAAGTTTTGTTGGCTATCAAATTCGTATAAACTGTTGAAGCCGGAGTATATGTTTTTCCTGCTGAAGCAGCCGTTACCGTATAATCTGAACCAGATGGCAAAGAAATACTGTAAGCCCCACTTGCATTAGAAACTGCTGAAACAGGCGCTCCTGCAGAAGTTGCTGTAACCGTAACTCCCGCAGCCGGTGTAGTTCCATTTAAAATAGTACCACTTACTGTGTAATATACGATTGCCGAACCTTGTGAGAAATTTAATGTTTGATTAGCACTTATTGCATTATAAACCGTTGAAGCCGGAGTATAAGGAAAACCTGTTTTAGCAGCTGTAACTGTAAAGTTAAGTCCAGCTGTTAAACCTGTAATGCTATAAGTACCCGTTGCACTGGAAACCGCTGTTAAAACTGTTGTGCCAGAAGTTGCTGTAACCGTAACTCCGGAAACCGGTGTAGTGGTAGTTCCTACTACTACAGTTCCGCTTACCGTATATAAAGGTTGTGTTCCCTGAATAACTACTCCCGTTTGATTAACCGTTACATTTGTTAAAACTACAGGTGTAAAGTTATAGGCCGCTTTTGTAGCAGTAAGCGTATAATTTTGACCCGAAACTAAATTATTGAATGTAAAATTACCTGTTACGGAAACTACATTATCTACCACCACATTACTTGAATTTTTTACTTCTATGGCAACATTAGGTACTAAAGCTGTTCCGCTTTTTACAGAACCCGCTATGCTTACTGTTCCCGGAACAATGCTTCCAAATGAAGTATCTACCTGAGTCAGTAAAGAGTTTGGTATTGCACCTCTGGTATCTTGAGATAGTTCCCAAACCATACCACCGGCAAGGTTTCTCGATTTAATATACTGCACTTTTAAATCCATCGATTGTTTATCTTCATAGGTGATAAACTGTTTTAAAGCAGCATTGTATAAATAAGGAACTTTGGTAGTATTATCAAAATATCTAACCCACCCTGCAGCTGCTGCAGTTGGCGTAACCATCATGGTATTAGGATCCAGATAAGGGTGTGAGTTTGTAACCGGATTTCCAACTAAATCACAAATCTCTATACTTCCTGATTTTTCACAGGCTGCAGGACCATCCCAAGTTCCTGCCGGTGGTTGTGGATTAGCACATCCGGAAGTAGCATCTCTCGGTGCTGCAACAAATAAACCCGGGAAATTAGGCGTAGTTCCATTATTAGCAACATTCTTAAAAATCTTACCGTAATAAGGCAATCCCATGATCAATTTGTTGGCAGGGAAACCGATCACATTCAAATACTGATTGGTTAACTCATCTAATGATTCAGATTGGCTTGCACCGTACAAAGGATCGTTTGGATTTCCACTTGCATACAAAGGAGCGTTGTAACACGTTTTATCGTACCAGTTTCCACCAAAATCATATCCAAAATAAGTAATGTAATCACAATAAGTCGAAATATCTTCAGTCATTCCGTATTGCCCTCTGTTCAAAGGTCCTAAATACTGAGAAACAACATTTCTAACGTTATTTCCTGCTGCGATAGTAACTAATTTATTTGGCATTGCCTGGCGCATTGCTTTCAATAAATAAACTAAGTTTTTATTGTCGTCAGGACTGTGCTTTTGTGGAGGAATAGGAGCTCCGTTAATTACTTCAGTTCCGTCTGTTCCTCCTATAACCGGATATTCCCAGTCAATATCAAATCCATCAATAAATGGATACGTTACAATGAAGTTTGCCATATCTGCAGCTAAAGCAGCTCTTGCCACCGGACTTGCGGCAATTGGAGAAAGATCCTGACCTTTAGTCCATCCTCCAACAGAAATTAATATTTTCAAATGCGGATACTTTTCTTTTAACTTTTTCAAGTCATAAAAATTCCCTTTTACAGGAGCATCCCATGGAATTCCACCTTCCGTATGCTCAAAGTCAGCATAGGTATCCAAACATTTTAACTTTGTATTCTCCGGACGGGCAGGATCAAAAGTAGTCCCGTAAAAAGAATAATTTAAATGGGTTAATTTGCTCCCGTCTATCTTGGGAACGTTATAATCCCGGGCATAAATGGCCCATTGTGCATAGTACCCTACTACTTTTTTACCGTGAGCTGGTTGGGCTAACGCAAGTAAGGGAAACAACAAGAACAAAAACAGTAATCTGTAATAATGTTTCATAATTAATAAATATTGGTTAATAGAAAGTAAATATTCCAATCGCAATACATCAGCTACTGAAAATCAGCATCTGACAAACAACAATCAGGGTTCAATCAACTGCAAATAGAAAACATTGCAATCGTTGTACTTTAATTCGATTCATTTCTATAAATAAATATTACTATTACTGATTTCGACCATAATCATTAGCGAATAGCATTGATTGATATTTATGTATAACTTCTTTTTAAAAAAAATTGTAATAAATAAAATGGATAAATTTGGGGGGGGGTAATTCATCAATCTAAAATTCTACTTTTTGTCATGTTTTGTTATATTCTCTTATTTGGTTTTAAATGTAAATACTTATTTGGTTACTCTTATTAATTCTTTAACGGATTAGCTCAGCAGTTTACCAAAATTATCTCCACCAGAAAACTTCTGGCAGAGACAGGAACAATCTTGGTAACTTAAACTAAACTTACTAACTCCTAATTCAAATCAAAATTTTGCATTAATTTTTTCAAACTTTTAAAAACTGCCAATTCAACATCGGCATGATCTTTAGCATCACATTGTTCGATCAGATTTTTCAATTCTTCTGCTTTTAAAGTTGATTTATTATCTAAAACAAGTACTAATTGTTCTGATGCATCGCTCAATTTCTTAGCTAAAGGCAAAATGGGTTGAACTAAAGGTGCATTTGCACTCAATTCATTTAATGCTTTATTCACTGCAATCCATTTATTTAAAAATGCAGTTACTTTTATTTTATTTTCCAGTGATTTATTTCCCAAATACTGATCTACTGTAGCATCAAAAGCTAAAGCATCTTTGGCATCCGGAGTACAAGCATCTGCAAAAAGTGTAAACGGAGAATACATCTGATATTCTGTTCCGCCTTTATTTCTTTTATATCCTTTTAATGGTTCACAAACATTACTAAAATCATTCAATGCTTCTACATTCTGATTGTTAGCTATATTTCTTAAAATAACATCTTTATTGCGAATGTGTGTCAATCCAAGTTCTTCCAGTCTGAATGAAACCACTTCAAGACGCTTGCGCATATTGGCTACGTCTGTAATATTCTCTGATGACCAAAGTCTTTCTGCAATTGCAGCTGTTCTAGGCCAAACTCTTGAATCTATAGTTGTTGGTGTTGCAAGTTCGGACCACATTGTAGCTTCGCCTCCTAACACTCTTGCTTTTTCTTCTGCTGATAAATTCGCTCCTTTTGGCATCGGATCATTCAAATAATGACTTTCGATTGGGTACATCAAATCGATATAAAAACCATTTGACATAACTGATTTATACCCTTTTTTTACTGCGTCTATTAAAGACTGACCTGCCACAACTCCTTCATTAGGACCTCTCCAGGCATGTATAATAGCTTCTTTTGACATGTTTTTAGTCAAAATCTCTTCCCAACCCATTAATTGCTTACCGTGTTTTTTAAGCATCGGTATCAATTTCATAGTAAAATAAGTTTGTAACTCGTGGTTGGTGGCTAAGTTATTTTTCTTTTTAAATTCTTGAATTTTAGGATTTGAGTCCCAGTCTTTCCCTTCGTTTTCATCTCCCCCGATATGAAAATAAGACCCGGGAAATAGGGGACATACTTCGTCAAACAATTCACTTAGTAATTGATAGGTTTTAGGATTTGTAGGGTCTAATGTTGGTGAAAAAATACCCGCATTTCTCTCAATTCCATAGGTTGCAATAGCAGTTCCCTGAATATTTTTTTCTGTAGTTCCACCAGTCAGCGTTATCAATTTACTGCCAATTTCGGGGTAAGCAGTTAAAATGGCTGATCCGTGGCCCGGAACATCGATTTCCGGAACTATTAAAATACCGCGCTCATCAGCATATTTAACGATATTTTTTATTTCCTCTTGTGTGTAATACATCCCATCTGAAGCTAATTCTATTAACTTTGGGTGTTTTTTCATTTCAATTCTCCATCCTTGATCGTCTACTAAATGCCAGTGAAAAACATTCATTTTCATAGCGGCCAATCCATCTAAATTTCTTTTCACAACATCTACCGGTTGGAAATGTCTTGAAACGTCCAACATTAAACCTCTCCATGTAAATCTTGGAAAATCTGAAATTTGAGCATTTGGAAAAAAGAACGAAGTGTTATTATTCTGCATGATTTGCAATAACGTTTCAAGGCCATGTAAAGCCCCTAAATCGCTGGTTGCATTAATTGTAATTTTGCCTTTTTTAATATCTAAATGATAACTTTCATCTTCGTACAAACCAATTTTACCACTTTTATCACAATTGATCTGTAATTCGGCAGTAGGAAATTCATTTAGTTTTGTAATAAAACCTTGTTCAAAAAAAATGCCTGTTCTACCATCTAAGCGACGCAAGAAACGAGTGACACCACCAAAAATTCTTGGATTTGGATTTCCGGTAATGTTTACTTTAAAATTTTTAGTTAAAGTAAAACTTCCATCGTTTAATACGATACTCTGAGGCCACGGCATAAGATTTAGTTGCTCTTTTTGAACTTGAGCACTAGAAGTTAAACCCGCTAATAGTAGGGCAAATAAATATTTCATTTGAATGTTTTTGAAAGATGTTATCCTGAGATAACATTAATAAATAGATAAAAGAGACAAAACTCAGAAGGACTTCAATTGAACCTCACTAATTGCAATAAAATCAATCTGAATTTTGCCATTTGATTCGCTCTAACCGAATCTTAAAAAAACAACACTAATAATCAAAACGTTTAAAGGCTTCAATTGCTTCGTATTCAGCCAAACCTAAATCGTCATAAAGGACAGCTGTATTTTTGTTGCGGTCTTCTGCCCTAACCCAAAATTCTCTAGAGTCATTTCCTTGAAACATAACTCTATCTTTTTGTGATTGATGGTATAAAATCGCATGACGTTTTAATAATACTTCTGATGGACTCAACGGAACGGCCATGTCAATTTCGTGAATGTCCCATTCGTGCCATGCTCCCCTGTACAGCCATAACCAACAATCATCCATATAAGCTTGTGGTTTTAAGGCTGCCATTGCAGCAAAAATAGCATTCAGACAAACTTCATGTGTCCCATGCGGGTCCGCTAGGTCACCTGCTGCAAAAACCTGGTGTGGTTTTATCTTGGCGATGATATCCTTTACGATCGCAATATCATCAGGTCCCAATGGATTTTTCTTAACTTGTCCTGTTTCGTAAAAAGGAAGGTCTAAGAAATGCGTGTTTTCGTCTTTTAAACCGATGTATCTTGTGGCAGCATAAGACTCTCTTCTTCTGATAAGTCCCTTTAATTTTCGAACTTCTAACGAATCGATTTGATTTTCTGATTTATTGTTCAAAAATTCAATTACTGATTTAAAGTTGATATCTGCTGCTCCGGCACCAATAAAATCACTGCCTACTTCTGCAAATTTCAAAGCTTCATCATCTGTAACTGCAATATTTCCTGAGGTTTGATATACAACATGTACATCATGTCCTTGTTTTATCAATTTTGAAAAAGTCCCTCCCATTGAAATGACATCATCATCAGGGTGCGGACTAAAAAGAATCACTCTTTTTTTAGCCGGATTGGCTCTTTCCGGACGGTGCGAATCATCCGTGTTGGGTTTTCCACCTGGCCATCCTGTAATGGTATGCTGCAAAACATTAAACATATTGATGTTCAAGTCATAAGCAGAACCTTCTTGCGCCAAAAGATCTGACATACCGTTATTGTTGTAATCACGGTCTGTTAATTTTAATATGGATTGTTTTGTTTTTTGGCACAACCAAACAATCGCTTTACTTTTTAATTCTTGTGTCCAAATACATTCTCCTACTAACCAAGGTGTTTTGAAACGTGTCAGCTCTGAAGCTGCGGATTGGTCTAATACGAAAGTCGCATTAGGGTGATTTTGTAAAAAGGTTGCCGGAACTTCTGAAGAAATATCTCCTTGAACTGTTCTTTTTATGATGTCAGCTTTGTTCTGACCCCACGCCATTAATACAATTCTTTTAGATCTCATAATGGTAGAAACTCCCATGGTAATAGCTCTTTTTGGAACATTATCTATACCATTAAAATCAGACGAAGCATCTACTCTTGTAATGTGATCCAGTGTAATAATACGAGTACCAGAGTTGATATGGGATCCCGGTTCGTTGAAACCTACGTGACCTGTACGACCGATACCTAATAATTGAAAATCAAGACCGCCTGCATTTTTAATATTCATTTCATAATCAATACAGTATTGATTTAATTCATCAATAGCGATTGTACCGTCAGGAATATTAACATTATCAGGATTGATATCAATATGATTAAAAAGATGCTGATGCATAAAATGATGATAGCTCTGATTGTTCTCTTTGGTCATCGGATAATATTCATCCAGATTAAAAGTGATTACATTGCTAAAACTGAGCCCCTCTTCTCTGTGCATTCTTACTAATTCCTCATATACTTTTATAGGAGAAGAACCTGTCGCTAAACCTAAAACACAAGATTTATCTTTCTCTTGTTTAGATCGGATTAATTGAGCGATTTCCTGGGCTACAATTAAGGAAGCTTCGGTAGAATTTTTGAAGATTTCGTTGTGAATTTTTTCAAATCTTGTCTCTTCAAATTTCCCTGCGCTTTTATAGCTGATATCAGGTTTTATTTCTAAAGCACTTTTCATTTCTTTATCTTTTATACTATTTATCATTTTGGTTTTTGAAATGGTATGAGCAACTTTCATTACCCATACCATTTACTAACCAAACTTAATATTCTCTTTTTTTTAGCTTTTATTAGAAGTTAGGTGCATCAACATCCCACCAAAGTCTGGTTCCACCATTATCTGGTCCGCCTAATTTAGCTACACCAGTTGCTACACCTCCACTATTTCCAGCTTTCTCTGCCACAACAAAGTTGATTCTTCTTACACCAAGTTCTGTAGAAATTGTACCTCCACTGTAATTTTTAAGCACTTTGAAAAGTTTAGGATATCCGGTTCTTCTGTAATCAGACCATGCTTCCTGACCTTCCGGGAAACCGGAAATCCATTTTTGAGTAATAATTTTTTGTAATTTTACCTCATTAGTGGCCGCCGCATCCCAAGCAACAGTAACATTATTTAATGCTGTTGCATTATTCACCGGAAACTTAGGATCAACATAGTCTATAGCTGTATCTGTATTATTTGAAGTATAGGCCGCCGCACCAGAAACTCCTCTTTGGTCAAATGAAGCTGCAATTCCTAATTCATATAATGATTTTGCGTCTCCGCCCATGTTCCATCCTCTCAAAGCTCCTTCAGCTCTTAGAAAATAAGCTTCTGCTGTAGTCATCAGAGTTATTTCTTTCGTCTTAATAACTGATCCAACTCGAGAAAAATTCTCATGATCACTTTTTGAAGCCATAGCTATACCTGTACGAATACCTTTATATTGACCTGGGAATTCCGTTGAAGTATCAAAATAAACAGGCAACCTAGGATCATTATATCCCTTTAAAATAGATTCCATATCAGCAGACATCGCAATATCTCCCCATCCAACACTTATAGTTTGAATTGGATTAGTGTAAACAGGAGATACAATTTTGAACAAATCTGCATTTACTGTCATCACTCCAAATTTATGTGCCACAGCTTTTTCAGCCTGAGCCTTTGCTAAAGCAGGTTTTACTTTTACCACACGCATGGCTAATCTCAAACGCAAAGTGTTAGCAAATTTTACCCAAGCTTTATAATCACCTTTATAACCCGATTCATCAGTCGATACAAAAACACTAACTTCACCAGCATCAACTCTTTTAGTTAATTCTGCAACTGCAATATCTAACTCACTAAACATTTGAGTGTAAACTTCTTCTTGTGAATCATAACCAATAGTAGTATCCAGAGTACCAAATTTAGAATAAATGATAGGTCCAAAAATATCTGTAAGCCTGTGCATACCTTCTACTTTTAGTATCAATGATAAAGCATAAAACTGATCGTATTTGCCTTTAGCTTTATTCCCAATATCATTGGCGTTGTACATTATATTTTTATAGGCAGTTTCCCAACAAGTACCATTCCAGTTATCAAGAAGATAGTAAGTTGTATTATTTAAATTCCCAAAAGGATGAGGAGTTGCCATATAACCAGACCATACATCACTATTTAATCCTTGTTGTAATTGATATAAATCTGGTGGGGTTAAAATCTGGATATTATTAAACATCGGAGAAAATCCTCCTTTAATATGATTAAAATCCTGCTCAAAAAGCCCTGGTGTAATACCATTTGGATTAGTGTTTATTTCCTCAAAATTATCTGTACAAGCAACTACAGTAAGCAAAGAAGCACATATAGTTGTTGTTTTTATTATTTTATTTAGTTTCATCTTTTTAAAATTTTAGAAAGTTACATTTAAGTTAAGACCTACACTTCTGGTAGAAGGCAGACCATAAATATCAACACCTTGTAAACCCTGACCTGTACTTAATGCAATGTTTGGATCAAAAGGAGCGTCTTTGTATATAAAGAATAAGTTTCTCGCAATTAATGAAACACTAGCTGATTGAAGGAAAGGCAATGTTTTAGGATTAAAAGTATATCCGATTGAAACCTCTCTAACACTCACATTTGTTGCGTCATAAATATATTCTCCACTAATCCCTTGTCTACCTCCAACTTGTTTGTAGTAGGACTCTGCACTCATACTAGTCACAGGAGTACCATCAACTTTTACTGCATTTATAGCAACTCCTCCAGCATTTCTAGCATCTCCTGACGCTCTTGAAACTCCATTAATATCATTTATTGCTTCAGTTAAACTCATTACATCTCCTCCGAAACGACCATCAATTAATACACTTGCAAAGAAAGATCCATATTTGAATGAATTAGAAAGACCTAACATAAAATCAGGATTAGAATTTCCAACTTCTTCAAAACCAGTTTTTTGAAAAGTGCCATCATTATTTAATATAGCTCTACCTTGCGCATCTTTCTTGAAATTGATTCCTTCAATAACTCCAAATGGTCTTCCTTCAATTAAAGCATATCTATAGCTATTTACACCAGCATTTGTTAAGTTAATACGACCTCCTAATTCAGCAGGAATTTCCTTTACTAAATTTTTATTTTGAGAATAATTCACCGATGCATCCCAAGAGAATTTATCTCCCTTAACAATACCTGCGTTTAATACAACTTCAAAACCTTTATTCTCTATACTTCCTGCGTTGATTGCATAAAAATCAACCCCTTGTACATTTCCAATTGGGGCTACAACTTGTAGGTATTGATTCTTAGTTTCTGAATGATAATAAGAGAACTCAAATCCTAATCTGTTATTAAACATTCTCCATTCTGTACCTAGTTCGTATTCTGTTTTTAATTCAGGTTTCAAACTTGTCCCTGTTTTAGGCGCAACTATTGGATTGTATTTTGTTCCGCTCCCTTGTGGATAATAATTTGTAGGAGATGTTATAAAAGGAGCAACATCGTTACCTGCATTAGCGTAAGCTGCACGAACTTTACCATAGTTAATGAATTCAGGTAAAGCTACCATCTCACTAATTAAAGCAGTCAAACCAACTGATGGATAAAAATATCCGCCTTCTTCTGTATTTACTAATGTTGAAGACCAGTCTTTTCTACCAGTAAGATCTAAGTATAACATATCTTTATAACCAAATGTAGTAGCTGCAAATATGGATTGAATTTCTTTATTAGAATCAATTGTCTGATAATTTTCGGCATTGTTATTAAAATTATGCAATGTAAACCAGTTTGCATATTTTAAACCTCCACCAACTCCAGAATCCAGGATCGTTCTTTGATTGATCAATGTATTTCTTACACTGGTTCCAATATTTGCATTGAATGAGAAATCTGAACCGATTTTTGTATTTATGGTTGCTATTAAATCGGCATAACGTTGTGTACTTAAAGTCTCTTCATTATAATATCTACCATTGATATGAGATAAGGCTCCCTGAGTAGTTGCATAGATAAATTTATCAAACTTACTTGATACTCTGTTATAACTATATCTACCGGCAATACTTAACCAATTATTTGCTTTATAAGTTAAAGCTAAAGATCCATTAAAAAAATCATTCTTATCTTCTGATTGATTTCTGTTTATTACCCAAAATGGATTTTGCATAAAATCTACATTTGATACCCAATTTTGAGCCATTAAATTTCTTGATGGATCAAAAACTTCATAATTGTCTTTATAAAAATTAAAGTCATTTCCTCTTGGCATTAAATAAACACCAGTAAGCGCATTGAAATAAAGACCATTTACTGGTTTATTTGCAATTGACTGAGAAGTATAATTTGCATTTGCTGCAAAAGTCAATTTATCTCCGAAAAACTTAGCTGTTTGACGAATTCCAAAATTATTTTTCTTTAAACTATTACCCGGTGTAATTCCCGAAGAAGATGTGTTAGCATAAGAAAATGCAGTAGACGAATTTTCATTAGCATTCGAGTAACCTAATGACGTAATTTGAGTAACTCCTGTATTAAAGAAATCCTCAACATAATCATTCGTTTTTTGTTTTGCCCCCCATGTATCTGCTGCTCCCTTAGATGCAACGTAATCTGATTGAAACTTAGGTAAATAAGCTGCTGTTTCAAAAGTAGTTACTGAAGAAGCGGTAATATTTGCTTTCCCTGCTTTAGCTTTTTTAGAAGAAAGTAAAATTACTCCATTTGCCCCTTGACTACCGTACAATACAGAAGCCGCAGCACCTTTAAGTACAGTCATCCCATCGTAATCGTCAGGATTAACTAAAGAAACAACATCACCACCGTCACGATTACCTCCTGACAAACTACCAAATGACTCAGTTGGCTGTCCAGAACCAGCATTTAATATCGGAATACCATCAATAACATATAATGGCTGGCTATTCACAACAGATGAATTTCCACGGATAACTACTTTTGTAGAACCACCTGTACCGCCAGAACTTTTTGTTACAGCTACACCGGCAATTTTACCTGCGATTGTATTGATAACGTTAGCATCTCTTACACGAGTTAACTCTTCGCCTTTAAGCTCTTGAGCTGCATAAGTTAAAGATTTTCTAGTTTTCTTGATACCTAATGAAGTTACAACAACTTCGGTAAGCGCATTCGATGCTGCTGTTTGCATTTTTACATTAATTGTAGTAGCATCTCCTACAACTATTGCTTGTGTTTCCAGACCAACATAAGTAAAAAGCAATGTTTGTCCTTTTTGTACTTCAATTGCATACAATCCGTCAAAATCGGTTGTAGCACCTTTTTGACTTCCTTGTACCGCAACAGATGCCCCTGGTAATGGCATCCCGTCAGAATCTGTAATCACACCTTTGACACTTTTTACCTGAGCAAGGGAAACTTGCGCGGTAAAAGCCATCATAAAGATTAAGAAAATTTTTTTCATGTTTATTTATTTTGTTAGTTATGATGTAAATTTATTCTTAACGTATTGTTAAAAAAAATAAATTATACAAACGGTACAAAATTTTAAACAAACGACATTAAACATTCAATAATGTGCTTCTCGAAAACGTTTTCCTATCACTATAGTACATCATTTTTAAGATATAATTATATAATACCTAATTATTTAGCTCATTTATTACACATAATAATATTTAAAACAAAACTCAATAAAATGACTCAACACGATCATAATAAGCGTTTTACACTGAATTCGACTCAAATTCAATAAAACAAGACAACCATATTTATCCTAAATTTATCTAAACAATTGTGCAACTCATTCACAAGGATTTTAATTGCTAAATAATCCTGTAGTTGCAACTTTTAAAACTATATACCTTCTTTCAATCCATTATACCTATATTAATGTAACATCAAAAGAATCCATTACCAACTCTCAAATCGTTATACCTTCGGTATTAAGAAATGCGTATTCAATTTTTCTCCCAAAACCTCTCGTACAAAATATTTCATTTTCTTAGATTATATATTAAAGAAGCTTACACTCCTTATTCGTTTCATAAGCCTTCGACTTCGCTCAGGATGACACTTCGACCTAGCTCAGGATGACAGTTGTAAAATGATTTAGTTTACATGAAAAAGATTTTATTGTTGATTCTTGTTTTTTTACATTTTACTTTTAAAATCTCACTCTTAACATTTCACTTATATCATTTTACTTTTAATACCTCACTCCTATACTTTCACTCAAAAACAAACATTAAAAAATATTACAGATTTTGTTTTACGAAAACGTTCTTCATCAAAAACAAAGCGCTACTTTTCTTTTTTTTGAAAATTTTATTTAAAAGAATTGTGTTTTAACAACTAATTGTTTAAAGTTGCAGAATATTTATTCAAAAGGATAAATACCATTAATCTTTTAAAAATAAAGTTGAACGAAATCCGAAAATTAAAATTCGATATTAAACTTCAAAATCATGTTTGGTTTTGGGGAAGCTATTTTACTCTTAATTTTTTAAGATGGGGTGCTTATTTCAATGATTATCCTTATTCATTCAAATCGAATCTTATTGAGTTCTCCTTACACATTCCTCTGGTTTATTTTAATCTGTTTGTTTTAGTGCCGAGATTTGTATTAAAACAGAAATACATTCAATTCACCTTATCCTTAATAGTAAGTCTTCTCGGAATTTATTTAATAAAAACTGCCCTTACCTATTATATTATATCTGAAAATATCTGGCCGGAAGCCAACCGCGAGTACCATCCTTTTGACATCAATCACATTCTGGCAGTTTGTATTGGCGAATTGTATGTCGTGGCCATGGCTTCTTCTGTCTATCTTACTTTGACCTGGTTGCGAGAGCGGGAAAGAAACCGCTCATTGAGAGAAAATCAATTCAAAATCAAGTTAAAATACCTTGAAAACCAGATCCAGCCTCATTTTTTCTTTAACACCTTAAATAATTTATACGCCTTATCCTTAGAATCCTCCGACAAAGTTCCGGATGTAATTATCAAATTGTCTCATTTGATGGAATATGTATTGTACGATGTAAAAGGAACCAAATCTGTTCCACTAATAAAGGAAATAGACTATATTCAAAATTATATTGAAATCGAAAAGCTACGTTTTGAGAATGTAGAAGTCACCATAAATCTGGAATCTAACATAGAAGATATTATAGTCCCGCCGTTAATATTTATTTCGTTGGTAGAAAACGCCTTTAAACATGGTGGTTTAAACAATCGCAACTTAAAAATAAAGATCAACTGCAAAGTTATTGATGGCAAAAAGTTAGATTTTGAAATCTTAAATAATTTTGTAATTTCACAAAATCTAAATTCAAAAGGTGGAATTGGATTAACAAATACCAAAAAGAGATTAAAATTAATTTATAAAAACGATTTTAGTCTAACACATGCAACTAAACTGAATTACTATATAATCCGTTTGCAAATACCTATTCATAATGAAAATTAAATGCGTGTTGATTGATGATGAACCATTAGCAATCAAAGTGCTGCAAAATTATTTCGCTAATTTTACAGACTTTGAAGTTATCGGTACATTCACTAACTCTTTGGAAGCACTGGATTTTATAAACAGCACTTCTGTTGACGCTATCTTTTTGGATATCAACATGCCAATGATGACCGGTTTTGAATTAATCAGTCTGCTTGAAAATAAAACCAAGGTCATTATTACCACTGCCTTTAGAGAATTTGCTGCCGAAAGTTATGATCTTGATGTATTAGATTATTTAGTAAAACCAATTCCATTACCCCGCTTCATAAAATGCATTAACAAAATCACAACCGAATACAATTTAAAAAACAATATTAAAGTAGAAACCACCAAAGGGGACTCTCATATTTTTATTAAAGTCGATAAAAAAATGATGAAAATTAATATTGAGGAAATTTTATTTGTAGAAGGCATGAAAGAATACATCAAAGTAGTCACTCCCGATAAAACCTATATCACACATAAATCTTTGACTTCTTTATCTGAAGAATTACCTTCCGATCGCTTTCTACGCATTCATAAATCGTATGTTATTGCTTTGAATAAAGTAAAATCTATTGAAGGAAATCGCATTCAGATCCAATCCTACACCATTCCAATTGGCCGAAACTATAGTAAAGAGGTTAAAAACAAGATTTTAGAATAAAAATAGTCTTAGAAAGGTCATTTTTCAAAAACATAAAAATTAACACTTTGTTGAAAAAATAGTGTTGTTGGTTTAAATTTAACATTATTTGTGTCATTTTATTTTTTTTTGATTTACTTAACAAATATATTTACGGTCTTCAAAAAACATAAATAAAAAAATTAACCTTTACTACTATTATGAGTTCAGAAAATGTACAAACCAAATGGGGGCAATTTATCTCTCTGATAATCGTCTTCTTTTTTTGGGGTTTTGTCGGATCAGCAAATGACATCCTCATCCCAGTATTCAAAAAAGTATTTACCTTATCACAAGTTCAATCACAATTAGTGGCTTGGGCATTTTATGCTGCCTATTTTGTAGGATCAATGATTTTCTTTTTAATCTCTTTAAAATCAGATGTTTTACAAAAATTTGGCTATAAAAAAACACTTTCTGCAGGATTAATTCTTTCGGCAGTGGGTTCTTTTTTATTCGTTCCGGCGGCCACAATGGAAAGTTTCCCTTTCTTCTTAACTGCTTTGTTTACGGTAGGTTTAGGTTTTTCTATTCAACAAATTGTAGCAAACCCATTGGCAATTAAAATGGGAAGCCCGACAACCGGAGCACACCGTTTGACTCTGGCTGGAGGCGTAAACTCTTTCGGAACCACTATTGGCGCGATTCTATTAGGAATTGCTCTTTTTGGAATGGGAGACAACAAAAAAACAAACCTTTCTCTAGAAGATATCAAATTACCTTTTATCATACTAGGACTTGCTTTTATTATAGTGGCTATTTTCATGTATTTCTCTAAAATCGAAGATCCGGCAAAAGCAAATGAAGAAGAGGCTAAAATCGAACATAAACATGCTTCATTCAGCATTTTAGACTACCCTCAATTGTATTTAGGAATGTTGGGTATCTTTATTTACGTTGGTACTGAAGTTACGATCATTAGTAACCTTCCGGCACTTTTACACACCCATGAGTTTGGTAACATACTGGAAGATGCCATTTCTCCTTTTATCGCACTTTATTGGGGTAGTTTAATGATTGGTCGTTGGAATGGTGGAGTTAATGTTTTCAACACCTCAAATCTTATAAACACCGCTCTTAAATTTATCGTTCCTGCTTTGGCTTTTGGTGTAATTATCGGAGCGAATGTATTTGCTGCACATGATGTTTCTTCTTTCTACATCTACCCTCTTTGGATTTTACTATTCATCGCCGTAAGTTTTGTAGGTGGTAAAAACGCAGGTAAAACATTAATGCTTTTCGGACTGTCAGGTATCGCAATGATGTTTGCGGGATTAGTTTGCCCGGATACCGATATTGCTAAATTTTTCTTTATCTCGGGTGGATTGTTCTTATCTATCATGTGGCCGTCTATTTTCGATTTAGCGATTGCAGGTTTAGGAAAAAACACAGGAAAAGCATCCTCTTTCTTAATCATGATGATTTTGGGTGGTGGGGTAATTCCATTGATACAAGGAAGCATCTGTGATTTAGACTTAACAAATCCAAATGGAATATTCGGAATTACATACACACACTTCTCTTATATCGTACCACTACTTGGTTTTGCTTACTTAGCATTTTATGGTTTCTATTGCCCTAAAATACTAAAAAGACAAGGTGTTAGTCATGTGGCAAGTGAAGGAGGAGGTCATTAAGGTCTTCTGAAAATCACATAAAAAAAGTCCCGTTTTACAAAATGTAAAACGGGACTTTTTTTATGAAACAGCTACATTATTTCGCCGCTATAATATTACTCAGATTCTTTTTAAAAACTGCCTTGCTTTTATCTGACAAAGTATAAACCACATCTTTGTCCGCATGAACAATAACCTTGACAATATCAAGCGCTAAAAGCCCTTTAGGATCTTTTATCTTTAGCGTACAAGCACCATCAAAAAAGCCATCATCTTCGATCACTTTTTTTGCTTGCATTACAGTTCCATCGCTTAATACTGCCGAAATAGTCATTTCCTTATTTAATGTTTTCGAATAAAAGCCATCCATCACCAACATCAGGCGATAGGAGTTTTTCATTTCCGGGCCTTTAAATTCGTGGCGTGTAATATTGTAGCGCAACCCTTTTGCCAGCATCTGAAACTTTTCAGAACAATCCAGTTCAAACGTTGCTACATCACCCGCATCGTTTACACTTGTCAATACTTTAGCCTGCGCATTTATTTGCGAACTTGCTATTAAAAACACTAAAACTGCCATTAATTTTTTCATAAATAGATATTTTAAGGTAGCTAAATATAAAAAAAATCGCTGTCTTTCTAATGAAAAACAGCGATTTATAACTATTATTTAGTAAAAAACTATTTATTACCTTTCTCAAAATCAGCAACAAACTGTGCCAATCCAATGTCAGTTAATGGGTGTTTTAATAAACCGTAAATTGCAGAAAGTGGTCCTGTCATAACGTCTGCACCGATTTTAGCACAGTTTACAATATGCATTGTGTGACGTACCGAAGCCGCTAAAATCTGAGTCTCATACCCGTAGTTATCATAGATTTCTCTAATCTCTTCAATAAGATTCAAACCATCTGTAGAAACATCATCTAAACGACCAATAAACGGAGATACATAAGTTGCTCCCGCTTTTGCAGCCAATAAAGCCTGACCAGCAGAAAACACCAAAGTAACATTTGTTTTAATTCCTTTATCAGAGAAATATTTGGCAGCCATAACACCTTCTTTTGTCATTGGCAATTTTACTACGATCTGATCGTGTAATTCAGCCAACTCCTCACCTTCTTTAACCATTCCGTCAAAATCAAGTGCATTTACTTCAGCACTTACATCCCCTTCAACAAGGTTACAGATGTCAACGTAATGTTTCAAAATATTGTTTTTTCCGGTAATACCTTCTTTCGCCATCAATGACGGATTTGTAGTTACACCATCTAAAACTCCTAAAGCCTGCGCTTCTTTAATCTGAGCTAAATTAGCTGTATCGATAAAAAATTTCATATTTATTTAAATTTAATTGTGTTCGTTATGTGGGATAGTCCCATTAAAAAATATATTCCGGAAATCCTCAATTGGCTCCTTATAGAAATCGAATCAGCCAATCTGATCCTACTTGCAACAGAATCTTCCTTCATGCAAAATATCAAAAAACTACAACATAAAATTGCAGATTACAACCATCAGAAGACAGCGTTTGACAATTCTTATAATTGCTTGGTAAAAGTAAAGGTTTAAATTTTTAATTCAAAATAAAAGCAGCTTTGTAAAGACTTCACAAGACAACAGAATACAACTAATCTTAATAATTCTATCTTTACAACTAAAAACTACTTCCGGAAGAAACAGCATATGGACAGAACTGAAAAAAAAGACATCTCACTTATTAAAAATGAAGGGCTAAACAAAACGCAATTACTTCAAAAATTAAAAGAAGAACAAATCGGACTTAACGAATATGCCTATACGTTATTTAATAGTGACTTATTTCAGCCATCACTTTTGAGTTCTGAAGTCAATTTAATAGAATTATCAATGTCTGAGATCGGTCTTAAAAACGGAGGGAATTTTGAAGACATAAAAAAACACCTAAAAGCACTCAACTTATCCCATTGCCCCTTAGAAATAGCCATTTATGTTAGACTAAAATTCAAGGATCAATTAGAATCTGACGAAAAAAAATCCAACAAAACCCCACCCGGATCCATAACCTTTTTCTCAAAACCATTAAGTGAAGAGGACGATTTTCCAAAAGGTTTTTACATAAAAAACACCAATGGCACACTTTGGCTAAGGGGATACATTTGTTCAGAAGATTATATTTGGGAACCCAATGATCGTATGATTTTTAAAGTGAATAAAAAATAATTCGTTGTCATAGTAAAAATTTGAAAAGACAATACATAGATTTATGAAACAAACTAATACACTCCAAATGCCTTCCTTTACATTCGAAAACAACCTATTAAGACTCAAAGTTAAAAAATCGCCATTCGTCATTAGAGCAATATTATTTATAGTTGCTTTTGCCTCATTCATTTTTCCAACAACAGGCATGGTGATTTCAATTACCTCCGGCCACGGCTTACATTTTGGTTTTCTAATAGGAATCGGAATATTTTCTCTTTTAGGATTTTATCTACTACGAATTGCACTATGGAATACTTATGGAGAAGAACTTATACTATTCTCTAAAGAAGAAATCATTTACGAAGCAAATTATGGCTGGTTTAAAGATGCCCGAACAATAATTGAAAATAAAAATATCAATTACGTCATTTCTCCAATTGGTTACGAAGAAGACAACGAAGGAGTGTTACTTATAGACAATCAAAAAAATCAAATAGAATGTGCTGTTAAAATGCCGCTACAACAAATTGAAGAATTGATTATACTTTGCAAAAACAAAGTAAATGCATAAACCAAAAACTCCCGAAGATCTCGAAAACGAAATATATAGTTCGGTTAACAAACTATCTCAAATTGGCAATTTAAGAGTTAGACAACTAATCAAAGTCATATCAGATACAAACGATGAGATAATCATTGAGGGAATATTAAAAGTCTTTGAAGGCAAAAACAACAGAACTACCATTTACGAAGATCAAAAGAATGCCGGGTTGATACTTAAAACATTAAATCCAAAAACTAAAATGAGTGCAGAATCAATACTGCACCGAGTTCTTGAGAACTGGAATAAAAGTGTTGAAGAACTCCCGTTTTGGCTTAGAGAAAATTATGGTAATGAGACTTTAAAAAGAACAATCATAGCAATCGAAAATCAGAAACTATCAACAATAGAAGAGGATAAATTACAAACACTTAAATGGTGGCTGGGAATAAAAATATAGTTTAGTTTATTGCTCTGTAATTTTTATATTCCAGTTTATCTTCCATTAAATCTAATTTTAAGCTAGAATTAAATACCTTAAAAACCAAATCTGACAGGTTTTAAAAACCTGTCAGATTTAATTCACGAGTTTTCTACTTCTCTACAACTTATAATGATTCATCAACATCTTCTCATAAACCGTATCGGGAAGAATTCGTTTTAATACAATTGAAAATTTCTGCATAAAAACTACTTTTAAAAACTAGGGACTTTCACATTCGTAAAGTGTTATATTTGGTAAAGGGAGTAATCAACACATACACCTTCACCAAGAGACATAACACATAGCCTGAACTATTATATAAAACCCGGTATTGGAGTAAATTATGGAGTCACCAAAAACAAAAAGACTATTTGAAATTATAACTATGAAATATAAAATTATTATCGCGTGTATGTGTTTGTTTTCATGCGGCCCTACTTATGATTGTGATGCTTCAGCAGAAGATTTAAAGAGAGATGAATGTCTTTTGATTGTTAAAAAATTAACAGATAAATATAGCCGATTTGATTACAAAGGTATTAATCCATTCACTAAAAAAGAATGTGACTGTAATTCCGAGACGAGTGACAGATGGTGGGTGAATTATAAAGAACATATTAAAATTGGTGATACTCTTATTAAACAGAAAGGAGAACTTGTTTTCAGTATTCATAAAAAAGATACAATTCTAAGATTTAATTTTGAATGTGATGGTAAAATTTATAAATAATTTTGAATAGGCTAATTAAGCTATCAAGACAAAGACAACAACGGCGCTGTAAATACTGCCGAAATTGTTCAGGAGAGCAATTATTATGCTTTTGGATTGACTCAAAAAGGGTACAACGGTATCGTAAATGGGACAGATAATAAATATAAGTACAACGGAAAAGAACTGCAGGATGATGATGTTGCGGGTAATAAATTAAACTTCTATGACTATGGGGCAAGGAACTATGATCCTGCACTTGGTCGTTGGATGAATATTGATCCATTGGCAGAAATGTCAAGAAGATATACACCATACGCTTATGCTTTGAATAATCCAGTTTATTTTATTGATCCCGATGGAATGAAAGCCAAAGAAGCATACGTTCATAACAGTGGCAATATAAATGGTAGACATCAAATGTGGTCAGATAGGAATCCAGACGGAACCCCACCAGGTGAAAAAGCTATGCTCTCATTTTACAAATTAAAAGCGACTAGCTATATAAGAGGAACAAAAAATGGGGCTTTAGTAATGGCTCCAAATGGCAAATATTATAATGTTAAATCAAAAGTTAATGCATATACCTATTCAAATGGAGAAATTATAAATGATCAACAGAAAGCTAAAGGAGTTTGGAGTATTTCAACTAAGCAAGGTCAATTGCTATGGAATAATCCAGCAGGGAAATATGTATTGAATACCTCAGATAGAGGCGGCGCAGAAAATTCATTCCCAGGATTAGGTAAAGTTGGTACTACTTATGCAGGAGGTGATAATCCCAAAAATGCAATTACTGGGGATGATGATTATTCTCAGCCACCACAGAATATTGCAGATTTTGCTGGATTAGTTCACGATAAGGAGTTTGATAAAGGAGGTTTAAAAGGATTAGATGGCACACTTTCTAAAGAATCATCAGCCGCAAATGAACATTTAATCTCTCTTACAACTCAAATTATTAGTATGTATAATCGAAAAATAATTGATCCGTTTACAGGCGCACCAGTATCAAAGGCAACAATGCAAATTGCTGTAAATATGATTACAGCATTTAATATAATTGAAGCATCAAAATAATGAAAAAAATAATTTTAATATTTTCAATACTATTTTTATTCAGTTGTGAAAATAAAACAGCTGGAACTCTAGGTAGAGGCAATAAATATCTATTTAGTTGTAGTGCAAAGAATTTAAACTTATGTTTAGATAATTTTTCTAAAACGACAAAACAATTAAAAGTTCCTAACAAATGGAAAAGATATGATAATTGGAAAGAAAAAGGGTATAATTTTCTCGATGGAAAAATCTTCTATTTTAAAAATGATGATAAATCTATCGAAGAGATGTATTATGTGTCAATCATTGACGCCTATCCGAAAAATAACCATGAATCGAATGTCGCTATTAGAGCAGTCTTTAGATTCATAGAAAACAAACCTAGATGGCTATACTTTGATGATTTGGATGAAAAGGAGTCTGAAAAAATCGAAGATAGATTTCAAAAATTAGTACTAAATAAAATGACTAATAACCTATGTAATTGCAGAAATTATAAAATTATAACCCGATAGGTACTGCTTAAGAATTATTGGGTAATGTATCAATTGCGCAGTTTTGTTTTTATAAACTAAAAGGCATTGATAATCAATCTTTATTAAATATATTTTAATTTAAAGGAATGAGCATTGTATTCACCCCCAACTCTCCTAAGAATTCTTATAAATAGCTAAAAATGTCTCCTGACTTCGCACCAGCAACGACAAACACACAGAAATAAAAACAAGAAAGCCCAAGTAGATCTACTCGGGCTTTTGTATGTTTTATAATAAAATAAGCCCCCCTTTCACTAAAGTATACTAAAAGTCTTCGAAGGCAAAAATAACAAGATTACTATCTATGAAGATCAAAAAAATACCGGGTTGATACTTAGAACATTACATCCAAAAACTAAGGCACCTGCAAGAATTAAATACCTTAAAAAACCAAAGCTGACTGGTTTTAAAAACCTGTCAGCTTTAATTCACGAGATTTTTACATCCCTACAACTTATAATGATTCATCAACATCCTCTCATAAACCGTATCGGGAAGAATTCGTTTTAGTACAATTGAAAATTTCTGCATAAAAACCCCCACTTTGTAGTGCACATTAGGCTTTTTAGTCAGTATGATTTTGTAAATAGCTTCCGCCATTTCGTTAGGGTTACTTCCTGCATCAACATGTTCATTCATCGTTGAAAGCGTTTCACCATAGACTTTTTCATAGGCAGATCCCTTAATTACAGGTGCATGATAACGACCGGCAGCAATATTAGTCGCAAAATCACCCGGTGCCACATTCGTGATGTTGATACCAAACGATTTCACTTCCATACGCAAGGCCTCCGTGATAAGCTCCAACGCCCCTTTTGAGGCCGAATAAACGCTTCTGTAAGGCAAACCCATATAACCGGCAATCGAAGTAATATTAATTATCAAACCTGCCTTTTGTTCCCTCATTTGGGGTAAAACAGCTTTCATGACCTCAATAGGTCCAAAAAAATTAGTTTCGAAATTGTTCTTAATTTCTTCCATCGGAATTTCTTCTAAAGGTCCCGTAATTCCAACTCCTGCATTATTAATTACAACATCCAAACGGCCGGTTGTCGCAATAATACTGCTTACCGCATTCTTTATCGACGTCACATCCCGAACATCTAAAGCTACAAGTGGAAAAACAGAATTTACTACTTTTTCTGGATTTCGACTGGTTCCGTACACTATAAAACCTTTGTGGTGTAAAAATTCACCAATAGATTTTCCAATTCCTGATGATCCTCCGGTAATTAAAACGACTTTACTCATTGCTTTTTTTGTGAAATGTTTATTTGTGAAATGTAAGATGTTGGTTGTGAAATGTTAACTGCGAGATGTGAAATGTTAATTGTAATATGTTAATCGTAAAATATTGTAGGCTTTCTAAGTTAAATGATATTCATTAATCCTTCTGCATCTTGTGAACACATTTTACTTATCACATATTACATTTCCCAGTTCCCTAAGGTCCAAAAATAAAAAAATCCTCCATAAGGAAGACTACTTTTGTATTAATTCTAAAAAAGAAAGGCGATAAAATAAAAAATGGCAAGCGACCTACATCGCACCGCTCAACCACGTACCCTTGCTATGTTCCCATCCTGGGGGAGTCTGCAGGAGCTGGTCGTGTAGGACTTGCCGGTGCAAATATACAATCTTTTTATATTTTTGCAAGAGTTTTGTTGCTATAAAATTATCGTTGTATATTGGCTTATTCAAATTTTAAACTATGAAAAAACATAACTTCCTAGCTGTCATTTTATTAGGAATTACATTAATTGGATGTAACGGGATAAAAAAAGATGAAAATTCTTTATTTACTATTGATGATGCTGCTTTTCCAGCCCATTTTACGTCAAAAGAAGCGGTTTCGATTGCTATTTTAAACCCAAATTTAAAAAAAATCGATAGCATTGTTTACTTTGTAAACGACAAAAAAGTGGGTAACACTAAAAGTGCTGAAAAATTCAAATTTGAATTAAAAGATCAAAAATTAGGGTACCAATACTTAAAAGCTACCATTTATTTTGGCGGAGATTCTTCGGACGCTACTAAAAGAATTGAAATAGTTTCTAATGTTGAACCAAAAGCACTAAACTATAAGATCATAAACACCTATCCGCACGATACTGCTGCCTTTACTGAAGGCCTAGAGTTTCATGATGGTACTTTATACGAAAGCACCGGACAAAAAGGAGACTCTTATTTTAGAGCGCTGGATTATAAAACCGGAAAAGTAATCAAACAAATTGCTCTTCCTAGTGAGTATTTTGGAGAAGGAATTACTTTCATTAACGGGAAATTGTTTCAATTGACCTGGCAGGAAAAAACCGGTTTCATTTATGATGCTAAAACTTTAAAACTGGAGAAAACTTTTGAATTCGACAAAGAAATTGAAGGCTGGGGAATGACAAATGACGGAAAATACATTTATCAATCGGATGGAACGGAGAAAATCTGGAAGATGGATCCTATTACTCAAAAAATGATCGACTATATTAATGTATACTCCGGAACTTCAAAAATCAAAGCTATTAATGAATTGGAATTAATCAACGGAAAATTATATGCAAATATCTTCCTAAAAGATGCTATTGCTGTTGTAGACCCCGCAACTGGTGCAGTTGAAGGAATCCTGAACATGTCTGGTCTTCGTAAATTAGTGAACGTTAAAACAGATGATGTTTTAAACGGTATTGCCTACAACCCTGCAACAAAAACTATTTTTGTAACGGGTAAAAATTGGAACAAAATGTTCGAAATAACCGTTACTGAATAAAAACAGATGATAACACTAATTACCAACATAAAAGAGCTGCTTCAGGTTCGTGAAACTTCAATTACTAAAGTATCCGGAGCGGAGATGGCTGTTCTTCCCACAATCAAAAATGCCTTTTTGATTTTAGAATACGGTTTAATCACCGATTTCGGAGAAATGGAATTACTTCCTAAAATCAAAGCTGACAAAATTATTGACGCAACGGGACGCATCGTTTTACCTTCTTGGTGTGACAGCCACACCCATATTGTGTACGCAGGTAACCGCGAACAAGAGTTCGTAGACCGTATCAACGGGTTTTCTTATGAAGAAATCGCAAATCGTGGTGGCGGAATTTTAAATTCAGCTAAAAAACTCAACGAAACTTCAGAAGACGAGATCTACAATCAATCTAAAGTTCGCTTAGAAGAAGTAATGCATTTGGGAACCGGAGCCGTAGAAATCAAATCGGGTTACGGTCTAACTATTGAAGGCGAATTAAAAATGCTTCGCGTTATTAAAAAACTGGCAGAAAATTATCCTATCACGATAAAATCGACTTTCTTAGGTGCTCATGCATTTCCATTACATTACAAAGAAAACAAAGCGGGTTATATTGAAGAGATCATAACGAAGATGCTACCGCAAATTGCACAAAACAAACTGGCCGATTATGTCGATGTTTTTTGCGAAACGGGTTATTTTTCTGTTGAAGAAACCGAAAAAATCATGGAAGCAGGAATACAACATGGTTTAATTCCGAAGATCCATGTGAATCAATTTAATTCGATAGGCGGAATTCAGGCCGGAATCAAATTTAAGGCTCTTTCAGTTGATCATCTTGAAATTATGAACCCGGAAGACATTGAGGCTTTAAAAGACACCGAAACAATGCCTGTAGCTTTGCCATCTTGTTCTTATTTCCTTAGCATCCCCTACACGCCGGCACGTGAAATGATAAAAGCAGGTTTACCGTTGGCTTTAGCTACCGATTTCAACCCGGGCTCTACTCCATCCGGAAACATGAATTTTGTTGTAGCTACAGCCTGCATCAAAATGAAAATGACTCCTGAAGAAGCCATCAATGCCGCTACGATAAACGGTGCTTACGCGATGGGACTTTCAGAAAGCCACGGAAGTATCACAAAAGGCAAGAAAGCCAATTTAATCCTCACAAAGCCTATTTCATCTTACTACCAGATTCCTTATGCTTTTGGAAGCAATTTGATCGAAAGTGTATTTCTGGATGGTAAAATTCTAGTTTAAAAAAAATCTTATCCATAAAAAAAGGTCTGTGAAATTTCACAGACCTTTTTTTTATTCAATAAACTGAATTGTCTTATCTCAAGCTAAAACTTGTTTTAGAAACCAATTCGTCATTATCAAAAACATTGATAAAGTAAGTTCCTTTTTCAAAATTCTTACCTGGCAAATCTTCAACAACATTTACCGATTTGTTTTCGTATTGAACTGTTGTTTTAAAACTGTAAGTCAATGATTTATCTCCAAAACTTTCTGTTTTTTTATCTCCTAAAACATTGTTTTTACTGTCAATAACCTGTACATAATACGTTTTATCTCCAGATTTAGCAATTTGATTCTCAGCAATAGTAAAACTTACTTTCAAAACATCTGCACGACTTGCTTTATCAGTTTCAATTTGTTTACCTGAGCTTCTCAATTTGTAAGCTGCCGTTTTTGTATTCAGAACTGATAATTTAGAACCTCTTTCAACTGTTTTAGACAGTTCTTCGTTCTGACCAACTAATACTTCATTGAATTTTTTTGATTCACCTAAAACTACAATAGTACTGTCTCTCTGAACTGTCAAAACACCATTTTGTTTTTTCAATTCATCGTTTTCAGCAACTAAAGTCTTCATTTTAGTCTGCATCCCCTGTACTTGATTTCTGTATTTAGATACATCTCCTTTAGATTTATTTAAATCATCCATCAAAGCTACTACTTTATCTCTTTCCTGAATTAATTCATCAGACATTGAAGTATTTTCCGCAATTGCAGCATCATAGGTTGCTTTCAATTCCTGTAAATCTTTCATAACAGATTCTTTCTCTGTTAAAGTGCTTGTAAGCTCCGTTTTAACCACCTCTGTATCAGAAGATAATTTAAAAATATACACTAAGCTACCTATCAGTAGGACTGCTAAAACTGCGATTACCGCCTTTAGACTTGAGTTGTTGTTCTTTGGGTTTTCCATATTTAATAATTTTCTTTAAAAACAAATTTAAGAATTAATATATCGTAATAACGTAAGTTAATACAATTATATTATTTTTGAACAATATTTTTTTTTATGGAGAAATTAATACCATTTACAATAAACGATTTAGCTAAAGTCACCAATCATAGAAGTGGCGAAATCAAATTTGGAGAAAAAATGATTATCATTCCTAAGGGAGCTGATAAAATTAATTTCCTAAAAGAGAGCGAGGCTAAGTATGTCCTTCTGGGAATCCCCGAAGATATCGGCATCCGTGCTAATTATGGCAGACCCGGTGCGGCATCGGCTTGGGAAAGTGCGATAAAAAGCATCGCCAATATTCAGCACAATCGTTTCGCAAAAGGCAGTCAGATTATTGTTTTGGGCCAAATCAATGTTACGGAGGAAATGCGTGACGTAGAACATCTGGATTTTAATGATATTGACGATCGTTCGAAATTAAGCCAGCTGGTAGAAAAAATTGATAAAGAAGTTTCTCACATCATCTTTAATATTGTTAAAGCCGGAAAAATACCTATTATCATTGGCGGAGGCCACAATAATGCCTACGGAAATATAAAGGGTTCTGCTCTAGCCAAAGGAAAACCGGTAAACGCGATTAATTTTGATGCGCACTCAGATTTTAGAATCCTGGAAGGGCGTCACAGCGGAAATGGATTCTCTTATGCTTATGAAGAAGGTTTCCTGAAAAAGTATTTTATTTTTGGATTACACGAGAATTACACTTCCAAAAGTGTCTTGGATATCATCAAAAAGATAGAAGACCGTGTGCGTTATAACACCTATGACAGTGTTAACATCCGAAAAGAAAAAGAGTTCTACAAAGAGATGATTTATGCTTTGGATTTTGTAAAATCGGATCCTTTTGGAATTGAAATTGATCTCGACGCCATCCCTAACATTGCCAGCAGTGCTATGACTATTAGTGGATTTTCGATAGAAGAATTGCGTCAGTTTATTTCCTTTTTCGGAGAACATAAAAACGCTACTTATTTGCATATCTGCGAAGGAGCACCGGACTTAGATCAATCTCCAAACAATCATTTAATTGGAAAATTAATCGGATACCTGATCACCGATTTCATCAAAGCCAACAACGAGAATATTTAATTTAAAAAGACCCGAGCAGCTGAAAATTAAACCATTTACCAAATAAAACCCGATTCAAATAAACGATTGACTGAATAAAGCTATCTTTGCACAGAATTTTAGTACTTAAAACTAAAATCTTAATACCTAAGATATGTTATTCGAAGATTTATCACTTTCAAAAAGTATACAAAAAGCCGTATTTGAAGAAGGCTACCTAAATCCTACTCCTATCCAGGAACAATCTATTCCGATTGTTTTGGCCGGAAGAGATTTGATTGGTTGTGCCCAAACCGGTACCGGAAAAACAGCTGCATTTGCTATTCCTATCATACATCAGTTACACCGAATTGTTGGTTCTTCTAAAAAAGCCAAACAAATTCGTGCGCTTATAGTTACTCCTACCCGTGAACTTGCGGTTCAGATTGGACAAAGTTTTGACACTTATGCAAAATATACCAATCTGACACAATTAACAATTTTTGGTGGAGTTTCACAAAATCCACAAGTGGATGCCTTAAAAAAAGGAATCGATATATTGGTTGCTACTCCGGGAAGATTATTGGATTTACAAAAACAAGGTTTTCTTGACTTAGACCATTTGCACACTTTGGTTTTGGATGAAGCGGATCAGATGTTGGATATGGGTTTTATTAACGATGTAAAAAAAATCGTAAAACTTACCCCTAAAAACCGTCAAACCTTATTATTTTCTGCTACGATGCCGATTGCCATTCGCGAATTGGCCGAAATGTTTTTACAAGATCCTGCAAAGGTTGAAGTTTCACCAGTTTCATCTACTGCTGAAAATGTAGAACAACGTATTTATTTTGTGGAGAAAACAGAGAAAAGAAATTTACTTTATCATTTAATAAAAAACGAAAATTTATCAAACGTATTGGTTTTTTCAAGAACCAAACACGGTGCTGATAATGTCGTAAAAGCATTACGCAAAAAAGAAATCCCTGCAGAAGCCATTCACGGAGATAAATCGCAGAATGCCAGACAACGTGTTTTGGATGCTTTTAAAAACAAAGAAGTGGGTGTTCTTGTTGCTACTGATATTGCTGCAAGAGGAATTGACATTGATCAATTACCATTCGTAATTAACTTTGATTTACCAAATATCCCTGAAACCTACGTACACCGAATTGGACGTACAGGGCGTGCAGGAAACGGCGGAATTGCCATCTCTTTTTGCAGTAAAGATGAAGAGCCTTATTGGAAAGACATCAAAAAACTGATAAAAGTAGATGTAAACATTGTTACCGATCATCCGTACCCTTGGCATTCAGGAACTCCGGACGCAACGGCAGAGAAACCTAAAAATTCAAACCGAAGCGGTGGTGCTCATAAATCAAGAAAGTCAAATGCTTCTAAACAAAATAAAAAGCGTTGGTATTAACAACCAACGCTTTTTGTTTCACTAACTAAGTAATTGATTATTTTGAACAATTTAACGGGTTCAAACGGCTTAATAATAATATCATTCATTCCCGAAGAAATTGCTTCGTCTGTTATTTCGTCTTTATCAAAAGCAGTCAGTGCTACAATAGGCGTTTTGATCCCCAATTGACGAATTCTTTTCGTAGTCTCAAAACCGTTCATTAACGGCATGTTAATATCCATCAAAATAAGGTCAAAATATTCGTTGTCCAGTATTTGAAGAGCCCCAAAACCATCATCAACTACTTTACAGATGTAATTATTCTTCTCAATAATTTTCTTTGTAACAAGTTGATTTATCGCATTATCCTCAACAACTAAAATTTTAAAAACTTCATTAGAGGTCAGGTCAACCTGAATTTCATCTATAATACGTTTCGTTTTCTCGGGATCGTATTCAAAAGGGATTGTAAAGGTAAATAAAGTCCCTTCGCCTATCTTACTTTTCAAATCGATCGTAGTATTAAAGAGCCCTAACAGTCTTTTTACAATACTCAACCCAAGTCCAGTACCTTGATAATCTTCATCCTTTCTTCCGACCTGAACAAACTTTTCGAAAATTTTCGTCTGATCTATTGCTGCAATTCCCACTCCGTTATCCTTTATTCGGAATTCTAAAAAGTGCATTTTTCCTTCTACTTTTACCAGATTGATTATAATTTCAACCTCCCCTTCTTTGGTAAATTTCAATGCGTTACTCACCAGATTCATCAGGATTTGTGCCAGCCTTAATTTATCACCAATCAAATACTCCGGAATAGCATCATCAATAATTGTAGAAATTTTATTGTTGTTCTTTTGTGATAAAAAAGAAAGCGAATTTTTGATCATCGCAATTTCATCAGAGATATTGAATGTTAAACTTTCCAATACCACTTTATTTTCTTCAATTTTATTAATCTGAAGAATATCATTTACCAATGACAACAAATATCTGGCAGAAAATTTTAATGAACTCAAATGCTGACTATTTGACAATTCTTTATGTTCCTCAAGTAACATATTGGTTATCCCCACAACACCATAGAGTGGAGTACGCAATTCGTGGCTTATAGTCGAAATAAATTGCGTTTTAAGTAGCGAGGCCTCCTCGGCTATTTCTTTTGCCTCTAAGAGCTCTAAATTGTGTTTCTTTTTAAATCTGATATTTTTAACCAGTGTAATGATTAACAACAAAAGAACAAAGGAAGTCATCACAAACAAAACCACAATAATTCTTGACTTTTTAAGACTTTGATATTGGGAATCTTTTTCAATCTCAATTTTATCTATTTGCCTTTTATACTCGTCTAATTCCAAATTAAAACCTGCTATAGAAGCACTTTTAATCTTTTCATCATTGTAAATCTGTTCTGTTATTTTATTGTATGCATCTAAATTAACATACGCTTCTTTATACCTGCCGTTTGCACTCAAAAATTTCGAGTATTCCAGATGTGCATTTGACAAATCTGTTTTTTCTATATAATTTCTTCCTAACCGTATCGCATTATTAAAATAGTCATCTGCTTTTTGAATGTCTCCCTGATGACTGCAGTACATTCCGTTTAACATATTTGTAATAACAATGGTATCATCAAACTGAAACTTCTTCTGATTCGCATTGATAAACTGCAAATAAGGATATCCATTCTTAAACTGACCCACATCAAAATACGACCACGCAATATTCACATAAGTAAAATAAATCTGCGTTGAATCCTTAATTTTTAAACTTAGTTCAATTGATTTTTTGTAAAATTCAACACCACGGCTATATTCTTTCTTTTCAAAACAATAGATATTACCCAGATTATTATACAACATATTCTTAAAGCTATCATTTTTAGCTTTGTAAGCATATAGCAGGCTTTTTTTATAAAAGAAAATCGCTTTATCAAGTTCTCCTAATTCATTGTAATTGGCTGCTATAATATTATAAGAACGGGCAATAAAATAATCGTTTTTGGTTTTCGTGGAATGATCCAGCGCAACTCTTGAATGAATTAATGATTTTTCAAAATTAGATTCTCTTAAATCAGACAGTGCTTCCAGTATAAGTTTATCAATCTGAACTGATGACAAATCGCTTTGCCCCAATGCATTGAATGAAAAAAAAATAAACACCAAAAAACATGATAAAAAGATTCGAAATCGAAACATAATTTGAAAATATTTATTCAAATATACATTATTAAAACAGAAAATAATATCTTGATTTTTACAACATTAATTTGGTCCGGAATGATCTTATTTCTTTCACTTTTTAAACTATCTACAATAGTATTTTTCAGTTTAAGGCCTCTTTTTTTCCATCTTTTAAAATCAAAAACAAATAAAGATCATACGAACAAAACCAAGGCTTTACGATATTTTAGCTAGCAAAAACACATTTTATTAAAAAATAATCAGTAATTTAAGATAATAAATGAAAAATAATTTTATCTTTAACAAACCTTACAAACACAAGCCCCAAGTGTTTTTATAAGATTGGGGCATTTAAAACCAAAAAAAACATGATAGAAAATTTTTTAAAACTGAACGAGATTGAAAAACTAAGTAAAGCAGAACAAAAAACAATTCTAGGCGGAGATATCCCAGATCCCGAAGAAGGCAGAAAAGGAAAAGTTGCTGCATAAGTTCTTCTAAGGTTTACTTTACGATATACCAACTTCAAAGAAAACCGGAGAAAACTAAAACATACAAAAAAAGCCGTAATAAGTGATTATTACGGCTTTTTAAATTATAACTATTTTCGTTTATTTTTTAATTCTCTAACGGAGTTTCAGCCTCTTTATCATTTTCCCATTTTCCAACCACTGATGTTGCCAAAGCATTCCCTAAAACATTAGTAGCACTTCTAAACATATCACAGAAGTGATCAATTGGCAATATTAACGCGATCCCTGCAGCAGGAATATCAAACATTCCACAAGTAGCTGCCACAACAACCAAACTTGCTCTTGGAACACCTGCAATACCCTTACTGGTTAACATTAAAACCAAAAGCATTACCATTTGAGTTCCTAAATCTAAAGGTATACCATAAGCTTGTGCGATAAAAATACTCGCAAATGTCATATACATCATACTTCCGTCAAGGTTAAACGAATAACCAAGTGGCAACATAAACGATACTACTTTATCTTTTACTCCAAAATTCTCTAATTCTTCTGTTAATTTAGGAAAAACTGCTTCACTACTAGTTGTTCCAAAAGCAATTACTAATGGCCCAATAATGCGTTTTAACAACTCGTTCATTCTTCCTTTTAAGAAAATATAACCCACAACAATCAATACAACCCATAAGGTGCTGATTCCAATTAAAAATGATCCGAAGAATTTGAAATAGAAAACAGCTAATTCTTGAAAATCTTTCACAGCAAAAACTCCCGCAATAGCTCCAAAAACTCCTATTGGCGCAAAGTTCATTACATAGTTAACCATTTTTAAAACAATATGAGAAATCTTATCCAAAGCGTTTACAACCGGCTTTACCGTATCTCCTAATGATGCAGCAGCCAAACCGAAGAAAATAGAAAAGATTACAATCTGTAAAATTTCATTGGTTGCCATTGCTTCCACAACACTTTTAGGAACGATATGTACGATAAAATTCTCAAAAGTAATCGATTGCGTTTTATCTGTTACCTCGTGAGCAGTTGCTAAATCAACATGTCCCAAATTCAAACCTAATCCAGGCTCTAAAAGATTCACATAAAACAATCCAATTAACAGAGAAATAAAAGAAGCTGTAAAAAACCAGCCTAAAGCTTTTCCTCCAATTCTTCCAACTGCCTTTATATCACCCAATTTAGCAATTCCAACCACAAGTGTTGTAAAAACTAAAGGAGAAATAATCATTTGCACCAAACGGATGAAAATGGTTGCAAGCATATTTATTTTTACACTAAATGATTTCGCAGCCTCAGGCGAAATATAATTGTGTAAAATAATCCCTAAAACTGCTCCAAGAATCATTGCAATTAAAATCTGCCCTGTTAATCCTGAAAGAAATGATTTTTTTTTGGTTTCTGTACTTTGCATTAATTTATTTTTTGTTTATAATTAAAACATAAGGCCCTCACTGCCTTACAATTTATTAATATGTTTTGTTGATTAAATAAAAATCAGCCAAAACAATCGCCGCCATTGCTTCCACAATTGGCACTGCGCGAGGTACTACACACGGATCATGACGTCCTTTTCCGGTCATTGGTGTAATGTTTCCTTTATTATCTAATGAGTCCTGAGTCTGCATGATAGTCGCAACAGGTTTGAAAGCTACTCTGAAGTAAATATCCATTCCGTTACTGATCCCACCTTGAATACCACCTGAACGATTTGTCTGAGTAGTTCCGTCAGGATTGTATAAATCGTTATGTGCACTACCTTTCATTTCTGATCCTGAAAAACCGCTTCCGTATTCAAAACCTTTTACAGCATTGATAGAAAGCATTGCTTTCCCTAATTCTGCGTGTAGTTTATCAAAAACAGGTTCTCCCAAACCAACTGGTACATTCTGAATTACGCAGGAAACAATACCTCCTACGGTATCTCCTTGCTTGCGAATATCACGAATGTATTCTTCCATTATTGCCGCTGCTTTTTCGTCAGGACAACGTACGGGATTGCTTTCTATTTTCGAAAAATCCAATTCCTGATAAGGAGTATCTAAGTGAATTGGCCCTACAGAAGAAACGTAAGCATTAATTTTAATTTCCGGCAACATTTGTTTTGCAATTGCTCCGGCTACTACCCTGCTAGCTGTTTCACGAGCAGAACTTCTTCCTCCTCCACGATAATCGCGAAAACCATACTTCTGATCGTATACGTAATCAGCATGGCTTGGTCTGTAGTTGTCTTTTATATGAGAGTAATCGTCTGATTTTTGGTTGGTGTTCGGAATAATAAAACCAATCGGAGTCCCGGTTGTTTTACCTTCAAATATTCCGGATAAAAACTGAACGCTATCCGGTTCTTTTCTTTGTGTTACGATTGCGGACTGTCCTGGTTTTCTGCGGGACATTTCAACTTCAATTGCTTCCAGATCAAGTTCTATTCCAGATGGACAACCGTCGATAATTCCACCTAAAGCTTCACCATGGGATTCCCCAAAAGTGGTAACTTTATATAAGGTGCCGTAGCTATTTCCTGCCATTGTAATTAGTTTTGAGCAAATGTAAGTTTTAAGAATTAAATTAAAAAATTTAAAATTGGTAATATTAAATAAAGACTAAGTTGTTTAAAAATCACAATTTGTTAAAATTGAGGTCGAATTGATAACCTTTCCATAAAACAAAATCGATTTGAGTTTGCTTCATTTGTAAAACTTCAAATCAAGAAAAATTGAAAAAAAGAAATGTTGAATTGGTCATTATTTCAGATGTCCACTTAGGAACATACGGTAGCCACGCCAAAGAACTAAACAACTATTTATCAAGCATAAAGCCCAAAATATTAGTCTTAAATGGTGACATTATAGACGCCTGGCAATTTAGAAAATCTTATTTTCCAAAAAATCATTTAAGGGTTATCCAAAGAATAATCGGAATGGCTTCTAAAGGCACTAAGGTGTATTACATTACCGGAAACCACGATGAAATTCTCAGAAAATTCAGCGACATGAACATGGGGAATTTTGCCTTGGTCGATAAATTAATTTTAGAACTTGACGGTAAAAAGGCCTGGATTTTCCATGGAGACGTTTTTGATGCTTCCGTACAACACTCTAAATGGATCGCAAAACTAGGTGGTTTAGGATATGATTACCTCATTCTCATGAACCGTTTTGTCAATTGGTTTTTATCTAAACTCGGAAAAGAACCTTATTCTTTTTCTAAAAAAATAAAAGCCAGTGTCAAAAAAGCAGTAAAATTTATTTCGGATTTCGAAACAACAGCCACCGATTTGGCCATCGAAAAAAAATACGATTATGTGATCTGCGGACATATTCACGAGCCCAAAATAATTGAAAAAGAAAACAAACACGGCTCTACTTTATACCTAAATTCCGGGGACTGGGTCGAAAATTTAACGGCTTTAGAATACCATAAAAAACGCTGGAAATTATTCTCCTACTCCGAAAGTAATTTTGCAGAAGAGGAAAACCTTTTTGAAATGGAAGACAACTTAAGCAATCATTTGATTACTTCAATTCTAAAAACCAAATAAACAGCCCTCCGGAAATATTTTTCTTATTATAAAGTGCAAAGCTTTAAAGCTGTAAAAGGACAAAGGTACAAAGGTGCAAAGCCCACCATAATGTCAGGCTGAGCGAAGTCGAAGCTCTTTTTTACCTAACCAGCCTTCGACTTCGCTCAGGGTGACAATAGTACAAAATAGAAAATCTATAAAGACAGCACTAACACTGACCAAAGTCTACTATTTAACTAGAAAAAAATTGCAAAGCTTTTTTCTAAGCCCTCAAACCTTTGCTCCTCTGCCTCTCTGAGCTTCAAAAAAAAAGCCCAAATGTGAATTATATAACAATTCGCAATAATCTTATACTTCTTAGCCTAAACAATACTTGTAAGTTTGAAAAAATTAATAACCTTTTTATGAAAAAAATTATTTTATCAGCCATTATGCTATTAGGCTTAGCATTTACGGCTCAATCTCAGGAAATCGCCAAAAATGCAATTGGTGTTCGTTTAGGAGATAACAACGGATTTGGAGGAGAAGTATCCTACCAACGCGGTTTATTTAAAAACAACAGATTAGAATTTGATTTAGGTTGGAGAAACAGCGACAACGTAGATGCTGTTAAGGCCGTAGCTCTTTATCAATGGGTTTGGAACATTGAGGGTGGTTTTAACTGGTATGCCGGTGTTGGTGGTGGTTTAGCTGCCTGGGAATATGATTACCGTTATTACAATTCAAGATACAACGATAGTGGTACTTATGTTTTTGCAGCCGGAGATGTTGGTATAGAATATGGTTTTGATAAAGTGCCTATTTTACTGTCTTTAGATGTAAGACCGGAAATTGGTTCAGGATATTATGACGATGATAACTTTGGTTTTGACGTAGGTTTAGCAGTTAAATTTAAGTTCTAATAAAACGAAATTTTTATAGACTAAAAGCCTGTAAGGCCGAATTTAAAAAAAAACGCCACAGATTAAATTGATTCTCACAGATTATTTAATCCTCTAAATCCTTTAATCTGTGGCAAAAATATTTTTAGAGGGTACAATAAAATACCTAAAAACATCGCTCAAACTTTTATTTGAGCCCCTAAAAAAAATTGTAAAAAACAAAACCTGTCTCTTCAAAAGGACAGGTTTTTTTATGGCAATCAAAAAAGGAATTTATTTGATGATAATTTCTTTCTTCGAATGAATTTTAACCACTGTATACGGATACGTAATAACCTGCGCGGTCATAGCATCCGGAGCCGGGCTATTTTCTTTTACGGTTATAATAATGTTTTTATCGGTTTCTTCTACTTTTTCAACTCCAATAGAGTAACCTCCTGTATTTTTTTCACCCATATTCAGAATAATATAATTAGAAGTATTAATATCATCCTGTTTCATTTTATCTTTCAAAAGCGGATCATTTTCAAGCATTTTGATTTCGTTGGGCTCCGTCAAAATTTCAAAGAATTTAATATTTCCACCACCATCAGATTGCGCTGTCAAAATTTCAAATAGCGCTTTCGAATCTGTTGTTTTTGTTGTTCCGCACGAAATCAGAACAAAAACGGTTACAATTGAAATTACTTTTTTCATCTAAGGTTACTTTTAAGATTAGTGTCTCTAATTTTTATAATCGTTTATCGCTTTTTGATACAACGCTTCATATACTGGTAATATATTTTTGATATCAAACTTTTTCGCCACCTCTAAAGCATTTGCTTTAAACTGATTCAAAGTTGCATCATCTTTTAGAATTTTCAGCGCATTGGCAGCCATTTCTTCTACATTACCTACATTGCTCAAATAACCCGAAACGCCATCAAAATTCACCTCCGGCAAACCTCCTGAATTACTTGAAATTACAGGAACTCCGCAAGACATTGCTTCTAGTGCTGCCAAACCGAAACTTTCTGTTTCAGATGGAAGTAAAAACAAATCGGTCATGCACAAAATCTTATCAATTTCATTACTGTTTCCAAAGAAGATTACTTTGTCCAAAATTCCTAATTCCTGACACAAAATCTCGGCTTTTTCTTTTTCCGGTCCATCACCAACCATCATTAGTTTGGCAGGGATTTCTTTCTGAATGTTATAGAAAATCTTAATGATATCCGGAATACGTTTTACCTTTCTGAAGTTACTGATATGGGTAATGATTCGTTCGTCTTCCTTAGCCATCACATAACGATGACAAGGCGCTTGCGGATCTTTTATCATTTTATCCAACTCAATAAAATTCGGAATCACCTTTATTTTATTCTTGATTTTGAATAATTTTAAGGTATCGTCTTTCAAACTTTGAGAAACCGAAGTCACATAATCGGATTTATCGATACTAAAAGTCACCGCCGGCTTGTAAAACGGATGATTTCCAACTAAGGTAATATCTGTTCCGTGAAGTGTCGTAATCATTGGCAAATTAATCCCTTCGTTTTTCAGCATTTGTTTCGCCATATAGCCCGCATAAGCATGTGGGATGGCGTAATGCACGTGCAGTACTTCAATCTTGTATAATTTCACCATATCAACCAATTTGCTTGATAAAGCCAATTCATAAGGCTGATAGTGAAAAAGAGGATACTCCGGAACGTTCACTTCGTGATAATGTACATTTGGGTTCAAAAGTGCCAGTCTAACGGGCTGACTATAAGTGATAAAATGTATTTCGTGTCCGCGTCTGGCTAATTCAAGACCTAACTCAGTGGCTACTACACCACTACCGCCAAAGGTCGGATAACAAACTATAGCTATTTTCATGTATTAAATTTAGTATTACGAAAGTACTCAAAAATAGCCTTTAGTAGAAGTGAAAATTAAGTTAAAAAGCAACTAAACTTAAACTGGCGCAGTCACTATGTCTGTAGAAGCTAACTTCCTTTTTTCCCGATATACATTTGGACTTACAAAGCACTCTTTTTTAAAGGCTGCCGAAAACGAAGAAGGAGATCCGTACCCAATTTTATAAGCTATTTCTTTAATAGACAACTTGGTTGTCTTTAATATATTTTGAGCGTACTTCATCCTCATTTTAGTACTGTACTCAAAAACGCCCATGTTAAAAAGTTCTTTAAATCCCTTTTTAATTTTAAAATCGTTAATTTCAAAAAGAGTTGACAGGTTTTCAATGGTATAAAACTCATGCAGATTTTTATTTATAAAATCCTTGATATCATGTATTTTTTCAATTTCCTGCTCCTTTACTGTTTGGTGTTTTTTGTCGCCAATAATGCTTTTTCTGTTTTCTTCTTCCTCAAAAATTAGTTGCAAAAGTGTCATGATACGGCTTTTTACATAATAATCTTTAGCAATACCTTTTTTGGGATATCTTTTTATTTCTGCTAAAGCACTCATCATTTGCGAGTTTACCGGGATACCATTTTCAAATAAACTACAGGATTTTTTCTGATTGATTAAAAGAATAAACTTTTTAACAAACTCGTTTGAAGTATTAACGAGGTGATGAAAATAATCTTCGGCTACATAGATATCAAGGTTGCGATATTCTACATCTTTTTTAAAATAAATATCAACTTCTGCATCCTCCTCCGTATAATAGATATAGTTATGATACGGCAAATATTCATTAACCTGATTATTAATCCTGTCTTTCAACACTTTGTCATTGAGGAAAAATGCAATCTGGATAAAATTAGACGCTTCTGTTTTGAATTTTAAATCGTAGTCTCTAAAATAAGTACAGGAATATTCCTTGATAATAAATTCCTTGCTATCATAAATATTATTGATTTTGAAACGCCCCAAAGCATTCTCTAAAAAGTCTTTTTTGGTGACATCAGATTCTTTTTTAAAGAAAGCTACTATTTCTTTTTCTAATACTTCTACTGTTTTATTTACTCCCAAATTCAATAGTTTTTGTGCCAATTGCAAAATTAATTAATGAAGTCAAAGGCTACTTTTGCCGAACAAATTTAATTATACTAATTCTAAATAAGAAAACATGCGTGTTAAAATATTTTTATTTAGCCTAATCATCTTTCCAATGATGACTTGGGCACAAAATTCCGGACAAATAAAAGGTAAAATCACAGATTTTGACGAAAAACCACTAGACGCCTTAAAAGTAATTCTGAATCAGGGGCAACAAACCACTTACACTAACTCTCAAGGAATCTACATTTTTGACAATTTACCAAAGGGGAAATACGAAATACAAGTAGAAAATCCGGTTTTTGTAAAAACATATACGGTTACTATAGAAACCGACCAACATTTAGTCTATAACCTATCGCAGTCCTCCTATTTATATGAATTAGAAACTGTGAATGTGTCGGCAAACCGCAGGACCATTCCATCCTCTACTTTGCGAATCGGTGAAAATTTATTGCTTACACCGCAAAACATTCAGGTAATTGACCGACAAGTTTTAAGCGACCAACAAATTCTAACCACAGCCGACGGTATTAGCCGGAATATTAGTGGTGTAAGAACCATTACACACCAGGAAGAAGGTAGCGTTGGACTTGCTGTTCGCGGATTTGCAGCATCGAATTTAAGAAACGGAATGGACGTAAGCGGAAGCTTCGGACCACTCCGCGAAGACATTTCTTTTGTTGAACGCATCGAGTTTGTAAAAGGCCCTGCAGGATTCATGATGGGAAATACACAACCCGGAGGTTTTTACAATATTGTAACAAAAAAACCAATGGGTACTCAGAAAAAAGTATTCCAAATGACTTTAGGCAGTTACAATTTGTACAGAGCTTCGGCAGATATTGACGAGATACTAAGCAAAGACGGGAAATTAACCGGTAGGCTGAACGTAATGGGAACCAAAAAACAATCTTTTCAACAATATGTTGAGCATGAACAATATGTTTTCAATCCTAGTTTGAAATACGATCTCTCTGAAAACACAAATGTTACTTTAGAGTATATTTTATCACAAAATTCATTTGTTGGTGGATTTGCTAAATATTCTTACGGAATAGACGGATTTAAAGATGTTCCAAAAGAATTTAACTTTGCTGATCCTATTGTGGATCCTACAAAGTCTGCAGAAACGAATATTTTCGGAACAATTAACCATAACTTCAACGAGGATTGGTTACTTGTTGGACAATTTGGTTATGTAAAATCGGAAATGGAAGGGGAATCTTTGTACGGAATGTACAATAACATTGTTTTGGTGGATGATCTTGCCAACAACAAGAAAAAAGGGGATGTGCAAAGAGGAATCAGTATAAACGACGCCTTAAATACTTCAACAGTAGGACAGGTTTTTACGAGAGGAAAATTCACTACCGGAAGTGTCAATCATGCTGTTTTAGGAGGATTGGATATGGGAGAGAAATTCTACGTTGCCGATTGGACTGTTATAAATCAACCCGTTGGTCCGGTATTTAATATTTATAATCCTGTTTATGGCAAACTAAGAAAGTCTGACTTGCCTTCTTATGACCGATCAAGATCGTTACGTGAGCGTGGCGCAAACTACCTTACCAATTACAGCTATACCTCGCTTCACATTCAGGACGAAGCACGTTTTCTGGATGACAAATTACGAATTGCAGGAGGTTTAAGATACACTAATACGGTCAAAACAAGTGGCGCTGACAATGGTAAACGTGTAAAAAATGATGCGATTACACCTCGTTTCAGTGTAACAGGGGTACTATCTCCGAGCTGGACTGCTTATGCCTTATACGACGAAAGTTTTCAGGAACAAACCGGAATGCTAGTGGGTGGTGGAAGCGCTGATCCTTCTTATGGAAAAAACACTGAAATCGGAACCAAAAAAACATGGTTCAACAGCAAATTAATGACAGGTTTAACATTCTATCATTTAACAAAAACCAATATGTTGACATCTGCGGGTCCTGAAAATCCAGGATTATCTGAACAAACAGGTGAGAGTTTATCAAAAGGTATTGAGTTTGATTTGAATGGAACAATCGGTAACAACTGGAACGTGATGTTTAACTATGCTTTTACTGATGCAAAAGTAACTGAAGACAATGATCGTAATAAAGTAGGAATGATGTTGTACGGTACCGCGAAACACATCAGCAATGCCTGGATTAAATACACGATTACAAAAGGATCGTTAGAAGGTTTAGGTTTTACTTTAGGGTACGAATATCAAGCCAAAAGAGCTGCGTGGCCGGTAACCAAAGAAAAGTACTTACCGGATAATTTGTTTTCACTAGACTCCGGAATATCTTATAAGAGAAGTAAATACCAAATATCTTTATTGGTAAACAACGTAACAAACAGATACAATTATGTTGGTTACTACCCGGGAGCATGGGGGTACAAACATTATGGATGGAGAGTTGTAAATCCTCAAGGGTTTAGATTGAATCTTGTTTACAATTTATAAAAAAATAAACCCGACAGGTTTTAAAAACCTGTCGGGTTTGTTTCTTATTTTAAATACTTTTAGAAAAAACGACTGTGCCAGCTGTCTGCTGCCGGAACTTCCCATGATTCGTTGTATTCTTCTATATTATTTACAAGATTATTAAACACAATCGTATTCTCTGATACCGATTTATCTTTAACCATCTTCTTAAAATCAATTAATGGTTTGTGCGCAATATGCTCCCCCAATTTAAAAGTAACGTTCATTTTATCTAACAAATCAACATTGTACTTTTTTTCTAAACTTTGGATAAACTCAACTGAGCTATCAATAGAACATCCAGTTGCCGCTTGCACGTCCTGATTTACAGCCAAGATTATAAATCGGTTGTATTTCATCTCATACGAAGCTTCCAAGCTAGTTCCGTGTGCGGCCCAACCTTCAACAAACGTTTTCAGATCAGACTCTATTTCAGAAAATTCCTCATCAGAAAATTTTCTGTTTGATTGATAAATCCAAATTCTGGACTCACCAGGTAAATTTTCAAAAGGGATATACATTTTTATTATTATTTTAGATTTTAGACTGTAGATTTTAGATTGCTGATTTTAGATTGTTGATTTTAGATTTTCTAAAAATTCAACTTTCAATCCCCGCTTCCAAAACCTTTGAACCTCTGTAACTTCAAACCTTTGTTCCTTAAGAAAAAAAATCCAAGCTTAAAAACTTAGCCCCTCAGTACCTCAGAAACTTAGAATCTTAGTCTACAGATCCTGTGCATTAGCAATTAACTCTGCAATATCCATTACTCTTACAGAAGCTTCTTTTTCCTGATGTTTGATACCGTCAGTCAACATCGTATTACAAAACGGACAACCGGCTGCAATGATATCAGGCTTAACTTCCAAAGCATCTTCTGTTCTTTCTACGTTGATTTCTTTGTCTCCCGGTTCAGCATCTTTAAACATTTGTGCTCCACCTGCCCCACAACATAATCCATTGGCTTTAGAACGTTTCATTTCGACCAATTCAACGTCTAACTTCTGAATTAAGTCTCTTGGCGCTTCATATACTTTATTGGCTCTTCCTAAATAACAAGGATCGTGAAAAGTAATACGTTTTCCTTTAAATTGCCCTCCTTCAACGGTCAATCTTCCATCGTCAATTAACCCTTTTAAGAACTCCGTATGATGAATTACATCGTATTGACCACCCAATTCAGGATATTCATTTTTCAACGTATTAAAACAATGCGGACAAGCAGTAACTATTTTCTTAGCTTCATAGGCATTTAAAACCTCAATATTCATCATGGCCTGCATCTGAAACAAAAATTCATTACCGGCACGCTTCGCAGGATCTCCGGTACAACTCTCTTCTGTACCCAGTACTGCAAAAGACACATTGGTACGGTTTAAAATACGTACAAATGCTTTTGTTATTTTCTTTGCTCTATCATCAAAACTTCCTGCACAACCTACCCAAAACAACACTTCCGGCTGTTTTCCTTCGGCTAGCATTTCTGCCATTGTTGGCACTACTAAACTTTCTGACATTTCTCTCTCTTTTGTTTAAAGTTTAAAGTTCAAAGTTTCATTTATTACTCTGAAATCTGAATTCTTAATTTATTCCTGAGTCTTTTTAGTTTCCTAAATTAATTCTCATTCTTCCAATTCAATCTGTCTTGTTGGCTGTATTGCCAAGGTGCTCCATTATTTTCAATATTGGTCATCATCGCGTTTAACGACATTGGAGCAGCACTTTGTTCCATCACCAAATAACGACGCATGTCCATAATAATAGATAACGGACTAATATTTACAGGACATTCTTCTACACAGGCATTACAAGAAGTACAGGCCCATAATTCCTCTGCTGTAATATAATCGTTTAATAATGTTTTATTATCCGGTACAAAAACACCTTTATTCGCATCAATATTGTTTCCTACTTCCTGCAAACGGTCTCTTGTATCCATCATAATTTTACGAGGAGACAATTTTTTACCGGTTTGATTTGCCGGACATGAAGAAGTACAACGACCACATTCTGTACAAGTGTAGGCGTTTAACAATTGCACCCAGTTTAAGTCCTGAACATCACTTGCACCAAACTTAGCCGGAGCAGCATTTTCATCCACAGGAGCAGCAGCAAACGGATCTGCATTAGGATCCATCATTAATTTTACTTCTTTGGTAACCGACTCTAAATTATCAAATTGCCCTTCAGGATTCAGGTTCGCAAAATACGTATTTGGGAATGCTAAAAGAATGTGTAAGTGTTTTGAGAAATACAAATAGTTCATAAAAATCAAAATCCCTACAATGTGCAACCACCAAAAAGCTTCACACAATAACATTACCAATTCATTCGACATACCATTGAAAATCGGCGCGATAAACTGACTTACCGGAAAACTTCCTGCTTTATGAAAGTGCGAAAATCCTCCCGGAACATTTTGCAAATGCAAATCAGTCGCATTCATCAATAAAAATAAGGTCATTAATACCATCTCAAAATACAAGATGTAATTGGCATCACTTTTAGGAAATCCTTTTAAATCCGGATTGATAAAACGTTTCAGTCTTATTATATTTCTTCTGATCCAGAATACGATTACTGCTACTAAAACCAAAAGTGCCAGTATTTCAAAAGAGGCAATCAAAACATCATAAACCACCCCTAAATAAGGAGCAAAAATTCTATGTGTTCCAAATAATCCGTCTATAATGATTTCGAGTAACTCGATATTAATAATTATAAAACCTACATATACAAAAATATGAAGTATTCCGGCAACAGGGCGTCTCACCATTTTTGATTGCCCAAGAGCAATCATAGCCATGTTTTTCCAGCGTGCTTTAGAATTATCTTTTCGATCTACATCTACTCCCAAATTAATATTTCGGATGATCTTTTTTACACTCCTTGCAAAAAAACCGAAACCAACTATAAGAAGTATGGCGAATAAAATATTATCTAAATAACTCATTCTAATTATTTTTTAGTGGTTGAATTAGTCTCCTCTGTAGGCGCTACATAGGGTTTGTTTTTCTTTCCAAAAAGAGAAACATTTACATAACGAGTTGGATAAAGACGTACATCCTGAAGTAATAGTTCTAATTCCTTTGAAGTTTTAGCCAGATTATTGTACAACGCATCGTCATTTAATAATTTACCTGCTGTCCCTTTACCGGAATTCAGATTACTCATTAAACCATCAACTTTAGCTAAAGTCTGGTTCAGATTTTTAACCGTTTTTCCTAAATCTGCTTTATTTAAAGAATCTGATATCTTAACAAAGTTGCTTGACATTTTATTAAAGTTAGTTACAACTCCATTAATTTGTCCTTTATTGGTATCTAAAATAGAATTCATACTTCCGGCCGCTTTATGAAACTGCTCCATAGTTTGGCTTAATTCTGCCAGCGTTTTCTTGATGTCATCCTGACCTTTTTTGTCCAATACATTGTTTAGTCCTGAAACTAAAACATCAATATTGACCAACATTTTTTCCAGCTTTTGCTGAATTGGTTCTATTTTACCTCCTAAAGAATCTGTTAATCCTAATTCAACAGATGAAGATAAGGTCTGACCGTCTTCAGCAAGTTCTTTATCAGCAAAATTGGGTACAATTTTAATCTGCTTTCCTCCAATTAAACTTGGAGAATATAAAAATATTTTACTGGTTTTAGAAATAGGAAAATCTGTTTTTAACTGAAGTTCAACTAATAATTTACCTGTGGTTTCATTAATTGTAATCTTACTTACTTTACCAATTACAAGCCCGTTTAAAGTAACAGGTGCCGAAGCTGATAAATCTTCAACATTATCGTATTCTGCGTATAGTGTTTTATAATTCGTAAAAAGATCTTTACCTTTTAAAAAACTGTAGCCCCAAATAAATAATAAAATTGACGCGATGACTAAAATAGCCGTTTTAATTTCTCTTGTTAGTTTCAAAATTCTAAGTGTTTGTACAAAATTAATATAAATATTCGAACTTGCGACTATTATTTAATTGCGTCCTGGATATTGATTTTTTCTCCGTCCTTATATGCAATCAAAAAAGCAGCTCCATATCCTTTATCTTTAGCTTCTTGCAGATATTTTTGCGCTGCGTCATAACTTAAAGTCTCTTGATAGTAGTACTTATATATATTGTTTTCAAATAACATTGTTACATTTTTCAGTCCTTTAAAGTTTTTAGGCTCCAACGGTGTATTTTTGATACTTGCTATAAGTTGTACCTTAAAGAAAGTCCCTTTTGGTGCGTTTTTTTTCGCAACCGGAGTTTCAACTGCCTTTTGTTTTGTTGCGCTGGACGTATCTTTTGCAGGTCTTACATCTGACATTTCAGGTACTCCTGAACCAAAATATTCTCTTTTATAACTTAAAATAGCTTCCGCAATAGCTCTGGCGATATCATTTTGTCCTTCCTCAGAATTTAAAATATTCCCTTCTGTCGGATTAGACACGAAACCGGTTTCTACTAATACTCTTGGCATATAAGCTTTATGAAGTACCATAAAAGGCGCTTGTTTTACACCTCCCTGACGCAGTTTTTTTCCAAGTTTATCAAAATTATCTTCGATTTTACTGGCCAATGAGATACTGTTGTCCAAATATTCTTCTTGCATTAATGTCATTCCGATCATTGATTCGGGAGAATTCGGATCAAAACCTTCGTATTTACGTTTATAGTCTTTCTCCAGCGTAATTACCGAGTTCTCTTTCTTCGCCGCTTCCAGATTTGATGCTACTTTACTCAAACCCATTACATACGTTTCCGTTCCGTCTGCTGCCGTATTTTTGTTTGCATTACAATGTATAGAAACAAAAATATTGGAATTTGCACGGTTCGCGATATTGGCTCTTTCGACAAGATCTATGAAAACATCGGTTTTACGGGTGTAGATAACATTAACATTTGGATTAAGTTCTAATATTTTTCCAACTTTTAACACAATCGCCAAAGCAATATTTTTTTCTATTCTTCCGCTATAAACCGCCCCAAAATCGTGATCTCCATGTCCGGCATCCAGTGTTACTTTAAACACATTCGACTGACTGTAAGAACAAAAAGTAATTATCGTTAGAAAAAAACTAAATATTAGTCTAGTTTTGTTAAATATATTCATAAATCTAAAAGTTAATTTTAATAAAATGCAACTGCTATAATTTTTATAATTGATTATTTTTGACAAAAAATTATATGTAAGTTTGACACGTCAAAAAACAAGCCATACTTTTACAAAAATAGCATTTAAACCTTTGCATACAAACTTATTTAATATCGTTTTAATATCATTTTTCCTAACATTAGGATGTGGTAATCTATATTCCCAAGAGATAAAATCAAAAAAAAACTCGTTACCAGCTGTAAAACAAGCAACTAAAACCGAGAAAAAAACAGAGAAACCTAATGCAGTTGTTACAGACACTATTAAATTAGATACTGTAAAACCTAAAAAGGCTTTTTTAGATGGCAAAGTAAGGTATGTTGCTAAGGATTATGCCAAGATTGACCAAAAAAAGAAAACCATTACGCTTTTTAACGAAGCCGAATTATACTACAAAGATGTTGAACTGAAAGCCGGTATAATTGTACTGAACTACGATAAAGATGAAGTATACGCCGGAAGAATAAAAGATTCCGCAGGAGTTTTGACACAATATCCGAACTTCAAACAAGGCGCAAGTGAAGTTCAGCCCGATTCTATCCGATTTAATTTTAAAACTAAAAAGGCTTTAATCTTCAATTCCAGAACAGAACAAGGAGAGTTTAAAGTAAAAGCGGCCATTACCAAAAAAGAAAATGATTCTGTTTATTTCTTGAAAAAAGCTCGTTTTACAACTTCTAAAGACATCGATAACCCTGAATATTATTTCCAAACCAGTAAAGTAAAATTTATTCCGGGAAAAAAAGTAATTACAGGATTAACCAATATGGTTATTGCTGACGTACCTACTCCATTGGCCTTACCCTTTGCCTATTTCCCAATGAGTCAGGAAAAAAGTGTTTCAGGGATTATTATACCAAGTTACAATGACTCTAATACTCGTGGATTTTCACTGCAAAACATGGGATATTATTTTGCTTTAAGCGATAATTACGACTTAACGGTTTTGGGAGATTATTACACCAACGGAAGTTATGCCATGCGTTTCGAATCGGCGTATGCCACAAGATACAAGTATAGAGGAAATATAAATGTACGTTTTGAAAATTTAATAAACAGCGAAAGAGGTTACCCTGATTATTCGAAACAAAACATTTACAACATTCAGTGGTCCCATTCAAAAGACACTAAATCAAACCCAAATTCAACATTTTCTGCTTCTGTAAATATGGGAAGTAGTAAATACTTCAAACAATCGATAAATCAGGCCAACGTTGGATCGAATCTGAACAATACCTTAAGTTCATCGATCTCTTACAACAAAACCTTTAATACGATTCCGCAAGCTCGTCTTTCGTTGACAGCCACACACTCTCAGAATACTCAAACGGAACAAATCAACATGACATTACCTACTTTACAGGCAAGTGTGGATCGTGTATATCCTTTTGTTGGAAAAGATGGCGTGAAAAAAGGATTCATTAAAAACATCAATTTACAATACAACTTAAGTGGTAAAAATGAAATCGTAACAACGGATTCTCTGTTTTTTAAACCGCAAATGTTCAGAGATGCCAAGATCGGTATGCAACATAGCATCCCTTTAAGCACTAACTTTAAGTTATTTAAATATTTTAGTGCCGGTGCCTCTACCAATTATCAGGAAACCTGGGTGACCAAAACAATTGATAAAAGTTACGATACAAGCCAAAGTAAAGTTGTAGATAAAACCGTTAATGGTTTTGATTCATTCAGAACTTATAATTTCAGCACAAACTTAGGAACGACTATTTATGGAACGTTCAACTTTGGTGCAGATAAAAAAATTCAATCGATTCGTCACGTCATGCGTCCTTCTATAACTTACGCTTACACCCCAAGTTTCGAAAAATACTATGACAGTTATGCTGTTGATGCTTCCGGTCTTATTACCACTCAATACAGTCGATTTGACAATGGTGTTTACGGTGCGCCATCTAAAGACAATTCTAATATAGTAGGATTCTCTTTAAGCAATACTTTTGAAGCCAAAGTAAGAGACAAAGACAGCACAAAGACAGAGGCTAAAAAAATCATGCTGTTAAACAACTTAAACTTTAGCACCAGTTATAACTTTAATGCCGACGGAAAACAGGTTTTAGCCTGGCAACCTGTACTTGTAAGTGGTGGAACACAATTTTTTGACAATAAAATGAATGTCAATTTTGGAGCTACTCTTGATCCTTATGCTATAGACAACTCCGGAACCAAAATAAACACTTTTAACATTGACAATGGCGGAAGCTTATTCAGAATGACCAGTGCAAATGTAACGATGAATTATTCGTTCAGTAACAAGGGTGGAAAAGAAGAAAACCAGCAAAGTGAACGGAATGGTGGTCGTAAAGATGATTTATTTGGTACCAATACGGATCTAAATGATAGTAGAAACAGCCAATTTGCAAACGAAAAAGACGATGGAGAAAATGTAATTACCGAATTTTTTAAGTCGAAAATTCCGTGGGACATGACATTAGCGTACTCCTTAACCTATACAAATGCCAATCGTGAAAACAAAATTAGCGGAAACTCTATCATGATTTCTGCCAATATGGACATTACCCCTAAATGGAAGGGTGGAGTTTCTACGGGTTACGATTTTGTACAAAAAGGAGTTACGTTTACTCAATTCCGTTTTGAAAGAGATTTATTAAGCTGGAGAATGGCATTCAACTGGAACCCACTTGGAGATAATGCAAACTGGAATTTCTTCATCGGAATTAAATCTGGTGTTCTTAGTGATATCAAATGGAACAAACGAAGCGTTTCGACCCGATAAAATCATATTTAAAGAGACACTGCAAGACTATTACTCAGGAATAGGTTGCTCAAAAAATCTCTTTTCAGCATTTAAAATCAACTATTATGAAAAAAATAATTTTTACTGAAAAAGCACCAGCTCCAATCGGTCCTTACAATCAGGCCGTATTATCAGGAAACACTCTTTATGCTTCTGGTCAGATCGCAATCAATCCTGCTTCAGGAGAACTGATCACTGCGAATATCAATGACGAGACTGAGCAGGTTATGCAAAATATTGCCGCTATTTTAGAAGCAGCTGACATGACTTTCGAGAACGTAGTGAAAGCTACTATCTTTATTATGGACATGAATAATTTTGCTGCAATAAATACAGTTTACGGTTCTTATTTCAACGAAAAAACCGCTCCTGCTCGTGAAACAGTTCAGGTTGCTTGTTTGCCAAAAAATGTTAATGTAGAAATTTCTATAATTGCTGTGCAATAACAATCAATAACAATTGTGCCGTTGCTTTATTTATAACCAGCGGCACATTGTATACTCCAACCAGAAATAGTTGTTTTTTTCTATTCTCTTTTTTCAGAAGTAACAGGTTTTAATACTTTTTTATCACAGCTTTTTAAGTTTCATTTCCTAACTTCTCGCTTTGATAATCTCGCAAAGACGCCAAGTCGCAAAGTTTTTTCTTTTACTTTTAAGCTTTACGCTTGTCTTTTCTGCTTTATTACTTTGGGTTACTCTAAATGGAACGCAGTATCAAAGCCTTTTTTGCTGCTTTTTCCTTAAAAATTTGCGATTTTGCGACTCTGCGAAATTTACATCCCCGCATCTTTTGGACTTGATTCATTACAAGTCAAAGCATAAAAAAACCGCCTCACAAATGAAACGGTTCCTATGGCAAATAAATTTTGCACTATTCTTTTATGTTAGAGAAACTATAGCAATGTAACCGCATTTAACAACAATTGCGCTGTAGCTTCATTTGTAGCCAATGGCACGTTATGTACATCACAAACCCGAATCAACATATTAATATCCACTTCATGTGCATGACTTGCTAACGGGTCTTTAAAAAAGAAAACCAGCTGCGTTTTACCCTCGGCAACTCTCGCTGCAATCTGGGCATCACCTCCCATTGGACCTGAAAGCATTTTTCGGACTTTAAATCCAGCCTTTTCTGCTTTGCCTCCCGTTGTTCCGGTTGCAATTAGTTTTATATTTTCCCGAAGCAAAAGATTCTTATTTTTATTTAAAAACTGAACCATGTCTGCTTTTTTTCCATCGTGTGCAATTATTGCGATCTCCATAAATACAGAACTATTGGTTAGCAACGTGATACGCAATCAATCCGTCGATTGGTCTTCTTAATACGTTACCTAGCTGAAGTTCATATTTATTAAATGTTTCCTGCAATTCGTCTTTTAAGTAAAAAGCTATTGAACCAACAAAATGTACCGGAACTTCTTTACAGTTATCGAATTGTTTAATATAGTTTTTAACAAACGATTTCATTCCTTTAAAAATGATTTTTCTGCAAAACTCAGTGTCTTTATGTTTGATTAAGAACTTAGCAAAAGTCGCTAAATACGCGTTTGGATTAGGTTCTTTGTATAATTTATTTTTGATAAAATCAGGTTCTAAATTATATTCTCTTTCAAATTCAATCGCCAAATCTTTAGGCATTTTATTGAAATAATATTTCCTGATCAGTTCTTTTCCGAAAACATTTCCACTACAATCATCCATAGCAATATACCCTAGAGATTGTACTTTCTGATGCAATACTTTTCCATCAAAATAGCTGCAGTTAGAACCTGTTCCCAGAATACTTACAATAGCAGATTCTCCTTTTGGAGTAGTTGCATAAACCGCTGCATAGGTATCTTCGTGAACTTCAACAATTGCATTTTCAAAAAACTCACGAAAAATTCGCGATAATTCTGATTGCATTCTTTCCGTTCCACAACCTGCTCCATAGAAGAACAAATGTGTAGCATTTTTTTTGTTTTGCAAAATATCAAAACGATCGCTTATTCTGGCAATAACTTCCGGACCGTCAAGAATTTCAGGGTTTAACCCCAGGGTTTGTGTTGTGAATAATACTTTTCCATTATCATCAATTGCAATCCAATCGGCTTTAGTAGATCCACTATCAACTATTAATTTCATTTTATTTAGTTTTTGGATTAGTTTTTCTTCAAACAATTAAAAAAGTGTGCTTTCTACATTAATTAAAGAAATAACAATATAACAAAATCCCGTTACTTTGACATAACGGGATTTTGCAAAAATAGGATTTATTATTTTAAACCTGCAATATGCACAGATAAATCAATTAATTTACTAGAGTATCCGTACTCATTATCGTACCAAGATACCAATTTGAAGAAGCTTGAATTCAAACCAATTCCGGCAGTAGCATCAACGATAGATGTTCTTGAATCAGAAATAAAATCCTGAGACACAACTGCATCTTCTGTATAACCTAAAATACCTTTCATAGTAGTTTCAGATGCTTTTTTCAAAACAGCCATAATTTCTTCGTAAGTAGTTTCTTTAGCTACTTTTACCGTTAAATCAACTACAGAAACGTCAGCCGTTGGAACACGGAAAGACATACCAGTTAATTTTCCGTTCAAAGAAGGAATTACTTTTCCTACTGCTTTTGCTGCACCGGTAGAAGAAGGAATGATATTTATTGAAGCTGCACGTCCACCTCTCCAGTCTTTTCTTGACGGACCATCTGCAGTCATTTGAGTTGAAGTTGTTGCGTGAACCGTAGTCATTAAACCTTCAACAATTTCGAAATTATCGTGAATAACTTTAGCTAAAGGAGCTAAACAGTTCGTCGTACAAGATGCATTCGAAACAACTGTATCAGATGCTTTTGCCGTTTCGTGATTTACTCCCATTACAAACATCGGAGCATCTGCAGACGGAGCAGAAATGATTACTTTTTTAGCACCACCTGTGATATGTGCATTTGCTGTTTCAAGAGTTGTAAAGAAACCGGTACATTCTGCCACTACATCTACATCAACCTCATTCCATTTCAGGTTTGCTGGTTCTCTTTCGGCAGTAATACGGATATTTCTTCCGTTTACGTATAATTTTCCTTCTTTTACTTCTACAGTTCCGTTGAAACGACCGTGAACTGAATCATATTTCAATAAATAAGCTAAATGATCTACATCTAATAAGTCATTGATTGCAACTACTTCTACATTATCTCTGTTGAAAGATTCTCTGAAAACGATTCTTCCAATACGTCCAAATCCGTTTATTCCTAATTTTACTTTTGACATTTTACTTAATTTTTGTTTTTTATTACGCTAATTTAAAGTCTAATTTCCTCACAATAAACTTCATTTCTTTCTCACTTATTTTTTTATGTCGACATGATATCAGACACTCTCAATAACTCTCTATCAATTTCAGATTTCCCTTTAATTGCTTGTTCCAGAGGTGTCAAAGTAACCTTGTCATGTTGCAATCCAACCATGTAATTTGATTTTCCTTCGATTAAAGACTCCACCGCTTTTACTCCCAAGCGGCTTGCTAAAACCCTATCAAAACAAGATGGAGAACCACCACGTTGCATATGTCCTAAAACGGATACTCTTACATCATATTCAGGTAAATTAGCTTCAACGTAATCTTTTAATTCGAATACGTTTTTACCAATTTTATCGCCTTCCGCAATAACTACTATACTGGATGATTTTCCTGAAGCTTTACTTTTTTGAAGAGAATCAAGTAGTCGCTCTAGACCTAAATCTTCTTCAGGAATAAGAATTTCTTCTGCACCGGCTCCAATTCCGGCATTAAGAGCAATATGACCTGCATCTCTACCCATAACCTCTACAAAAAACAATCGGTTATGTGAACTGGCAGTATCTCTAATTTTATCAATACAATCTACAACTGTATTTAAAGCCGTATCGTACCCTAAAGTAAAACTGGTTCCAAAAATATCGTTATCAATTGTACCCGGAATTCCCATTACAGGAAAACCAAATTCTGTATTAAAAAGTAATGCTCCGGTAAAACTTCCATCGCCACCTATGACAACCAAAGCATCAACTCCGGATTTTACAAGATTTTCGTGTGCTTTTTTTCTGCCTTCCGGCGTTCTAAAATCCACAGAACGAGCCGACTTTAAGATCGTTCCTCCCTTGTTTACAATATTATTTACACTTCGAGGACCCATTTCTTTGAAATCTCCTTCGATCATTCCTTGATACCCTCTATAAATTCCTATGCATTCTATATTATGATAAGCACATGTTCGAACAACTGATCGTATTGCGGCATTCATTCCTGGTGAGTCACCTCCTGAGGTTAGAACACCTACTTTTTTTATTGTTTTTGGCATTATTTAAGTATTAAAGTGTAAAATTAGCAAACATTCACCACTTTTCGGGTTATGATTGTAATAAATTAATAAAATATGTTAAATTCAAACGTTTTCGTTAATAAGTTTTTTGATATGAAAAAATTCATTAAAAATAATAAAAGTCTCTTTTTTTAATTAAATCTCTAAAATTAACAATACAATAATGAACTGTTACAAAACTGTCGATTTTAAGAAATAGCTTCAAAAAAGGTTTTATCTCTAAATTTTAAGCATAAAAAAAACATTAAATGACGTGATAGTTTTCCATTTGTCAGGCTGAGCGAAGTCGAAGCCCTTATTAACTTGACCAGCCTTCGACTTCGCTCAGGGTGACAGTCGTACAAAAATCTCGCAAAGACGCAGAGTCGCAAAGTTAAAAAATCAGAATAGAAACTTGGCGACCTTGCGTCTTCGCGAGAAATAACCGTTTAAAAATCAACAATAAAACAAACCTCAAAAACTGCTAATTCTGATAATAGAGGCGATTTACACAAATTACTCCACAACTTCTAGACTTAATTTCCAACTTTTGAAACTGATCCTAAAAAAACTGCTTAACCCCTAAATTTAAGCATAAAAAAACCATTACGCGATGTAATGGTTTTCTATAGGATATTTTTAACACAAACTTAAAAATCATCATTATCAGGTATTAGTCCCTGATTGTTATTATTTGTTGGCTGTGGTTTTTCTTCTTCTTTTTTATCCGATTTCTTTTTATTCTTATCGGCATCTTTTTTGTTTGAAAATTTCATAAAATCCGGATTTAAATACGAATCCTGTAAATCATCTGTATTGTTTTTTAAAGCTCTTTCTAATTTATGGCTTTTGAATATTTTATTGACCAATTCACTAAAAGTATCAAAATCGACCTCGTACGAAATACCGACTCCCTGAGTATAACCAATTCCTTGTCCTATATAATTGATGTCATTTTCTTTATTAAACAGTCGTAAATTCATCGTTCCATCTTCATTAACACGGTATAGAATTTCAATATCACCAACAATAGCCGATTCATTAACACCTCCAACCGGAACTCCAACCTTACCATTAATTGTAATTCTTTCGTTGACCTGAGACGTAATATTAGCCACAAACTGACCATCTGCCTCCTGCCCTAATCGCTTATCGGCAGAAATAAAATTCAAATCGATATTGAATTTATCATTATCTGATTTTATAATTCCACCCAACAAACTGGCAGCAGTTTCGGCAAATGTTCCCGACAAATCACTTTGATTAAATCCATCTGCACTCATAAACGAACCGGTCGACAACAGATACAATGCTTGTGTCTGGCGTACGTCTTTGTCGTCTAATTTGTATTGTATCTCCGATTTCAAAACACTGCTTACCGATGGAAATTGTATATCAAAATTAGGCTCCGGACTTGTTAAATCTCCCCTTAAACCAATAACTACTTCAACCGGTACTTTTTTATTGAAAGAAGAATTTTCCAGTAATACGGCAGGATTGGCAGACGTTCTATAAACGGCTTCCAAATTTAACTGCGCTTTTAGCGGGTTACCCTCCCAAATAATGGATCCTCCTTTTTTAACGGCGAATTTTTTATCGATTAAACCACCATATTTAAAATTATAAGTTCCTTCATAAGCCTGGAAATCTCCCCACATATTAAATTTACCTAATGTATTAATCTTAAACAATAGCGATCCATATCCTTTCCCTTTCATACCATGCCCCGAATTTCTGTCCAGGATTACCTCGACTTCGGCGTCGGGTGTGATATCAAAGTCAAATTCTAGTTCAAGACCGCCGTAATTTTTTGTCTTTTCGGCTATTCCATTCTCCAGATTATATTTTTCTTGCGGCGTTACAAAGTGAATAAAACTGCTTTCGCCAACACTCTGCGCATTATTAATCGGAATCTTAACCTGCGTTCCTTTTTCTGATTTGGCAGCGACTTTAATAAACAAACTTTCTGTCGGACCTTTAATGCTTGCCGTACCATTAATAAAGGCCGTACCAAAATAGGCCGCATCCTCACTATCTTTTGTATCAAGTGCCAGCAATCGCTTGGACGAAATGTTCAAATCTAATTTCCAATCACCAAAATTATGATGCTCAATGCTACCATTCAACAGTCCTTTGGTTTTGTATTTTGTATCGGTCAGCTGATTATTTCGAAACAAAAACTTCTCATCCGTTAAATCAATAACAGTACGATCACCCAACTCATAATCTGTATTGAGATACGGAATCGTCATACCGGCTTTTTCAACATATAACCTTCCATTGATTTCGGGTTTCTTCAGATTTCCGACAACCGCTGCATTTCCCGAGACAGTTCCTCTTACATTCGACAGAACTTCGCCTCCGACTGTTCCCAGGGTAGCCAGATTAAAACCTTCGAGTTTTAGATTCATGTCTAAAAAAGTTTCTTTATTCTCTACAGAAAAATTTCCGTCTGCTTTAAACGATTCTGTAAAACCATTTTGTATGGACGAATTTATCGTAAACTTTTTAAAACTTTCATCTCCTGCGATATCAAAATTTAAAGTTCCTAAATCAATTTTATTTAAATTAAGATGATCAATTACAATAGAGGCTGTGGGCTGATAGACATCTTTATTCTGCTTGTAATTAACACTTCCGTTCAGATTACCGTTAAACACAAACTTCGAATTGAAAGGTGTTATTTTATTAATATCAACATCCTCAAAATTCAGCACAATGTCTTTATAGTCTTTTCCTTTTAAAACACCATTTAAATCAATTTTCTGATCTTCGTGAGACAAAACAATATTATCGATCTTAAAGTTTTTAAATTCTTTGTCAAAAACGATCTGATTGTCTTTTTCCGCATCTTCATTTAAGTACCACAAATAGTCTTTGAATTTCATCTCCGACTTATGAATCCCTACAATATTGTTCTTGTCTTTATCTATGGTATGATAGAGATTCATATTAAAATAATCCTCCCCCTTATCTCCCCCTTTAAACTCGGAACGAACAAACAGCGTATCATTTGCCGTAACATTAATCAAACTAAAATCACGTACTTTATAATAAGGTGTCTTAATACTGTCTAACTCTACATAGGCATTGTAAAGCTGATTTTTGTTATCGACATTGATTCTGATATTATCAAATGTATTTTTTGCCGCAGTAATCTTTTGAGAATTGAATTTAAATTTGAATTCATTTAAATCGGAATCAATTTTTCCACGTAAAACCGTTGAGGAGTCAATTTCAATTTCAGGATACAACATTTCGACTACCTTATTATAGACATGCAAATTGAATCGCAAAAACTGTCCTTTTTTGACTTTATAAGGTTTGTAATTGGTATAAAGACTTCCCACAGAATTCATGACCAGTTTATCCAGTTCTTTAAACTGAAATTTACCCACGATTTCTCCATTAACAACATCCGACGAGTTGATGTTAATAGTTCGCAATCGGTCTTTATCAAAATTAGAATTTACCGTTATTTCATCAAAAACATAAGTCGATTTTGGATTTTTATATACCGCATCTTTGATATAAACATTCCCTTGAAGATTCTCAATAGAATTTCCCGTCAGTTCAACAATAGCATCACCGGAAAAATGAGAAATGGAATCTTTTACAAATTTCAACTTTCGTAAATCGGCATTTTCAACATTGATATGAAAATCATATTTGCTTTCTCGTTTGCTTAAATCAACCAAACCATCAAATGTCAGACTTACATTCGGATCATTAATAGAGACCTGTCCTTTATAATATGGCAATTTAAAATTACCGTTTACAACAATATTATTATAGGTGTACTTATTATAATCTAATTTAGCAATATCACCCTTTACGATTGTATTGAGGTACTTCTCGGTAAAACCAACTCCGTCAACATCTAAGTTTAATGTAGTTCTGCCAATATCTTTTCGCTGTAATAAAGTCCCAACATCAAAATTATCAAGTATAATATTTCCCGAGTAAGAGGCTTTGTCAATAAAATCCATATTATTCATATGCAAATCGATTTGACCGTTTCCTAAATCGGTTGTCATTTTAAAATCAGTTTCCAAAGCCGTAGTCGAAACTTTAGCTTTCCCCACCATATTAAATCTGCCCAACCTCTGAATTTCTTTCGGAAGTTTAGTCCCTAAAACACCCGGCAGTAAAACAACCAGATCATCATAACTCGAAAGCAACTTATCAAATTTTCCATCCATAGAAAACTTTTGATTTTCACTTCCGACAAGATTTCTGAAATTGATTGTCCCAACAATTCTTGAACCGTTGGTATCGCTAAGTCTTAAGCGTCTTAGATTCAGATTATTTAAGGTACCCTTTATTTTAGTTTTAATTTTAAAATGTTGGTTTTTACCCAGTCCATCATAAAAATAACGAATATCATTAGTCGCAATCGAAGCAGAATCTAACGCAACATCAAACTTTACTTTATCTGTAAAATGCAAAAAGTCTTCTATCTTATAATTCAATATCGCCTGACCGTAAATAGAAGATCTTTTGGTTTTTATAGCCAGATTCTCGACCTTTATTTGCTTTTTGGTGTAACTAAATTTTCCGGCAAAATTAGAAACATACAAACCGCGATGATCCAAAAATGAAAACCGGTGAATCGTTGTATTTACATCAGGCCCATACAGTTTAAAATCACTTATGTAAGCGTTAAGCTTTTTAAAATCAAGAAATTTGGGTGTTTTTTTATTCTCGTCTATTACAGAAAAATTACCTCTGGAGATATAGGCATTTTTAGCGGTTAACAAAAAGTGTTTTGTCGATGTAGAAGGCTTGCCTATCTCAAACAATTTAACAAACTTATTAATATTATTTTCGTCTTCGCCTTTGTACGTTTTCAGGTTAAAAATCAATCCCGTTAAACGCAGATCGCCAAAAATCAGATCGCCGTCGAGTACTCTTTTTATGCTTACAATATCTGTATTAATGAGATCCGAATAGATTAAAGTCTTATTGTGATGATCCAGAATAAGAACTTTTTTAAGTTTGACGCCTCCAAAAATATTGATTGCTACTTTTTCTACACTTATTTTAGTTTTAAAATCGGCGTTGAGCGATTCTGTAATATACTTTGCAATTTTTGTCTGAACGACAGGCAAAGACAGTGTTATAGCAAGAGCCAACAAAAGTAAAATTAACCCAATTAGGGTTCGTGATATTATTTTCTTTACTTTTCTGATAGCTCTATAATTTTAGTTTTCTTTTAATTTTATTTTGAACAGACAAAGGACGGCTGTTTTGATAAAATTTCTTTAATTTTGGCGTTTACTGCAATCAAAGAAATTTAGAAATTTGATTTGTCAAATATAATCCAAAATTCGTGCCTTTATATGCAAAATTCAGAGGTTTTTATTCTTGCCATCGAAAGTTCCTGCGATGATACTGCTGCTGCAGTTTTACATAACGATAAAGTACTCTCCAATGTTGTTGCCAATCAGCTAATTCACAATCAATATGGTGGTGTAGTTCCTGAGCTGGCCTCAAGAGCACATCAACAAAATATTGTTCCAGTAATTGACGCTGCGCTTCGCAAGGCAAATGTACAAAAAGAACAGTTAACCGCCATTGCATTTACCCAGGGACCTGGTCTGATGGGGTCTCTTTTGGTAGGAAGTTCTTTTAGCAAATCGTTATCACTTGCTTTACAAATTCCGCTAATCGCTGTAAATCACATGCATGCTCATATTTTAGCGCATTTTATAGACGAAAAAGGTTTTGATAAACCCGATTTTCCCTTCCTGGCTTTAACGATTAGTGGCGGACATACACAAATTGTAAAAGTAAACGGTTTCTTTGACATGGAAATCATTGGCGAAACCACAGACGACGCGGTGGGAGAAGCTTTTGACAAGAGCGCCAAAATCCTTGGACTTCCTTATCCGGGTGGACCACTTATCGATAAATATGCCCAATTAGGCAACCCGAAAGCTTTTGCGTTTACAAAGCCAAAAGTTCCGGGACTGGATTTTAGTTTCTCGGGATTAAAAACGGCCATTCTATACTTTATTCAGAAGAAAAAAATAGAAAACCCAAATTTCATTGAAGAAAATCTAAATGACATTTGTGCTTCTATACAATATACGATTATCGAAATTTTAATGGACAAATTAAAATTAGCCGTTAAAGAAACCGGAATCACACAAATCGCAATTGGTGGCGGTGTTTCGGCCAATTCAGGTATCAGAACCCGATTAAAAGAAAGTGAAGGCAAATATGGCTGGAAAACTTTTGTACCCAAATTTGAATACACCACAGATAATGCCGCAATGATTGGGATTGTAGGCTATCAAAAATATTTATCAAATCGTTTTGAAACTTCTGCTGTCGTTTCAAAAGCGCGAATTCAATTTTAATTATGCAATTATTTTACAATCCGAATATAGACGAAACTACAGAAAGCTTTTCTTTTGACAAAGAAGAAAGCCGACACATTATAAAAGTTTTGCGCAAACAAGATTCGGACATTTTACATGTTACAAACGGTGTCGGTCTTTTGTTTGAAACAGAAATTACTTTGGCTTCCGACAACAAATGTACGGTTCAGGTTCTTTCTGTAAAAAAAGCGGATGAACCTAAATTTCATTTGCATTTGGCTGTGGCACCGACCAAAATGAATGACCGTTACGAATGGTTTTTAGAGAAAGCAACTGAAATTGGAATTCAGGAAATCACTCCTGTTTTTTGCGATCGCTCGGAGCGAAAAGCAATAAATCCGGAACGATTTGAAAAAATCATTCTTTCGGCAATGAAACAATCCAATGAAACTTTTTTACCAAAGTTAAATCCTGCCATTTCTTTTAAGGAATTCATTAAACAAAAAAAGGAAGGTTTACAATTGATTGCCCATTGCGAAGAAACGGATAAAAAATCACTCAAAGAAGTATTGCAACCCAACCAGAACGTAACTTTACTGATCGGTCCTGAAGGAGATTTTTCAGAAAAAGAAATTGCTTTGGCTTTAGAAAACGATTTTAAACCTGTTACTTTGGGCAATACCCGTTTGCGAACTGAAACAGCAGCAATTGTTGCCTGCCATAGTGTTGTTTTTTTTAATGAAAAATCATAAATAAATTTAGTTCTGTCCTTTCGACGAAGAAGAAATCATATCCAAATTATCACCAACTGTGTGTTTAGCCAGTGCGATTTCTCCTTCATCGAAACGACAAGAATAATGCATGCTAAAGGGAAAATACCTGAATAATTTATACTTGTATGAAAAAAATACTCTACTTATTATTACTCGTTTCTGTTTCTTCTTTTTCTCAGGAAATTGCTTTATTAAAATACAGTGGTGGTGGCGATTGGTATGCAAACCCTACTTCGTTGCCCAATTTAATTCAGTTTTGCAATGCAAACATCAACACCCGAATAAAAGCAAAACCCTCTACGGTTGAACCGAGCAATCCTGATTTACTCTCCTACCCGTTTGTCCATATGACGGGACACGGAAATGTGGTTTTCAGCGACAGCGATGTAAGCAATTTAAGAAATTACTTAACCGGTGGCGGTTTCCTTCATATTGATGATAATTTTGGAATGGATCAATACATTCGAAAAGAAATCAAAAAAATATTCCCCAACAATAATCTGATTGAACTTCCGGCTAATCATCCTATTTTTCAAAAGCCTTTTCCGTTCCCCAACGGACTACCAAAAATTCATGAACACGATGGAACCCGTGCGCAGGCTTTCGGCATTTTTATCGACAACAAATTAGTCTTGTTATATACCTACGAATGTGATTTAGGTGATGGCTGGGAAGACCCTGAAGTACACAACGACCCCGCTGCCGTTAGAGACAAAGCTTTAAAAATGGGAGCAAACATTATCAATTATATTTTTACCAACTAATCCTTAAGAAGTGCAGCTAACTCACGAAGAAAATCAATTTGAAAGAAAAACGTTTCCGATAACCTTAGTGTGCGATCATATTTATTTTCAGCAGAATATTGGTTCCCTTTTTAGAATTTCAGAAGCTTTTGGAGTGGAAAACATTATCTTTTTAGGGAAGGACATCCCCCTGACACCACGAAAAATAAACAAAACCTCCAGAAGTACACATCTTCATGTACCTCATAGTATAATTGAAAAAACAGACGATTTAATTCCTTATTTAATCGAAAACGACTTCGAAATTATTGCTTTGGAAATTGCCAGCAATAGTAAACCTCTTAGAGAAGTCCAAATTCCGGAAAACAAAAAAATTGCTCTTTTAATAGGCAGTGAAATTGATGGAATTTCAGACGAATTATTAAAAATAGCACATCAAATTGTTCACATCAACATGTTTGGGAACAACAGCAGTATGAATGTTGTACAAGCGGCGAGTATCGCTTTGTATGAATTTACTTCTTAATAATTTAATTTTATTTTTGTAGGAACTACGCTATATAAGGGATTGTAAAATTCTTACATATTTTTTTGGTGTAAATATTTTTTTACAATATTTTTTTGTCATAAAGTTGCATTATTGTTTAACTAAAACCAATAATTATAACAAAAAACCCCTATTATTATGAAAAAAGTATTATTATCATCATTATTAATTCTTTTGATGCTTTCTTGTCAAAATGATCAAACTGAGTCTTCAAAAGTAGAAACTGCTGCCCAGGATCGTCTGGCATGTTCCACACAAGAAGTATTAGAAGCACAACTAAAAGCTGATCCGACATTGGCTATCAGAATGAACGAAATCGAAGCCTTTACGGCTAAACAAGCACTTGCAAATCCAACTGGTCGTGCAATGGCTGGTCCTGTTACCATTCATGTAGTTGTAAATGTACTATACAGAACCGCTGCAGAGAACATTTCAGATGTACAAATTCAATCTCAAATCGATGTTTTAAACAAAGATTTTAATGCCTTAAATTCAGACTTCGGTAGTGTTCCGGCTCTTTTTGCAGGCGTAAAAGCCAATGTAGGAATCAAATTTGTATTGGATCAGATTATCAGAAAATCTACTACAAAAACTTCTTGGGGGACTAACGATGCTATGAAAAAAACAGCTCAAGGTGGTTTAAACCCAACTTCACCTACTACAAAGCTTAACATCTGGTCTTGTCCAATTGGTGGAGGAATTCTTGGTTATGCGCAATTTCCGGGAGGTTCAGCTGCAACTGACGGCGTAGTGCTTGATCCGAAAAACTTCGGATTATCGGGTGCAGCAAATGCTCCTTACAACTTAGGAAGAATTGGTACTCACGAAGTAGGTCACTGGGCAAATTTACGTCACATCTGGGGAGATGCAACTTGTGGAAGCGACTTAGTAGCAGACACTCCTACTCACAATACTTCAAATAGCGGTGCACCGGCCTATCCACACTACAGCACTTGTGCAGGAACTCCTGTAGAAATGACGATGAACTACATGGATTATACTAATAACTACTCTATGTATATGTTCTCTAATGGACAAAAAAGCAGAATGCTTGCTATATTTGCTACTGGTGGTATTAGAGCTGCTTATGCCCTATAAAATAACAAAAGAATTAAATTTAAAGCGAGATGTCATACATCTCGCTTTTTTATTATGAGTCCTCTTGCACTAAAAACCTCGCACTTCCTGAAAAATAATAAAGACACTTTAAACAGGAAGCCAAACGGGAAAAATCCAACCTTAAATGTTAAAATTTACCCATCGATTATTCTTACAAAAAGACTCGCTAACAAATGCATAATGAACGTTATACAAATCAAAAATATAAATTTGTAAGAAATAACGCCTTAAAAAAAATGCAGTTTTTTTAGTAAGAACTAGACTATACAAGGGATTGTAAATTTCTCACAAAATATTTATTGTAAAATTTTTGTTACAATAAATATTTAGTTATAAAATTGCCATATTGTTTAACTAATCAACAATAATATAACAAAAACCCCTTTTATTATGAAAAAAGTTTTTTTATCTGCAATTACGGCACTTTTGCTGTTTTCTTGTCAAAATGACCAAACTACTGACGCTTCCAGCCCGGAAGCTAGTGCGATTGCCCTTCGCGGATGTGCATCGCAAGACGTATTAACAGCACAATTAAAAGCTGATCCAACTTTGGCTATCAGAATGAATGAAATTGAAGCTTTTACTACAGAACAAATTCTAAGTGGCCGTGCCGGTAAATTGGTAAACGGTAAAGTTCAAATTCCGGTTATCGTAAATGTACTGTACAAAACCACTGCAGAAAACATTTCAGATGCAAGAATTCAATCTCAGATTGATGTATTAAACAAAGATTTTAATGCTTTAAATTCAGACTACAATAGTGTACCAGCGCTATTCGCAGGTGTGAAAGCTAATGTAGAAATCTCGTTCGTTTTAGAAAAAATAAACAGAAAATCTACAACAAAATCTTCTTGGGGAACCAATGATGCAATGAAAAAAACAGCACAAGGAGGTTTAGCACCAACTTCTCCAACAACAAAACTTAACATTTGGTCTTGTACTATTGGTGGAGGAATCCTTGGTTATGCACAATTTCCTGGAGGATCTACTGCAACTGATGGTGTTGTAATCGATTCAAAATATTTTGGATTATCAGGTTCTGGAAGTGCTCCGTACAATTTAGGAAGAACAGGTACTCACGAAGTGGGTCACTGGATGAATTTACGTCACATCTGGGGAGATGCAAATTGTGGAAGCGATTTAGTATCTGATACACCAACACACAATACTGCAAACTACGGTGTACCAGCTTACCCTCACTTAAGCACTTGCTCTGGAACTCCTGTAGAAATGACAATGAACTACATGGACTATACTGACGATGCTGGTATGTACATGTTCTCTATCGGACAAAAAAGCAGAATGGCTGCTATTTTTGTAACTGGCGGACCAAGAGCAGCTTTTGGTATCTAAACCAAAAATTGAAAAATATACTTAAAAGCGGGATGGTTTCATCCCGCTTTTTTTATGTTTCCTATTAAATTAAAAAGCTTTTCTTATATTTACTTGAACTTTAAAGACCCAACATGATCACATCAAAAACAATATCTAACGGAATTTTAAGAGCTCTAGCTACCATATTAATTACCGGAGTACTCTTATACTTTTTATACGAAATACAAACCGTAATCGTATATCTCTGTATATCCCTGATATTGTGTCTGATTGCAAACCCCTTGGTTCAGTTTTTAAAAAATAAATTAAAATTCGGCAATTCGTTAGCCGCATCAACCACGATCTTATTTTTTATCCTAATGATGGTTGGTTTTATACTGCTTTTTGTTCCCTTAATCATTTCTCAGGCCAACAATCTGTCTTTATTAGACACCAATCATTTGCAGCAGCAATTTGTAGAGACCGAAAAAAGTATCGAAACCTATTTTAACATTCAACATGTAGATTTAAATAAAGTACTGAAAGAATCTAAAATAACTTCCATGTTCGATTTTAGCTATTTTACCCGTTTTATAAACTCTATTATGGGATTCATGGCTGATATGGGAATGGGACTGGTTTCTGTATTCTTTATCACGTTCTTTTTTATCAAAGATCAGGATACTTTTAAAGATCAGGCCAGAAGAGTTCTTCCGGATACCAATGAGGATAAAATTCTAAATTCGATAACTAAAATAAACCATTTACTTACCCGATATTTTGTTGGTTTGCTATTACAGTTAACCGTAGTATTTATCCTTTATTTAATTGTTCTCATCATTTTCGGAAATAAAAATGCATTTGTTATCGCATTTTTGTGCGCCATTTTAAACGTGATTCCGTATGTGGGCCCCATTATAGGAACCACTTTAGCAGGAATTCTAACGATGATCAGTTTAATTGGTAAAGACTTTCAATCCGAAATTTTACCTACTACCATTTATGTAATCATAGGGTTTTTGGTTGTTCAGGCCATCGATAATAACATCAGTCAACCTATAATTTCATCAAAAAGTGTAAATTCGCACCCGTTAGAAATATTTCTGGTTATTTTAATCAGTGGAATTACTTTTGGAATTGTCGGCATGATCATCGCTATTCCGGTATTTACAATGCTAAAAGTAATTTTAAAAGAATTTTTCCCTAACAACAAAATTGTCTCCGTATTAACCGAAAGAATTTAGCATTGAACACTTCTATTTTAAGCAAACCTATTCAAGACTTTATAACTCAAAATAGTGGTGTCTCGATTTCAAAATTAGCACTCCAGAAAAATCCGTTTCCGGAAGTGGACTGGATATTAATTTTAAATCAAATTGAAGCCAAATCTAAGGCAAAAGACAAACTGCCAACCTGGTTTTCTACGGAAAATATTATTTATCCGAGTAAAATCTCAGTAGAACAAACTTCATCTGAAAAAACGGCTGTCTATAAAACGTCTTTGATTTCCGGAGCCACTTTAATAGATCTTACAGGAGGTTTTGGGGTAGATGATTATTATTTTGCAAAAAACTTCAATACAATTGCACATTGCGAAATCAATGCGGATTTATCGGCTATAGTACAACATAATTTCAAACAACTGGGCGTTAAAAACTGCAGCTTTTATGCGGAAGATTCTACTATTATTTTAAGAGAATCAAACCAAAAATGGGATTGGATGTATATTGATCCCTCGCGAAGAAATGATGCAAAGGGTAAGGTTTTTATGCTCAAGGATTGTTTGCCTAATGTTCCCGAATTGCTTCCTTTTTACTTCGAAAAAACAAATTCAATTTTAATAAAAACGGCTCCGCTATTAGACATTTCAGCAGGTTTATCTGAATTGAAATTTGTAAAGAACATTCATATTATTGCGCTAGAAAATGAAGTCAAAGAGTTACTTTTTGAAATTCACAATCACTATTCAGGTCCCATAACAATTAAAACTGCTAATATTTTAAAGGATAAAACGGAAACATTTGAATTTGTTTTAGATCATGATACTGATTTCCCAACCTATCATTTACCTCAAAAATATTTGTACGAACCCAATTCGGCGATTATGAAATCGGGTGGTTTTGATGAAGTTAGTGCCGCTTTTAAAATAAACAAACTCCATAAACATTCTCATTTGTATACCTCGACGGAATTAATCGATTTTCCCGGAAGAGTTTTTGAGATCGAAAAAACCATTTCGTACAACAAAAACGACATGAAAACGGAATTGTTAAACCAGCAGGCAAATGTTACCACAAGAAATTTTCCTGACACGGTCGAAAACATTAGAAAAAAATGGAAAATAAAAAACGGAGGAAATCTTTATTGTTTTTTCACAACTGATAAAAATGATAACAAAATAGTTTTAATTTGCAGAAAAATAACTTAACAATGAAACAACTAATTACACTAACTTTTTTTCTATTAACCTTTACAGCATTTGCACAAAAACCATGCGAATACAGCGCAAACGTAAACGATTCCATTGGTACCTATAAAGTAACAAATGAATACCTGATGAGCGAGAAGTACTTTGGAGGAAGCTTCAGTTATGTTTTCTTCACACTAGCGCAAACAGATGGTTTACCAACCTTAAACTTTCAACTTATCCAAAAAAGCAAAGACTTTATAAAAGCGAATTGTTTTGATCCAAATTCAAAAGTATATCTACAATTGGAAAACGGAAAAATCGTTACTTTAAAACATATCAATCAAGAAAGTTGCGGTACCCTTATTCATGACGAAAAAGGTTTTGACAATCGTGTTAATACCGGTATTTTTATGTTCCTGAAAGATAATTATGAAGACCTCAAAAAATCTCCGGTTTCGATTATGCGTATTAAATATTTAACTAACACTGAAGATTATATTCTAAAAGCGGACCTGGTATCTGAAATGAATACTAAAACCTATCATCCAAATACCTATTTCATGGACAATATCAGATGTGTGGAATAACTACTCGCAATTCCATTTCTGATTCGAAACCGCATCTTTTAAACCTGTTTTTAAATTATAATGCCACCATTCTGAGTCAAAAGAATTAAAGCCATTTCGCACCATCACTTTTTTAAGGTATTTTCTATTGGAAAGTACTTTTTTTGAAAGTTTCGTATAGTTATGGCTTGCCTGAATTCCGAAAAAATCAAAAGGAGTTCCCATATCCAGTTCTTTTCCGGTTGCATCAACAAGTGAAATATCAACGGCTCCTCCTCTATTGTGGATGGAGCCTTTTTTTGGATCAGCAACATACTCCGCATTTGACACAATCTCCCACATCTTTTTTTGAATCGATAAAGGTCTGTAACAATCGAAAAGTTTGATTTTATAACCGTCTTTCATAAAATCTTCATTGGCCGAGACTAAGGCCTGAACTGTCTTTAATCGCAAAAGGCATTCTGCACAATCGTACACTTTGGCTTTGAGGAAATTATCTTCAGTAGCATATTTCATGTCATACACAAACTCTTTACTGTAGTCTTTTAAATTGACAAACGTTGTGTCGGCTACAACAGTATCCGAAGTATAACATTCTAGCTGTGCCTGCATTGAAAGAACGAAGAAAAAAGCGCCACACAAGAGAATTTTTTTAAGGGATAAACACTTCATAATGGATTGTTGCAAAATTAAAAATAGACCGACGGCAACGAATTTAATAAAATTTCATCAGACATCACGCAAAATAAGCTACTGACTGCACTCTAAGGGTCTCTTTAAATTTATAATTATAGAAAGAGTATAACTTTTTTGACCTGAAATCAGGAGCATTTTTGCCACGAATTACACTAATTTTCTCTAATTTCTTTAGGAGGTTTAAAATAGGCCAAATCATTTTAATCCTTTAATCAGTGGCAAAATTTTCTACTAAAAATCGTCACAATTAATTCGTAAAAATCAGTAAATTTAATTTTTCAATTTAAACCTCAAAACGATGAAAAAACTGCTATTACTATTACTTTGTACAATTGGATTTTCGGCCTATTCACAAACTTCGAAAGAACTTGTTGGAAAATGGCAACTGGTAAAATGGACACAAAATGGAAAAGAAAAAGACATTCAGTCATACTTTAAAACAGACCAGGTTTATCAGGTCTTTTCTGATGGTGGAGAATTTCAAAGTATTAATGGCGACAAAATTAAAAAAGGCAAGTGGAAACTTTCTGATGATAACTCCGAATTAACCATCATTTCAACTCTTATGCCTATAAAATTTCAAATCGATTCTTTTGACGCTCAGAAACGTGTTATGACTTATGAATCATTGGGTACTTTTGAGTATAAAAAAGTAGTCGATTAGAGTTATCAGTTCTTTTATATTTGGAATTAGAGTCTTTATACCTCATTTTCTGAATTATATCACAAGTAATTTCAAATGATTTATTGGTAGTTTAAATTGAATCAGTCAATTGGATAGCTACTAAAATTTTGCACTATTATGAAGAATGGAAACATTCTTTTGGACTGTCTCTTGCTTTAGTTTAGTGCCATTAAGTTAAGCTGTTTTTTCACGCGGATTTTGCGGATTTTACGGATTCCGCGGATTTTTTTATTTCATTCCGCTAAAATCTGCGTGTGGCTTTTTTTGATGGTCTCTAACTTAATGATGTTTTTTCTCGCAGATTCTGGGGATTCTGCGGATTTTTTTTATTCTTTCCGCTAAAATATGCGTGTGGCTTTTTTTGATGATCTTTAACTTAATGATTTTTTTTCACGCAGATTCTGGGGATTCTGGGGAGTTTTTTTTCATTCTGCTAAAATCTGCGTGAGGCTTTTTTTGATAGTCTTTAACTTAATGATCTTTTTCACGCAGATTTTGGGGATTCTGCGGATTTTTTTTCATTTTGCTAAAATCTGCGTGAGGCTTTTTTTGATGGTCTTTAACTTAATGATTTTTTTTTCACGCAGATTTTGGGGATTCTGCGGATTTTTTTTATTCTTTCTGCTAAAATCTGCGTGTGGTTTTTTTGATAATCTTTGACTTAATGACACTAAACTAAGGCAAGAGGTAAATCAAATAAAGTAATACTCCATTTTATTTTATTTAAAAAGTATACCAAGAAGGTACAGTCAACCCTCCTTTACTATCATAAAAAACAAATTCTACTTTTTGGTAACCTGGCAAGGCATACTCCCATTGATTCAGATTAGAAACGTTATAATTTATAGTACCATGTGTACTAACGGAATCATCAGCGGCATAAATGGTAACTGTTTTATCGGATAAATTAATTATGCGGTGCAACAAACCGGGTTTAGCATTATTAGGCAAGTAAAGAGATAAATTGACCGCAAGTCGATCCGTCATTACTACTTGACTAGTCGTAGTCGACAAAGTAAAACTTGAATTGGATGTATAAATAAAATACGTTTCTGTTGTTGGTTTCCAAACTACATTACCGCTTGCATCTGCTGCAGTTGCAACCTGACCTATTATTGGAGTTGCTCTGTCTGAACCTTTTGTGATTGCTAATGAACTTAAGGTAGTTCTTCCTGTTGTTTCGTCAATAAAGAGTTCATCGAAGTTTCGGTCTTTATTATAAATCGTAAATCTTCCAAGATTTTTATATAATTGAAACTCTTTAGTATTTACTGTTGCCCGATCTTTCATAATAAGGTTTTTACCTGCTATATTCAAATCTTGCGTGGCGGTATGATTTCCTAAATTGTCTTTTCCACTGGTTACAGCTGTCGTTACAAAACCGGTTGTCGCAATAGAAGTGTCATCATCTCCTTCGAATGCTGTGACCGCTTTGGCATCACCACTGAATGTTGGGGCTACAATGGGTGCTTTTTTATCCAATTCCACTTTCAATCCTGCTGGTTGAACCGCTACTGTTGTGGAGGTTCCCAAAGTTGTTTCTGTTGCAGTTGCCAATTGAACTTTGCCTGCTTGTGTTAGTGAAGCGGCTTTAACTGTCGGAAGTGCAGCTGTACCTGTTAGATCTCCAGCTAATTGTATTTTCCCTGTCGCGGTGGCGGTTGCATCGGACGTTGCCGGAACCGCTGCCACTTTTGTGTCAACATAGTGTTTAGTAGCTGCCTCTAAATTTAAAGTTGGGTCTGCCGGCAATAATAGTGAACCAGTCATAGTACCTCCTGCAAGCGGAACGTACTGTCCACTAGCCGAAGTATTGTACCAGACCTTCCCATCCCATATTTCCAGTACGTTTGTTGTAGTATTATAAATAATCAAACCAATTGCCGCAGAAACAATAACATTCCTTTCTGCAGTCGTCATTCTTGGTGGCAAGAAGCCTTTATTGGTAGACTCCACTTCTAAAGCGGCAGAGATATTAAGTTGCATCGGATTATTTCCTATTTTCTGAACGATTTGTGCCTGAATCATACAACCGGTAAAAAAAACAAACACTCTGGTAATTATTGTTCTCATTGCTCTCCCTTTTATTTTAAGTTATACCTCACCATCTTTCTGACCCTCTATGAATTCTATTCTATCGATAAATAAAACTTTCTAAACTACTACTAATCATTATTTTTTTCTATCCAGAACAAATTCATATTAATTTGTAGTAAAATTCGCTAAATTTTATTACACTAAACTATATCTATGTATAATTGAAAGGATTTTATTAATTTACGTTACTACTTAATTAATTTATAAGTAATTTAAACACAAACAAAGTTCGTTGTGTCACTAAAACCATCTAAGGCGATTGCGAATAGGGTATTCCATATCCGGATCATTGATAAAACGTTCTTAAAAAACTGATTGTAACATTTTTCGATTGTAGTCGTCTACTCCTTAACCAACTACTCAAAATATGAACTCAGCCAAAAAAACAGCAAGAATAGCCGGTATATTGTATTTAATAATTGCCATCACGGGTGCCTTTGGAATTATGTATGTTCCAACACAATTGTTTGTGAGTAACGACATCAATTTGACGGCAAAGAATATTCTAGATCATGAATTACTCTTTCGATTTGGAGTCTTTAGTAACTTAGTTTGTCAAACGGTATTTGTCTTTTTAGCTTTGACTTTGTACAATTTATTTAAGAATGTCAGTGCGCACTTGGCACGTACTCTGGTCGCTTTAGTACTGGTGGGTGTTCCGATTGCCTTTTTCATTATTTTTAATGAATACTATTTACTACTGATTCTGAAAGAAAACTTTATGACCAACTTCTCTTCCATTCAACAAAATACGTTGGCGATGTTGAGCTTAAAAATGTATGGGAATGGAAATGTTATCATTGGAATCTTCTGGGGGCTTTGGCTCATTCCTTTTGGGCAATTAGTTTATAAATCAAAATTTATCCCGAAAATATTGGGGATACTTTTAATTCTTGGTGGTTTATCTTATTTAATAGATACTACCGCTTTTATCCTTTTCCCGGAGTATCACTCTAAAACGGGGATTCTGGTGGGTATAACATCTGCGACTGCAGAACTTGCAATGGTTTTATGGCTTTTGATAAAGGGAGTCAAAAACAATAGTATTGCGTAAGTAAGCTGCAATACTATTTTCCTTGCCTCATTGCCCTTACACTTTATTTTTCAATGTTCGAAAATATAAACATTTTCATAATTAAGGAATGCAAAATATACTGAGGAAGCTATATTCTTTCACAGCAAAAAAAATAGCCTATTGTTCTATGCTTACAGAAACTGCTGCAGGCAAATACTCGAACAAAAATAATTTTGTCCACGAAAAAATATATGGTTACAAAAACTACTTTTTTCGTAACTCATTCAATGAAAAAAAACTACTGGCCAATCAACTAATTGGAGCATTTACAATGGCTGATTGTTCCAATAGGCACAGATTTCTACACCGCATAAACGCGAGAAAGAATCCGAAACATATATCTTATTTTTTACTCTTTGAGGTTTCTACGTATTAATTTCTCCTTTAACAATTGTAGTTTGTCTTCAATTTCTATAATATCTGTAAGAATTGCACTTTCATACTTCGCGCCTGTTTCACCAACAGCATCAAGTTCCCTTTTATCCTCGATAAAAAGCGAATTCAAATCCAACTCGGGAAAATTCTTACTTAAACTGATCAAAAACTCTGAGTTAATGTTGGCAGTTCCATGTAGATATCTTCCAATCATTGCTGGACTAAAGCCTAAAATTTGACCAACTTCTTTTTGCTTAAGTCCTTTGCCTTTAAAAAATCTACTTAATTTTTCAGTATACATAATCTTTCAAAATTGTTATAAATTAGAACTATTTGTACATTTTGTATTATAAAAGACATCTTTTATATATTATTTTTCTTACTTTTACAATTCCGATAACCATATTAAGTAATAAATAATAAAGATATGTCAAATTTAATAAAAAATAATAAGATCAAAGATGAGTATTCACATAACGAAAAAGCTTACAAATTTATAGATGAGCACTTACCGTATACTTATGTAGAATTAACTATTGAATGTTTAGTTAAAAAAGGTCATAAATCACCTAGTAAAACAATTATCAGAAATGTAAGAAACAAAATAATTCTAAGGAATGATATTCTTCTTGCATTAGTCGAGGTCGCAAACGATAATAAAATAGCTATTGAAAAAATTAAAGTTTTAACCACTTAGAAAGTAAGTACAAAAACGGTTTGGTTCTCAAAAAATGAATATCAGCATTTAACTACTTAAAGTCTCCAACTATGCCAAACAGAAATTTAGAAAAAATAGATTCTTCAGTTCTTACACAATTACATAAAAAACAATTTGCTTCCTGCGAAAATAGCCCGGAAGCCTCAGACGGGATTAAAGGAATCTATTTTGACCTTAGTATGCCGTTGTATGGTATGTCACCTCAACAATATATTGAAGGAACTAAATATCATAACGAGTGTTTTTATAAGCTAAATTACGTTTAATCTGCTTTGGTATAACGGCAAAAACTTTATGAAATAGAAAAGACCCTTAATTGCATCTTAAAAAGCTGCCTTATTCTTTTGATATCTAAAAGAATAAGCCACCAATAAATTGCGGAAACAATCAAAGGCCTTTTGATAAATAAGTTACGATACCGTTAGAACAGTTACCATTTGTGGCTATATAGTGCTTAACTTTTATTTGTCAGCTTTGCCATTGCTCTCACTGGGAATGTGCCGACTCCTTTAAATTTTGGGGGAATTGCACTAAATGTAAAACCAGCTGTTGGTACTAAAGACAGGTTGCAAAGGTGCTCGACAATTAAGATTTCGGCTCCCAAAAGTGTCGTGTGTACGGGTCTGGTCTTTCCTGAGGTGCAATCTATATTATGAGAATCTATACCAACAAGCTTAACATCACACTCTTTTAAGTAGCGGGCTGCTCCCTCCGTAAGATAGGGATGGTTCTCATAATACTTTTCGGTATTCCAATGACTGTCCCAACCTGTGTGAATTAAAACTGCCCGATTTCTTATTTCATAATTTTTTAAATGATTTTCTGTTATTTCCAGCGTTTCAGTGAAGGGGACTCTGATTACAATTGCGTCAAGATCTGTCAAATGTTCCAGTCCAATTTCAGAAAGATCTTTTCCGTTTTCAAATCTGTGAAATGGACAATCGAGATAGGTTCCTGTATTGGTCACCATTTCAATTTTTCCAATTTGAAACTGAGTGCCTTCTTCATAAAACTGCTTTGAGTTTTCTCTGCTCAGATAATCGCAAACAATGGGTGCCGGCAATCCTTTATAAGTTACAAGTCCATCCTCAATAGTGTGGCTCAAATCAATTAGTAGTTCTGTTCCTGATTTTTCATTAACAGGCTTTCTTTTATGTGCTTCGTTAAAAACCTCTTTATTCAGTATTTTAGTTTGCCCAACCATAAGCAGTCGTAAATCTTCTACGATATAATCGGCAAGTTCTTTATCTGAAATTGTGTCTCCTGAAATGTCAAGTCGAAAGTCTTCTCCTTTAATGCTTCCACCGTTTGTGAAATAAATTTCGAAATCAAATTTTACTCTTTTATCCATAAGTAATTATCAATTATTTAGTACTTCTAACGTCTCACTATCAGCTCTCGGTAGTGCTTTTTTTTACTGGCGTTACTTACAAATATATCGAAAAATTATAAAAACATAAAAGAATAAAACGAAGAAAGCCGCCCCAAAAAAGAGACGGCTACTTTGTCGAATTTAGATAAAAAACTCACACTTTTTTGTGCTTTTAAATGGTCCTTAACTGGTTTAGGCTACACAAGTTTGCTTTTACTTTTTAATAAATTTATTAGAAACTTTTGAATTCCCTGTATAAACATCCAATATATATATTCCACTTGGCAAATTCTCGATATTAATTTTAGTGTGGTTTCCTTTTTCTTCTTTTACTTTTCTACCTGATAAATCGGTTATTGTTATCTTGTTAACTTCCTCATTATTTATCAATTGTACATTTAGTATTGAGGAGGAAGGATTTGGGAAAATTGAAATTTTAGCCGTTTCAAAAGAAGCAACTTTAAGATTTGTCCCGTCTAATCTCCATAACTCTTTTCCTGTTCTACCATTATCTGCTAAAAAATACAGCATTTTATTGTCATGGTTGTAAAATCCCTCCGGATAAGAAGAGGCTCCTACAGTTATCCCTGCCGGCTGAATGTCTTTCAATAGCCTGGTTCCTGCTGAAGTACCGTCACTTTCCCATAGTTCTGTTCCTACAATACCGTCGCTTGCTCCTAAATATAGCTTGTTCTTAAAGACTGCGAGTGAGCTACTGAAACTTGTTGCACTGGTAGTTAATGCTTTTGTTCCTTCTTCAGTACCGTCCGTTTTCCAGAACAGCGTCCTTCCTTCATTGCTATATGCAAAAAAATAAACCGAATTATTATATACTCTCAAATTGTTTGGAAAGGAGCTTCCTGAACCGGAATAGATGTCTTTTAGCAATTTTGTTCCTGCTTCTGTACCATCCGTTTTCCATAATTCATTCCCATAAACATTGTCTGTGGCGGTAAAAAACAAATTTCCATCGTATTCTATTAACATTGTCGGAGCCGATCTGCCTTTGCCACTAAAACTTGTATTTACATCTTTTAGTAGTTTTGTTCCTGATTCTGTTCCGTCGCTTACACATAATTCTTCCCCTGTAAGTTCGCAATTTTCACAACCACTAAAATAAATTTTGCCATTGAATGCTTTTAACTTTTTATTCTTTTCAATTAAAATGTTACTGACCTTTGTTGTTCCTTGTTCTGTACCATTTGTTTTCCATAATTGTGAGGTAATATTGGTTGCCTCTCTGGCATTAAAATATAAAAAATCATCCAGTATTCCGAATTCACTTTGTGTATCAAAAAAACCGTTATACTCTCCCGGAAGAACATCTTTTACCATTACAGTTCCTGCGGTTGTACCATCGCTTTTCCATAATTCTCTGCCGTGAACAGCATCATCTGCACTAAAATACAGCACATTATTCATTACACATAAATTCCAAATACCGTATCCGGCTGGTCCGACTTGAATGTCTTTTACTAATACTGTTCCTGCTGCCGAGCCGTCACTTTTCCATAATTCTAAACCATGAACACCATCATTGGCCGGAAAATAAACAAAACCATTCATGGCCACCAAGCTATTATTGGCTCTGATCGCTCCGGCGGTCGGATTGATATCTTTTACCATTACTGTACCTTCAATGGTTCCATCGGTTTTCCAAAGTTCACATTCGCCATATACATTTCCGTCCATAGCCGTAAAAAAAAGCAATCCATTGTTACTGCAAAAATTACCCGGCCCTGAACTTTCATAACCTTCTCTTATATCCAGTATAAGTTCCTGAGCATTTACTTTTGCGAAACCCAACAAAAGAATAAGAATCAATACATTTTTCATTTTTTAAAATTTTAAGATTGATCTGTATTTATCTCTTTTGTCATCCTCTATTACATTTTGAATAGCAGGTTCACATACCATCGGAATACAGCTTGTAAATACTGTACGTTTAAAATAAGGAAGTAAAAAGTAGTTTTTTTTCATCTCTTGGTTTTTAGCTTAATTGTTTGATAACATTTTAGATTTTCCTATTCCAGACAGAAAAAACAGTATCATTACATCATCAAAATTAAAGCTTAACAAAAGCAAAAAAAATACTCCTTTTGGAGTATTTTTCATAATCTGAAATTAAATTATACCTTGAAGAATGCAGTTCTTAATAAGCTGCGCGGAGTTTTTACAATTTGATTTGGCCAAAATATTCGTGCGATGTTTTTTTACTGTTAATGGACTAATAAACAGTTTCTCTGCAATTTCCGTATTATTTAAACCGTTGGCGATCAGTTTAATTATATCAATCTCTCTTTTTGAAAATTCCTTTAATTCCTGATCGTCTTCGTCTATAGATAAATTCATAAAAGAGGGTTCTCCGTTGAGACCGATCAAAGATATTCTGTAGGTATTGTGTGTACTTAAATGATCAATTGCCGTATGTATATTCAACGATTTTCCGTAACCTCCATTGTCATCCATTGTCAGCATTACGGCTTGGTGATTGAACAAAGCATACTCCCCATTTTGAAGCCTGGCCCTGTGACAATAGCTTATTTTGTAACTCAATAATTTACTACGATCTATTTTATCTGAAAAAAAACGGGTCAAAAAACCTTCTGCCCTTATTACAAAATTAATATCATCGGGATGAATTGCTCCTAATACATCATTAAAAGTTAAAGTATCCGGATCAAAGCCATGCATCTCATACAGAGACGGGCTGATGTAAGAAAGCGACATGTCGAAAAAATCAATTATATAGAACGAAAAAGGGCCACTACTGATAATAGAGTTGGTCAGATCATTAAAAGAAATTTGGTGGGCCGGTGAAATTTTAGCAGTTCGATTGGCCTGCCAAACATTATGTAGATTTTCTATTTCCGGAAGCATATCGATTTGTTTGCTAAATCATTTATTTGTTTAACAAATTAACATAAAAAAATGTTAAAACAAAACTTTTAGACTCAAATTAGAAAATCAGAATGCCCTATTGCTGAACTTCAAAATCAACTTTTTACAGTTGCGCTACTTTTTCAATCCAAATCCTCTATTGTTTTGAACCTAAAGCTGTTTTACTTTTTTATTATACCGCTGTAAAACAGGTATTTATACGTTACGTGGGTCTAGTTTCTTATTGTAATTTTATTCTTATAAATAACACACCAACACTACATTACGAGCTTGTAGTACGTTGTATATCAACAACTAGCAAATTTTAGACTTAGTAGATTTTACCAAATAGATTTTTACTAAGTTGACATTTTTTACCTGCATTATTTTTAAAAATAATAAAGACAGAACGCTTCTATTTTATCGAAGTATAAAAAACCGATGCTTTCTAAAATGTGTGTTATAAGATTAAGAACAAAATTATTGTTTATGGTTATTAGGCTCAATTAGAATACCTTCAATACCAATCTCCCACGCCTATATTCTTCAGGAAAATTCCAAAACAACTTATTTTTTTGCTGATCTCAAATTGATTAACAATAGGTGCTTCCTATCTGTGCTTATAGAATTACATTTTTTTATTAACCATTAAAACAACAAACAATGAACTTAAAAGAAAAACTGTCCCAAATTGGCGAAAAGCCTGACATGATCCTTATTATTACAGATGAGCAACGGGCCACACAACATTTCCCACCGGGATGGGAGGAAAAAAATCTTCCTACCCTTACGTTTCTAAAAAGAAACGGATTTAGTTTCGACAGGGCTTTTTGCAATACCTGTATGTGTTCTCCCAGTCGCACAACCTTATTTACAGGAATCTATCCTGCTAAACACGGTGTAAGTCAAACGTTAACAGAAGGAGGTCTTTTATCGCCACAAGAACCAACACTGGATAATTCTTTGCCGAATATCATGAATGTGCTTTGGGCAGATGGATATGACGTACAATACAGAGGTAAATGGCATATGAGTAAAGGAGTAGCGCCAAATGGTACTAAAACAAACTACGAAGATTTAACCGCTGCAGATCTCTCCTTGTATGGCGCAATGGGCTGGGTTGCTCCGGATGCGGGTGAAGATGTTAACCCTCTTAATTTTGGAGGCGGATATGCCAACCACGATGCCCGATATACTGCCGAGGCGATAAAATATTTAAAAGAAGTAAAAGCGAAAAGAGCAACAGGAGATCATAAACCGTATTGCCTGATCCTTTCCCTTGTAAATCCTCATGATGTTTTGGCCTATCCGAATACGGCGGCTACTTCAGGATATCATCCGGATAGTTGGTCGGGCAGAGAAATCGGGCTTCCTGCAACTGTAGGTGAAAATTTATTAGAAAACAAAAAACCAATGGCACAGGAGCAGATTTTAATTAATATGGCTGTTGGTCTGGGCGCTATTGCAACTCCTGAGGAGAAGCTAAACTATATTAATTTCTACGGTAATTTGTTAAGTCATGTTGACAAAGAAGTTGGTAATTTTATTAAAGAATTATACAAAGAGGACGAAAATGGACACAAATTGGCTGATACCGCCATTGTTACGATGACTTCCGATCATGGTGAAATGGGGCTGGCACATGGTGGTTTGCGTCAGAAAACTTTTGTGGCTTACGAAGAAGCTTTGAGAATACCACTTGTTATTTCGAATCCGATATTATTTAAAGATCGCGATCTGAAACACTCCATGGCCTTAGCAACTTTGGCAGATATTCTGCCGACTTTTATTGACATAGCCAATGTATCAAATCCACCAACAGGACTTGCTGGTACCAGTTTGTTGCCTGTTATAGAGGATAACACTGCAGTACAGCATAGTATTTTGTTTACTTATGACGATATCAAAGCGGGATCGAATAATAATTGGAACATCGTCAGAGCGGCGAATCGTATTCGTTGTATCAGAACCGAAAAGTGGAAATTCGATTACTACTTTGATGCTGCAACTGCTTTTTTCAAACAATACGAATTGTATGATCTGATCAATGATCCGTTGGAAATTACCAATTTGGCTTATGATCCTGCTTACAGCGAAATCAGAAGAGATTTAGAAGAACAATTGCATCAACTTGAAGTAGAAAAACTTTGGGTAAATGCGCCTAAAGATGTTTTTAGTACGACAACGTTCAACTAAAAACGGCTTTAGAATACCCCATAAAAATACAAATCAAATACTAATATTAAAAACCTATACATTATGTCAGAAAATATAAATTTGGAAGTTAGTACGGTACATTATACCGATTTTAATAATCCGGCTACCGGACAGACCACCATACAAGGAATAAGAGGCGTTTCAGGATCTGAAAATGTTTATATTTCAGGAAGTTTATTGGGGCAGAATAATGCGCTTCAAGGATTGATTTACGAAGGACCTCTTAAGGGTGGTGGCAACGATGGAAAATGGAATGTTGTTAATTTCCCAAGTACACCGTCAGCCGTAGTCAACAATACTTCTTGCTACGGGCCAAATAATGGTCCAAATGGAACGGTACAAATTGTTGGTTCTTATAAAACAGCAACCTCAACAGATAAAGCACCTAGCGGAAATCTCGGCTTTTATTATGAAGGTCCTGTTGATGGCTCAGGAACATGGGTACAGGTTAGTCCGAACGGAGGGAATACAAATAATGTATTTGTTCATAGTGTCATGGGCGGAATTGCGGTTGGCAATTATGATGTCGAAAACGATAAAAATGGCCATGCTTTCTTGTACAATACTACAACTAAAGAGTGTATTAATTTTAAACTCCCTGATTCGTTAACCAATACTTTATATGGTATCTGGCATAATGGTGACGATAGTTATACACTAGCCGGAGGGTATTCCAGCCTTCACTTGGGAAAACTGAGCCAGGCTTTTCTTGTTGATTACAATGCTAAAACCAGAAAAATCAGTAATCTGAAAACATTCAGCTACAAGAATGAAACTGCTTTGTCTATCATTACTCATTTTGAAGGGATCACCGTTTCTGAAGACAATGGCTATAATATGCCGGCTGACTGGATCTCTGCAAATGGAGAAGGTGGCGGAGCATCGTTTGTTTCTGTTCGCAGAAATTCTAACGGATCATTTGGAGAGGCAAACTGGGTAGATATCGAGTTTCCGAATTCAAGTGCTAACAGTGCTAACACTGTGTACAGAAATAATATTCTGGGTATTTACACCTCCGTGAATGATTCTGGTACTAAAGTGGTTTCTTCTTTTGTTGCGAAAGTTAGCGTTTAGAAATAAGCTAAGTAGTGGCTCGTACTAAGGTTTTACTTTAATCAAACTGTTAGCTAATTTTTTTTAACACATAGAGATATTGATTTTGGGCTTACAATTTAAGATTTTTGAAGAAAATTATAATTTTTTCACATAGTTCTTAGGTTTGTTTTTTTAGTAAAACGTCTTTTTTAAGCTTTGTTAACTATACTTCTTTGTTCTAAAATTAATTGTAGCCAATGGGTTTTAGTGATTGAATTGTTATAGAAAACAACTTTTTATCTAATTTTTTGTTATAAAGCGGTTAAGGGAAAGGTAATTTTTTCTTAATCGCTTTATACTTTTCAACTATAGGCTGGTAAAGGAGGATCAAGTCCGAAAGTTGTAGGGAAGTAAAAATCTCACAGAGTCGCAAAATCGCAAAGTATTAATGAAAAAACAGAAAAAAAACTTTGAGACTCTACAACATTTTTAGAAATCAAAAGCGAGAAAGTAGAAAACAGAAAATTGGATCTTAAAAATAGGAGATTCTGTTTTAAAATAATATCTAGCTAAATTAAACCCAACGGATTGTATTAATGATGTAATATACTAAAAATTAAAAGCAAAAGACTTCAATTGAGGGCGCGTTTGTAGTATACAAAAATTAGAAAAGTAATGTTCTACAATTAATTAGTATGCAAACGTTAAATCACTTATTTCATCTGCTAGTTTATGGAGACCTTTTGAAATTTGCTCCATTTTCTCCCCTGATAAAGAAGCTAGTCCTTTTGTATATTGACGGAATAAACTTTGATTTATTCCAACATAATGTTCTGCAAAGGCTGATTTATTTATAACATTAAAATACTCAAATATTTGTTCTAAATCAACAACATAGTTGATATTGAAATCCTTAATCGTTAGCGATTCCCCTTTCTCATTTAAATAATCTACATGATATTGCAAAACTTCATTGAAATTTTCCTTTAATTCCGATAGATTGCCGCCAACTGTAGTTAATCCTGGTATTTCTTTCACGTATGCCGAAAAACCAGTACTTGTTTTTTCAACTATCACCGTAGTAACGTTTTTCTTTTCCATAATAAATTTTCAAAATTGTTCTTATGTAATCTTTCTAACAGTAAAATACAAAAGCAACAAGATTACTTAAGCCCTGCAGCTTTCATAATACTATTTAAAGTACCATTTGCCAATTCTTTGCTGCCGTGTCGCGGAATTGGAATTTGGTTTGGTTTGTTTTTGTGTCTATATAAATCATGATTTCCACCACTTCTATAAAGATACCAACCCTCTTTTTTTAGCAATTTCAATATTTCATTTACTGTTGCCATTTTAAAACCAAATTAAATTACAAAACATATCAAAAAAACGTTATTGCAATTACATGATAAATATATAACATTTTTGTTATATAACAAAAATGTTATATCGTTTTTTATTTTAACAATCACTATCAATGTAACCTTAATTAATTATCTAAACCAACTATAACTTTCAAAAATTATTCACTTCTATCATTCGAAATAATAGCGCTCCACAATATATAACCTAAGGACATTTACCAACTGATCATTTTATAAATGAATCATTAAAAATAACTTTTGTAATCATGAGCCTAATAAAAAGCAAAAAACCACTCGATTGAGTGGCCTTTCATTCTTAGGAAATTTATTCCTTTATTACTGTTCTTTTTTATCCGGCAACTACCAGCCTAAATAATAAGTCGGGCTCAACCAGATTGGACGATCAAGTCCAAAATATTCCTGTAACATTTTTTCGGCTTCACAGAAAGCACCTTCTACCCAGCCTTGTTGGTCTGAATAGGCCTCTCCGCAAATATGGATTTGCTCGTTTGCATCCGGTTTTCTCATGTATTCCATTACATTTTTTACTGAGAAACCGGCTTTCCAGGCATGGTATCCTGCACCAAATGGCTCGTCTGTCCAGTCTTTAAAATACGTTACATAGGGATCCGGTATGGTTACGTCAGGTCCGTGGAGTTCGCGAAGTTGGTTTATCAATTCGTCTACCATCATTTTCGTAGCTTGAACATCATCCAGTTCATGCAGTTCTTTTAATGATGCTGATTTGTTGGCTCTAACTTCAAAAAGTATTCTGTCATCGGAAAGCGCTTTCCAGAAGGTCTGGGTGACCATATCTCCATAACTTCCTAACAACATCGAGTTATCATTTTGAGCATCTGTTCCAAAATAATAACATTGTCTCATCGGTAAATCAGTGATCGAATGTCCGGAATCAATTCCTAGTTCTTTCCACCACGGATAATCAAAACCCATTAATATTTTAAAAGCGGGTGCCATAATTACAGAACGGATATTCTCATTGAGCACTGAATTTTCATTTACATCAAAAAAGAAATTGTTCTGATCCAGAAGTTCCAAAGATTTTCTCGGCATAGCAAGGACTAATGTGTTGGCATATACTTTCCATTCGGTATCGCTCTCCAGATTTAGAAAAGTCAATTCGTATTTGTGAGTTTGACTTGAAGAATGTTCTTTGGTAAAAGTAAGCAACTTATTTTCAGCCCAAATTGTGGCCCCTTCATGATCGGTATAAGAGTTGGCCAATGCATAGGCGATACTGTCATAGCCTTCTTCAATGGTTTTATAAATGGTTCCTGCAGAGAAATCGCCTACCATGTACGGGAAAGCTTCTGCTCCATTCCAATTGATGGTATTGGAATAATATCCTCCGGCATTCGCCAAAAAGGTATATCCTTCCTCTGAAACCTGATCTTTAATCAAGTTCCAAAAACCCAGATCATTTACTTTACGCCTGTAATAGGGGGAATTAGGAAAATTGTAGACCAATTTAGGTTTTACGTCATCCCAATCTCTGCTGGTTAATTCGAAAGAATAATCATAAATTGTATCTCCTTTAATGATTTTATCACCGTAATTTTCAGCAACCCAAGGATCTGCTATTAAAACATCGTAAATAATTTTATTGAACAACTGATCTGAACTGAAACCCAAATCATCGTCGTTTAGATAAAATCGGGTTATCAATTTATCACCTGCTTCCTGAGCAACGTCCCAGGCATCTTGTTTAAAACGCTCTTTACGAAGATACATATACAGTTTTGCGGGATCTCCCATCGGAAAGGCAACGGGCGTCATTCTATCGTTCAGAACAGGAGTACGTTTGGCAGGATCCGGTTCGGTAAGCGGGTAACCTTCAATTAATGTGGTCACAATTTCCTGAGAAGTCAGGTAACGCATACCGCCTAACTCGCCCCAGAAATTCATTCCGGGCATAATAACCGATTCCAATCTGCCGCCCAGTTTGTTGTTCATATCAAAAATTTGAACTTCACTGGCAGTATACTTTTTGTCGGTTACTAAACGATATGCGGTGTATAATCCGGAAGTTCCGGCACCAATAATAGCTACTTCAGTTTTTAAATCAGGATGCATTCCTTTATTTAATGGTGTGTTTTTATTCATGATCGTATCTTTTTAAAGTGCTCTAAAGAATTTGTGTCCTAATTGGAAAGGTGTAATGTCAAAATCGGTATATCCGTCTAATGCAAGATCTGACATAATTTTGCCTAAGAAAGGGGTGAATTTTGCAGCCCAGCCGGTCGCGTACAATACGATGTTTTCGTGATTGGGTACATAACTTGGTGCGAAATCAATCAACAGCTCCTTGTTTGGGATATTACTCAGGGCAATAAGACAGGTTGAAGTATATTCCGGTTCTGCATTTAATCCGGTCATGTATTGTTTTACCCAATCAGAGGTATATCCCAGTTCTTGTGAATTTGGAATTAGTGATCTGTCGTTCGGTTCTTGTATCGGTTTCATTACGAAATCCGGTGCCACACGAATATAGCCGGGATGATCCCAATCGACTTCAGGGAAACCGTAAAACTGGTTTCCGCTTTCGCCTTCCGGGTTTTGAAATACAAACCAGGTTGGGTATTGAATGTCCGGATCGGTTTTTTTAAAATAAGCCGAAGACATATTCCAATACGTAGCGTCTATGTGAAAATTCAGTAAGTTGATTACACTGTTAATATAAGGCCCCGGAATTAGCGCCAGTTTTTTAGTGATATAAGCACCTTTTGGTGTAATAATCTCAAAGAGATCTCCCAATTGATTGATTTTAAGTACGGGTGAATTTTCTTCTAAGTGTACCGTTTCTTGTTTCTCACACAATTCTAAATACGCTTCTATCGTTGCTTTAAAATTGATACTGGCACCATCTTCCTGAAACAGTCCGCTATATTTTACCGGTAAGTTTTTAAAATGGTATTTTTCTTCTATCTCTTTTGAAGTCAGCGAAGTGTAAGGAACGCCTAATGCTTTTAGTGCTTCTTCTGCTTCAGCAATATTGCCTTCTGTAGATTGTACGGTGGGGTCTCCAAACCAGAGTGTTCCTACTTTGTCAAGCAGCTGTTTACCGGTTTCTTTTTCAAGTTCATCCCAGTACGGCTGCGAATCTAAAGCCATTTGTACCATATATTCATCCGGATATGGGATTCGGAATTGGCGTGACACTCCCGCAGAGCTCCCCAGTTGATTCACAAAGGTGAATTGTTCTAATACTAAAGTCTTTGCATTTCGTTTACCAAGATGATTCGCAGTGGCTAAGCCTATTGCTCCTCCTCCAATGACGATTACGTCGTAGTCTTCTCTAATCATTTGTTGCTTGTTTTATTTGTTTATGGTTGTTTGTGGTATTGATCGGGTATTGCTGCTTTACGTTGCCTCTTTTTTTTTTAGGTAACTTTCTTTAGTCTTCGAAAATCCTTTGTTTAAAAAAAACGTCAAACTAGTTCCAGTTGACCTAATTGGTCGCTGTCATTAGATAAATTGAGATTAGCTGTTTTTTAAAGGGTATTGTTTTGTAAGAATAGCATTGTTTAAACGAGACATGCTAAATCAAAAATAGAACTTTTATGAAGCTGAATTTAGCGTGTAAATACCTGATTTTCTATTATTATGGATGGGGTTTTGAACCTCAACCTGATAATTAAATTAGGCCTTTTGCAGTTGTTGGTGTTGTTCCAGCTATACAAGAAAAAGTTGAACACGAATTGCACTAATTTTCACTAATTTTTTGTGAATTGTAGAATCATTTTAATCCTTTAATCAGTGGCGAAAATTTCACGCTAAGAATCTCAATAATCAATTCGTGAAAATTAGTGTAATTCGTGGCAAAAAAAAACTGTCTGACACTTACTATTCTAAATGATTTTTAGACTGCATCGAAATCCTAAAAACAAAAAAACCACTCGTTGGAGAGTGGTTTTTAATAACTATAAATCATGAATCCGCATCCTACTGGGGCCGACAATGATCGCGTCTATTTTATCTTTAAAGGCTAAATGGCATTTGTATTTTTTGTCCAGAAAAATTTCTTTCACAAAAAAATATTCCTCCTCTATTTTGGCATAGTGGTTCATTACCTCAAACGATTTTAAAGGAATAGAAAGCCCTTTTCCATTTGCTTTAATAACGGCTTCTTTTTGTGTCCAATACTCAAAAAAGGCACTTTCGGTATCCTCGTTAAGCGAGAGATTGTCCCATTCTCTTTTTGTCATTTGCGATTTAAATCCTTCGAGCTCTATGTCGTGGATTATTTCAATGTCTATTCCCACATCGCTCCTATCCGACAGCACACAAACAACAATTTCTCCTGAGTGTGATATGTTAAATTTAGTGGTATCGTCATTTAGAAATGGTTTACTGTAAAGCGTATAACTCAGCTCTGCTTCGGCATAACTTTTACTCATTTTCTGAAGGCCATGGCGCAAAAGCAATCTTCCTAACAGGGACAACTGACTGTCTTGCCAACGTCTGTAAGCCAATATCTTTTTTTGAAAATCGGCCGAAAATTCATTTAGATAATTCGTTATAAGATAATTGTGATTCTCTTCAGAAATGTAAGCGTATAAAATGTGCGTCATTTTGTATCCGTATTTAATCTATATCATTAATTGGCAATCTCAAATACAATTGCTTCAACGGCACCTGTCGCAGAGTTTATAACCCCTACATCTGTTTTTACTTCTGACATTCTTACCCACACACCTCCATAACAATCTCCAAAACCAAATGAACCCCAAATAAGTTTATGCAACGTCCATTCGTTCTCTGCGTTGGGAGCCAAAAAGTCTAACGAATCGCTAAATTCCTGGGCAATAAACGCATTATTTTGCAGTGCTAATTCTAATGCTTCTTCCCATTCTTTTTCAGTTGAAAATTTGCCAATAAAAACGTCCTTCCCCTGAAATCCTCTTGCTACTTTTATCACAAATTTATCTTTGTCGGTTTTCAATAAATCAGGAAGATTATGCTCTCTGTCTTTGAAAATGACTTTTTTGTTTTCGATAAACGAAGTCCACGGAATATTTTTTAGTATTAGTTCATTTTCTTCGGGTGAAAACTTTCCGGCCTGAGCCAATTCCAACAAAATAAACAAGTTTCTTTTATCACCAAGCATCCTAAGTCCAAGATGGTCGGGAAGGTAAATCCTGTCCATCATAAAAGCTCTGAATATGGCCGGGGTAACATTCATATCCATTGTTAAAATGATCAAACTGTGTATCACTTTATCTCCTAAACATAGATTTCCATTGGTTAGTGTCAATTCATTCATATCTCCGCCATATGCACCGCCATTTAGTCCAAAATTGGCTAATTCTTCCTTAAACAGCTTGTCAAAAAAGGCCAGGCTTTCTTCTTTTTCGGCTTCATCTTCGATATCCCCCATTTCCATAAACAGGTTAATGGTACTCTGTTTACCCAACTGTTTAATGATTTGTTCGATAAGGAATTTCATATAAATCTGTAAGGTGTTCCTTCCCTTGTAATCCAGAACTTTGTCTTTATTTACTAATTCGGGATGGTTATTTCTTATCAGCGATTCAAAGCTTTGTATTTGCCATCCTCCTATTGAAGATCCAATATTCGCTTCTAAAACTTTAAACCCGTCTTCTGTAAAAGTCAAATCTAATCTACAGCCTATTTCAAGGTCTTTTTTATGACATAACATGGCAAATTCTGCCATCATTTCGTCTCCTGCGAAATAAAATTCTGCCAGTTTTTTTATATCATCATTAAAATACAACGATGGAATTTGTTTTAACAGGCTTGGGATTTTTACAGACAGTGCTGTTAACTCTTGTGTCATTTGTTTATTGATGAGCACGGGCCATCCGCTTACGGGATATTTGTAACTTTTAAATACATCAGGAACGGACTCATGGTTGGTATTTATTCTTGCGGGAATATCTTTAGTGCCTTCAAATTCTAAAAATTTTTCGGAAAGGATTGTATATTCTTCAGTCGTATTTTTTATCATAAAAAAGTGTTTTTATTTTAATGTATATGCTTCTAATTGAACTAAGACAGGTCCAAAAACCTACTCTTGTATTTTATAGTATTCCCCAATAAAGCAAATAGGTTGCTAATAGTATGTTTGAAAAAATCACGGAGAAAATGACGCTTCTGGCATCGGTTTTTTTAATGGTTAAGATGTAATACAACAACGTCAAAATCAGACACCCTAAAAAGACCAGTACCAACAGAAATATATAGTTGAAGGTTTGTGGCAGACCAAATGCCAGAATGAAATAGTTTTGTTCTGAAACTTTCGTAATGGCCATAAGCAAACATCCGAAAAGTACTAATCCGGTAATAGAAGTAATCGTTATACCGATCCTTACTATCTTATCCTGAACTGTGGTATATCTCTTTTTGATTAACTTGATAAGGTAGGCAAAAATAAACGCTAACATTACTACTAAAGCTGTTGCTAAAGGGAATAGAAAAATAGGGTCTTGTTCTCCGATACTTTTACCGGTTTTCGCAACTCCTTTGTTAATCGTAATTCCTGTAACTAGCTTTACATTATCGGCTTCCTTAAACCTATTGAGATCCAGTTTTTGTTTCGGATTGTCGATAAAACTTTCTACAACCTTGTATCCAATTTTTGTAAAACTAGGAACATGGCCATAGGTTCTGGCCTCGATATAATTGGCTTTACCGAATCTTTGTGCTACTTTCTTTCCGTTATCCAATGGTGTGATCGGATCAAATTCACCTGAAAAAACCAACACAGGATATGCCGCAGTAGCAAGGTTAGAAAGCGTATTGCCTTTTTTTGCAGCTACTGTGCGATTACTATTCCATGCGTCACACACTTTAAAATCTGATTTGTAGAATGAAATTCCTCCATTTAATCCCTTAAACTGCGATGCGTTTTGCTGATATTTTAAAAAATCATTGTTGGGAAGGGTCTCGTTACAACTCACACAATAATATACGCCATAATCCATCGACAGTAAACTTGAGAAAGCACTTACCAGGTTCCCTAAAGATTCTCCTCTTCTTTCATGAAACTGATAAATTAAGAGCGGAATTACTTCTACTAACTTTTTATTGTATAGGGCTTGCTGAACTGCTACTTTAAAATCTTCTGCATTATACGTAAATGTGCTGGAAGGGATTAATGCTTTGTCTACTGTCACAGTCAGCGGGTTTTTCTCCAGATCGGCAATTACTTCATAGTATATTTTTTCTAAATTGGGATATTGTTTATCGTAGGTCTTATCACTTTTACAGATTTTAAATACTTTCTGTAAACTCGTCATATAATTTGAAGTATTCTCTACATAATAAGTCGAAATGTCATAAACCGGAGAGTCTAACAGTAATGATTTTACATCCCCGGCAAAATTGTTTGCGTATACTTGCGCCATATAGGTTCCGTATGATACGCCGTATACATTCCAGTTTTTGTACTTTAATGCTGTTTTTAAGGCATGAAGGTCTTTTGCTACAGCTTGGCTGTTGTAAGCGTCGAGGTTGATTCCTCTGTTGATAAGCTCTTGCTTACAGGACATTGCAGCATTCGTTTTTTGCTTTTCATCTTCTTCTTCTGACTGGTTTTTTGCCAGAATTTCTAAAAATTTCTTTCCTAATCCTTGATCCAACCTTGGTTGTGAATAGCCAGTCCCGCGAACATCAAATAATACAATATCATTATTTTCCCTTAGAGGATGATTCAACCATAACCATATATTATCAATACCACTCGCGCCCGGGCCTCCTTGTATAAAAACTACTGCGTTCGAATCTTTTGCTGTTGCATTCTTTTTTAGTACAGTTACCGCAATTTTTATGGTTTTACCATCATTTGCTCCCCAGGTTTCCGGAACAGTAAGGTAGCCCCAGCTGATTTTTTTAGGATCTGATTTTTTGAATTGAGGCATAAAAGCGGTCCTATTCTCAAAAGTCACATTTTGCGCCTGCAAATTCCCGATCAGGATTGCAAATAAAAAAGAAATAGTACTAATTGTTTTTCTTAATCTCATGATGTTTATCTTATGTTTTTTTCTATTTATTTCAGTTAAAAATTGAAACCTATATCTATTGTTCTTTCTTTTTCAATAGCCAATTCTATGTCTATTGTTTTTAAAGATTGATTGGCGTTTTCTACAATTTCGCGAAGTAGTTTTTCATATTTTAGTAGTATTAACTCAATTGTAGCTGCTTCGTACTTTGTGGTATTGTAACTTATTGTTCCTGCCACATTTCCCTCGTTTACGACAAAGTTGATCAACAAAGGAAGTCTGCTGTAGGAAGTACTCATAGGCGCTATTTCCAGCTGCAACTTTTCATTGATCGCAATGTTTGTGTAGCTAAACGAAGGGTTTTGCAATACCAACAGTACGTCTAATCGTAATTTATTCTGTAGAACTTCAGGAAGATCCTGGTGTTCATCAATCTGTAACAGATTTTGGTGCGTTTCTTTTAGTAGTTCACTAAGACTGTTTTCTGAATTTATACGATTCCTCAAGGGCAACGTTTTCGCAAACATTCCAAGTTGATTGTGCAGTTCGGAGTGGGTTCTTCCGGAATTAACTGTTCCAATACAAAAATCTTCTTCTCCGTACATTTTATGCAGGAGCAAACTAAATGTACCGACCAAAAGGGTGTGAAGCGATATATTTTGCTGTTGTGTGAATTCGTTTAATTCCGAAAATGTAAGAGAGTCAAATACAAAATCATGATCTGTTCCTGTATGTTTCTCTTCATAGTCATCGGCATCGAAAGGAATACTGTTTTTCCAGGTATGTCCTTCGAGGTATGTTTTCCAGAATTTTAAATTGGTCTCATTAGCACTTCTTTGTTGTTCTTGATGCCATACAACATAATCCTTAAATTGAAACTTTAATTTGTGAACCTCTATGTTATTCTGTTGTTCTATTTGTTTGTACTGACTAACAAACTCCTTTACTAAAATTTCTAAAGACCAACCGTCCATAATGATATGATGGGTGCAAAATACCAAATAAGAATCCCCGTTTTTCTGATGAAACAATGCCACTCTCAGCAATGTTTCCTTTTCTAAATCAAAGGCTTTGTTTACGTACTCCTGTATCGACTTTGTTCGCTCTTTTTCTTCATAGAAAAATTCATCAATTACTACCTGTGTTTGTTCCGCAGTAGCAATTTTTTGATTGGGAATTCCTTCTATCTCAATAAAATTTGTTCTTATGATTTCATGTTTCTTTTGCAACTCTAAAAACACTTGCTCTAAAACCGTTTTTTTAATTTGACCTTGTACTTTGAATACGGCCGACATATTGTAGGATATCGATTTTTCTTTTAGTTGCGATGCCAGCCATATGTTGTATTGAGAAGCCGTAATTGCATAATGCAAACGTTCTGCTACCGGTAGAATCGCGGTCGTTTGTACAGTTTCTTTTTGCTCGAGATATTTTGCTAATTTTTGTACGGTAGGATAGTCAAAAATGTCCTTTAAAGTTATTCTGTACTGCAGTTTTTCGTTTATACTGTTTATTAATTTCACTGCATTCAGGGAGTGACCACCAAGCTGGAAAAAATTATCGGTAATGCCAATTTCTGTAGCTGTTCCTAATACCTCATGGTAATACGAACAGAGCTTATTTTCTATTTCTGTTGTTGGTTTTTCATAAGAAAGTGCTGTTTTTTCTGTGGTAATTTTTACCTGTGACAGCGCTTTTCTATCGACTTTTTTATTGGGTGTTAACGGAAATTCATCTAAAGAAAATAACGCATGTGGAATCATATATTCCGGTAATTCTTCTCTCAATGTGTTAATGATCTCAGTCGTATTAAAGGTTCCGGTTTGCACAATTACATAGGCAATTAATACGGCTTCCTGTCCGGCACTTTGCCTGGCAATTACTACGGCTTCTTTAATATTTTCTATTTGATTTAACTTCGTTTCTATGTCTCCAAGTTCTATGCGATATCCTCTTATTTTGACCTGATTATCGTTGCGTCCCAGGAATTCTATTTCCCCTTTTTCGTTCCATTTTCCTAAATCTCCCGTATTGTACATTCTTTCGTTTTCCTTAAAGGTATTTTGAATGAATTTTTCATTGGTCAACTCTTCATTTTTAAAATACCCCTGTGCTAATCCGTCACCACCAATATAAATCGTTCCCACACTACCAACAGGCAACAATTGCATACAATCGTCGAGTATATACAATTCGGTGTTGTGAATGGGTTTCCCAATATTTGAGGCTTCATTTGCCTGAGTTACTTTTTTACAGCTGGACCAAATTGTTGTTTCTGTCGGGCCGTACATGTTCCATACTTCAGCAGTAGTTGCTATTAATTTTTCGGCCAGTGTTTCGCTTAACAGATCGCCTCCACACAAAATTTTGAGCGTTTTATCTCCTTCCCAACCCGCATTGTAAAGCATTTGATAAAAGCTTGGAGTCGCCTGAATTATCGTCGGTTTTAGTTCTGCCAACTTTACAACAATAGCCAATGGATCTGCTAAAAGTTCTGGACTAGCGATGTATAGTTTAGCTCCTGAAATTAACGGTACAAAAAATTCAAGTATAGAGATATCAAACGATTGTGTGGTAACCGAAAATAAATAATCCTGTTCTTCTACTTTAGGTTTGTGTTGTATACTAATTAGAAAGTTCAGTAATGCTTTGTGGCTTATGGCTACTCCCTTAGGCTTGCCAGTAGACCCCGAAGTATAGATGATATAGGCCGTAGAAACAGCTGCTATTTCTTTTTGTTCCGTTTCTTCTAACTCAATTTCTTCTTTTATAATAACTTCAATATCTATAATACTGTCCTTTAGATCCAGATTGTGTTTTAGATTTTGGGTTGCTATAATTTGTTGTACGCCGCTGTGTTCAATAATGTATTCTAAACGTTCTTTTGGAAAAGAGGGGTCTAATGGAATATAAGCACTGCCCGACTTTAATATCCCTAATAAGGTCGCCACAAGATTGGCCGAACGATCCATTAAAACTGCAATTGGGGCAGTATTTTGTTCTTTGTTTATTCGCTGCAAATAAACTGCTATTTGATTGGATAGCGCATCCAGCTCCCTATACGTATACGTTCTTTGCTCGTCTACCAGTGCAATTTTGTTCGCATTTTTGCTTACCTGCTCACTAAAAAGAGTTAAAAAAGTAGCCTCGCACGGATAACTAAATTCTGTTTTATTGAAATCTTCTACGACTTCTTGTCTTTCTGATGCGGTCAGGTATTGAAATTTTGAAAGTGATTCAACCGGATTGGCAATTACAGCGGAAAGCAAGGTTTCAAAATGCGTTACCATTTTCAAACTATCGGATGCACTAAAATAATTGACATTATAATCAAAGTCAATTTTAACATCTTCCGATTCGTCAAATTCCCGAATGTAAATGGCCAAAGCGACACGTTCTGACTGGTGTGACAAGGGTACTACTGTGGTCTCCGAATTGGCAAAATGATCTGCATAATTTTGTTTTTCGTAAGATAAAGTGATATTAAAAAGTCTGTCTTTTTCCTGAAACAATTCCAGTTCTTTAATCAGTTTTCCTAATGGGAATCGCTGATGACGATAGTCTTGTCGCAGTTGTTGCTTGATGTTTTTTACCAGATCTCCGAAATTATCTTCAAAATCAAATTGAATTCGCAATGGCGATACGCCCATGAATAATCCCACTGTTTTTTTGAATATCGATTTTCCTCTGTTTAAAACCGGAAGCCCTATTGCGAAATCTTTATTCTGGTGTTTTCTGCCAAAATAAAGGTACAATACGCCTAAAATTACATGAAATGTTGTAGCTCCCAAATCTTTACCAACTTGCTCCAGTTGGTTATAAACAGCCCGTTTGATTATTATTTCTTGTCTTTTGCTTCGATTTGGTTTGTTGTTTTGGTCGATTTTTTCAAATAGTCTTTCGGGAAGTTTTTCAAATTTTTCTTTCCAATACAACTTATCTCCTTCATAATCATCGGATATTGCATACGCACTGTCGTCTTTTATGAAATCCTTGTACGTAAAAGGATATTCTGTCACTACTTTTCCGAATCTTGAAAGTTCATTATAGTTTTTCACCAATCTTTGAAACATTAAGGAGGTTCCCCATCCATCTGTTATAATATGGTGGTACACTGAGAATAAATAGTGAAGCGTATCATTTACTTTTACCAGAATAAATTTATGCAGTACTTTTTTTTCATTTAATTGAAATGGAATTTCAAACGTATTCTGCATGAATTCGTTGGCCTCAGCATCAGCATTTACTTTAGAGGAGAAATCAACAAATTCTAATGCCATAACATACTCCTCAATAGTCTCTATTCTTACCTCCGTATCCAATAGATTCAGAATACTTCTATAGGTATCATGCTGATTGATGAGCGCTATATAAGCCTTATTTAATACTTCGAAAACTATTTCTCCTTTAATTATTATTTTTGCTCCTATGTTGTAAATAGGATCTTCAGGATACATTAGTTGTTCAAAATAAACATCTTGTTGTGGAAGTGTGAGTTTCATTTTTTTTAGTTTTAAAACAATTATAAGAATCAAATCCCCTGTCATCTTCGTTGCTTTGAAGACTCTAAAAATGCCTTATCGGCCCGGGCATTTAAACAAAAAAGGGTTACACCCAAAGATTTTCGGTTAGTTCTTCTTTTGTAGTTGTTTTTAAATCTCTGACAATTTTTCCGTAATCAAATTTTACAATTCGGTCTGCAAGATGAAAATAAGCATCATCGTGTGTTACCGCTATTATTGTTTTTCCTTCTTCTTTAAGTTTGGGGATTAATTGTTCGTAGAAATATTTTCTAAAATGAGGATCCTGATCTGCAGCCCATTCGTCAAGTACCAATACCGGTTTTTTCTCGAGCAAAGCAAAGATTAGCGACATACGTTTGCTTTGTCCTTTGGAGAATCTTCTTCTGGCGGACTCTTCTTTGTCGTTTTCAACAACTCCGTTTAATTGCATCGTTTTTAGCAATGCGGCATATTCCTCATTGTTTTCAAGCTGGTAATCATCATAGTTATGAGAGAACAGGTGATTGTCTGTAAATACGGCCGAAATTAAACTTTGTGTTATTTCGGTAACGTCTGCTTTCTCTTCTCCATTCATTAACATAGATCCTCCGGTTGGCTTGTATAAACCGGTAAGCAAATTGATAAAAGTACTTTTACCGGATCCGTTACCTCCTACTATAAATATGGTTTCACCTTGTTGGATGTCAAAATTGATCGGGCCCGAAGTAAAGGATGCCGATTCTTCATTTTCATTATGATAAGAAAATGTAATGTCTTTAAAACTTAACGATTGAAAATCCTGTTTTTCCTTGGAATTGGAATTATAGGTATCATCTACAATTTCAAAATCATTAATAAACTTTTTTATTCTTGCGTTGGCTACCATAAATCGGGTATACATTTGTTGCAAGTTGATGATGTTATTGATTGGTCCTGATATGAATAATATGATCACCACATAAGAAATCACGTCTGCTCTTGACAGCAGTCCCATTTCCGGAAGGATAAACAGAATTACGGCTACAACAAAATACAATCCGTATTGGCTTATCAGATTGATGGACAAAAAGATATAATTAATTTTAAAATCCAAGTCCATAGATTGGTTTCTGTTTGGAATCAGAAAATTATTCATAAGGCTTTCTCTTCTGAAAAAACTTAGTTTTAATTCTTTAAATCCTTTCATTACATCGTCTACAAATTTGTAATAATTCTCATTATACCCTCTTAATTGCGCTACTTGTTTTGACATGGATTTCATGACCATAAAATAGCATCCGGCAACCAGCACAATAAGGGCGATCACAATTAAGGCAGAAAGTGTGGAGAGCGTAAACATGTACACCAAACACAACACCAGCATTAATAACGAATTTACCGTATGGGTTACCGTATAAGGCAGAAACGAAAAAGTACGCAAATCTTCAACTGCCGTAAAAAAACGCTGGGAACCCAGTTTTTCAAGCCTTTGCAATGGTGCTTTTAGTATCTGCGAAAAAATATGTTTTTCGTTGTCATAAAGCAGTTTAAAGGAAAATTTATTGAGTTTTTTTTGAAAAATAACATTCAATAAATAACTGTAGACTATTATGGAGACAAAAACGATTCCCATATAATTTTTAAGGAAACGCTCATTTCCAGCCAATATGTTATTAATAATATAGACTATACCAAAGCTTAAAACGGTATTTGGAATGGCATACAGTAGAAGATAAACTATTTCTTTAGGTTTTAATTTTAACATTTTTAAAGTTGTTTTAATCTTAATTATTACATTTTTAACTGCTCACTATTGGCACATTTTAATAGTATGCTTGCTATTTCATCGGGATACTCGTGTATAAAAAAATGGTTTCCCGCTACTATTTGACTTTTAAAGTCGGCATTGGTGTAATTTTTCCAATTGTCAATGAGATGAGCCTTTTTTTCGCTATCCCCCATTATGGCATGTATCGGGCAATCTATTTTAATGTTTTGTTCTATAAATCCACCTTTTTCCAACACTTGAAAGTCTGCTCTGATAATAGGGCCAAAGAAATCGAACAACTCTTTGTTTTCCAGCACTTCCTCAGGAATGCCGCCCAATTCTCTAAGCACCGATTTAAATTCGTCATCCGGCAAGCTGTAGCGGTCTCTTTTTATTTCGACTCCCTCTTCATCAAATACTTTTAATCCCGGTCCGGCATTACCAGTGGCCACAAATTGTAATGGAGCATCATTTTCCTGTTCCATTTCTTTTACGACTGAGAATCCCAATGTGGCTCCCATACTGTGTCCGTAAATGATGTAAGGTTCGTTATTTCTTAATTTTTTTATTTGCTTTACGTAATCCTGTATCGCTTCTTTTTTATTTAATAACAAATCCTCATTATGTCTTTTGCCCCTGCCCGGGAGTTCTAAGGCGTAAACACGGATCTCTTTATCCTTTAATTTTCTTTTCAAAAAATCATAGGAGTAACAATTTCCTCCGGCAAAATGGAGTAAAAATAATTGCATATCGTTATTTTATATAGTTTAAGGAAACAGCTTCCTTGTTTCTAAAAATTAAAATTATCTGGCTCTGTCACTCTCAGACTCTCCTGTTGCTGTATTTTTGTACGTTACTTTTTTAAGTTTTCCAAAATTATAAGACAAGGCAACTCTAACATAACTTGTATTGTACTCTCGATTGTAATAGATCTGAGTTTCACCTACATTATAATCCCCGGAAGCTATGATGGAATGAAATATATCATTGGCAATTAATCGACATCTCAATGCTTTATCAAAAAAGCTTTTTTCTAAACCAATCGTTACATTATATCTGCTTTTATCATAATACAGTCCATAATATTTTTCACCCAAATACCAAGCTAGGACCTCAATATTAAATAAGTTTTGAACTTTAATTGTGTTGTTGCTATATAAATAGATTTGTGGCCTTGGAGACATTATTTGAAAATTAAACTGATCATCGATTAAATTCGTGTAACGAACACTTACATTGTTTGTAGAAGTTAACCATTTGTTACTGATACTTTTAGAAACTGTTAAAAAGTAATTATGTCTTTCTTTTAAATTAATTCCTTTTAAAACATAACTATTAGCGTCGCTACCTCTTAAGGCAGCAGCATCGATTGGATCGGTCGTATAGTCATAACCTATTTTGAAACCGTAACTATTATAATTCGTGCTCATTTCTAAGGAATGAGATTTTTCAGGTACTAAATCCGGATTACCCTGAATAGATGTAAATTGATCTTGGTAAACTATGTTTGGATTAAGTGATCTGTAGGGTACTCTGTTTATTCTTGAAGAATAAGAAGTATTTAAACTGATTTTATCTGATAGTTTTACAGTTAATGAAGCATTTGGGAACACATTCCAATACTTATCTTTTATTAGCTGCTGGCCTTGTTCAGAATCTACTGTTAATGAAAAATCCGTAAATTCTGTTCTTGCTCCTATTCCATAAGAAAATTTATCATTAAACTTCCCTCTATAATTCAAATACGCCGCCGAAATATTTTCTACATATTTGAAGTCATTTGAAAGCGAAGTTTCTGGCGTAAAATCCTGACCGTTATCAGAACTAAAAAAATCTAAAACAGATTTGTTATCCACATAACTGATTTTAGCACCCGCTTCCCATATGCTACCGCTACTGAGTACTTTTGTATAATCTATTTGAGAACTTGAAATGAATATTTTATGATCTATTAAATTTTTAAGAACATTTGACGAATTCGCGTTCCCTTCGCTTTTCGCAAATATAAGATCATCAATGTTGTATTTATAAGCAGAAGATTGTGTACCAATAAAAAGTGAAGATCCTAATGTGTCCAGAACTGAATTATAATTTAGGGATATCGAATTATTATAAGTTGAATTGTTTTTTCTAATATCACTCGTATATAACCCTACACCGGAATTATTTGTAATCTCATTAACACTTTCCTGATTTCCGCCTAATTTTTCAAGATAGCCGCTATACTCTGCAGAAATGTAGTTTTTATCATCAATATCATATTGCATTCCTAATCCATAATTAGAATAGTTGTCGAAGTTCCTGTTCCATTCTGTTGTTAAATCAGAGATCAAAAAGTCTGCCTGAGCATCTCTTTTTCTTGTAGTCTTTAATATTTCACGATCCTTCCCCAACTGGATAGAATAGTTCCCTAATAGAGAAAGTTTACCTGTTTTATAATTTAAGTTAGTGCTTGTAAAAGTGTTGAATCCAGCAAAGTCGGAATAACTAACATTTTGATTAATTAAGCCTTTATAACCAGCATCGGTATTTCTTTTCGTTTTAATATTCACAACAGCATTTCCCTCAGCATCGTATCTGGCAGAAGGATTGGATATAATTTCTATTTTATCTATTTGAGAGACTGCGATAGCAGAAAATTGCTCACTGGTGATTTTTACACCATTTAAATAAATTACGGCCTGACCTCTACCAAAAACGGAAACCCCATTTGTATCTACGATTAGACTTGGAGATTTACTTAATATTTCGTTCAGAGAGTTACTGGCCGCAAGCACCGTATTGGCAACCTTAACTTCCAGTGTTCCGTCAGCTTTTTGTCTCACCAAAGGAACTTTTGAACTTACGGTTACCTCATTTAGCGTAAGAGCGCCGTCTTTTACCTTAATGTTTCCCAATTGAACATTAGCCTTACCTTGATCTTTGACAGTTATAAAAGTATCGACAAACTCAATTGAAGTTAGTTTAATAATTACCTCATCTCTGTTTATGTCCGTTAGTAACAATTTCCCATCTAAGAAACTCCCTCCTTTGATTAAGGTTGAATCAATTGTGGAAAGTACTGCTACATTTCCAAAAACCGGTTCATTTTTTGAATTAACAACTGTACCTGATATCGATTTGATTGCTTGCGAATTTGCGCTTAGTGATAAGAAAAAGAATAGTGTGATTATTGTTCCTTTAAATAAATTCATTTTAAATTTTGCGTTTTATTGTTTATAGTATTGAAATGCTTATTTTTCTATATAATTTTTATAAAATTTTGACTTCAGATACCTGATTTTTGTTTTCATTTTTAAGAGCTCCCCTTAGATAGAATTTAACAATGTTGTCTAAATAATGAGAACGATCATAATTGTTTACAAAAGCGATATTTAGCTTATCAATTAGCTTCATCGTAGCTTTATTTTGAAAATTAAAATTATTCTCCTCTTCCGATTCGTTTTGTCCTATTCTGTATAAATTTAACCCAACGTTCATAGAGTTTTTCTTTATTTGCTCTAGCTTTTGAACCAATTCATGATCTTCAATTTTCTCCAGATACAGGTCATTTTTCAGAAAAGAGGCTATAATATCACCAAATGAAAAACCTTTCTCTAAATTGAGATGATATGTTTTAAGTGAATTGACATTCGTTAGCCCAATCTCTACAATTAAGCCTGCTAAATGATCGACAGGCGTAAAAATAATTCCCGGATACCATTTCAAAATTTCATTGGAGTAATAGCCCATTTCATAAAAATATTTTAGCTTAAGGCTCATTAAATTTTTACTTAAATCAGAAGAGATGAACCCATCTTCATATCGTCCTCCGACGTTTGGAATACGGAACACCTTTGCATTATTTTTAAAATGATCTTTTAGATACTCTTCTGCCAATACTTTTGAAGAAGCGTGAATTAAGCCACTGGTCTCTTGACCGACATTTAAATCCGTTTCATAAAAATTCTTAATTTCTTTTGGCATTGTTTGACCTACTATTCCTATCGTTGAGACCAAATTGAAGTTTTGAACGTTATTAGCATTAGCCCAATCGATACAATTCTTAGTTCCTATGAAATTGATATGATCTTCAGCTTTGTATTGACTTACAAAAGAGGGTGAACCCGCCACATGAAAAACAGTATCAACATTTGTAAGTAACTCCTTTTGCTCAACCCCAAAATTGCTTAACGATAAATCCGCTTTCACAATCTGAATTCTTGCACTTTCTTGAATTTTAAAATTCTGATTCAATAGTGTCCAAAATCTATCCTGCGCTGAATTGTTATCGTCTCCTCTCACTAAGCATACAATTTGTGCATCTGTATTCTTAATTAAATATTCTACCATAAAGGAGCCGACTAAACCTGTAGCACCTGTGACTACTATTTTTTTTGGTATGATTTTGCTGTATTCTTCAGTTTCAATCTTATTAATCAGCAGTTCGTAATCGTTCTTCCTAATTTCATCATTGGCTACATTAACTACCTCTTTCTCTACCGTTTTAGTTAAATCCTCTGCATTTAGTTGATCGAAAACAACTTGAGACAATTCTTTGATGGTGGTGTGATTGTACATATCTTCATAAGAAATCTTACTTCCATTGATTTTACTTTCAACTTCACTCATCATATCTAATGCTGTAAGAGAGCTTCCTCCTAAATCAAAAAAATTATCCTCAACTTCAATTTCTGTGGTTTCCAATACTTCACACCAGACCTCTTTGATAATCTTCGTAATTTGCAATAGGTCGTATTTTGTTATGTCTGCAACAGTATTAGAAATCGTTTTTTCCTGAACTATTTGTTTGGTCTCCGGCCAAAATCTTTTTAAATCAAAATAAGGGAGCTCTGAATCATGAAACAATGGATTAATTTTACTTTTCAGCGCACTAACTCCAGCTAGTACAATTTCACTGTAAAGTTTAAAACGATTCAAATCTGTTAGTGTTCCCTTTATATTTAATACCTCTAACTTTAAATCATCGAATCGGTCAGGATTTTTATTTGAAAAATCCACAACTATTACTTTATCAGAAGAATTGCTTGTTTCTAAATACTTTTTAAATGCTTCTTCATCAAAAAAATGATCACTAGTAATGCATCGTTCAGGGTTATTAATAAGTTCAAGAGGCGTTATTTCTTTATTTATTAACTGTCCGATACTACCTTCTCCTTTCTTGGTAATGAAATTTACTTTTTTATTCAGATTAGCGATCAGATATTTATACAACACAAATTGAAAAAGTACATTAAGCACTTTCTTATTCTCTATCGAATCTATTGAGTAAGGAATATTTTTATCCCACTGCAGACGAATCAATTCATTCTCCTCGAGTATTGAAGTAATTATGTCCTTGTTATATTCCAAGATATCCAAATCAAGAATATAAAAAACAGTCTTTTTATCCGTACTCTTTTCAGCTGCTTTCAAATCGTTCTTCAGTGTATCCAATGAGGAGAAAACATATCCCTGATTGTTATTTTTTAACTGAAACAAACGATTTGTTTTATGGCAAAATGGACCTATTTCTTCTAAATTTAAATTTTCGATCTTTCTTAAAATCTGCTTTTTTAAATTATCGAATCTTTCCTTATTGTCTTCACTGATTTGCAGATAGAAAAATTCTTGCTTATCGGGGTTTCTTGTAATTTCTTTTTGGGAAACAACGAGGTGTACATTGGTTCCTGTCAATCCGAAGCTACTAACACCTCCAATTCGTTCTCCATTTGTACTTTCCCAAATACCAATACTATCCTGAATTTTAACCGGACTATTTTCGGTATTCAAATGCTTGTTTAATTTTCTGAAGTTAGCCTGTATAGGTAAAACCATATTATTTAAGGCGGCTATTAAACGAACTAAACCCGCTAACCCACTTAAGTAATCCAAATGCCCTACCTGTCCTTTAAATGAGCTTATGGAGCAAAGTGCATTGTCTTGATTATCTTCTAAAAAAGCAGCTTTCAATCCTTCAAATTCTATAGGATCGCCCAGAATTGTTCCTGTTCCATGCGCTTCAATAAATTTAATTTGATTGGAAGAAACTTGGGCATTTCGCCATGCTTTTAGAATCACATCTTTCTGTGCATCTGAACTTGGAGCTGTCAAACTTGAAATTCTGGCTCCTCCATGATTGATACCATTTCCTTTAATGATCCCGTAAATTGGGTCTTTATCTCTTTCTGCGTCTGTTAGACGTTTCAGCACGATACAAACTGCTCCCTCCCCGTTCATTAATCCATCTGCCTCTTCATCAAAGGGTTTACAATGTTGTTTTTTGGAAACCACAGTTGATTCATCAGCAGCTTCTTTAGTAATGGCGCTAAATTTTACACCTCCAACTAAAGCCTTGTCACATTCCTTAAAATTTAAACTATGAATCGCATTGTTTACCGCAACCAAAGAAGAAGAACAAGTGGTGTCAATCGCTATAACCGGTCCGCGCAGGTCCAGAAAGTTGGCTAATCGGGTTCCTTCAATTCCAAATAAGGCATCAAATTCATTAAAAGATAATTCGGAATAATTAGAATAGGCAGATCTGGATGCTGTGTAAAAAATCCCTGTATTGGAACTTTTTAAATCTTCTTCTACATATCCGGCATCATAAAATGCTCTTAGCGCATGCAATAGAAATAACCGATGCTCCGGAAACATTTTTACGGCTTCTCGTTCGGTGGTTCCAAAATATTTATTATCAAACTGATCTATATTGGGCAGATACCCCCCTTTTGACATTTCTAAATTCCCAAATCTATTGTGAATATCTTCTAAACGATTAGAGGACAAATGATCTATATATGTTTTACTATCTGTAAGAGACGCTGTTAAATCTTTCCAGGTTTTAATCCCGGGAAATTCAAAAGATACTCCGATTATTGCTACTGGTTCTTGCATAATTTATTGAATTAATAATTTAATATTAGCTGATAAAATCTAAAAACTCATTGTTTTTAGAACTTCCTCTTCCTGATCTGTTTTTAAGGTTTTTTGGAGTATGAACGCTTGTTTTTTAATAGTCACATTATTAAATAATTCAACTATATTAATTAAAGTTTCAAACTCTTTTTGCAACTCATTTTGAAGTTTAACTACCATAATAGAGTTACCACCTATTTCAAAAAAATTATTGTTTATTCCTATTTTGTTAACATGCAGTAAATTTTTCCATATTTCAACCAATTTCTCCTCCACATCATTGCTCGGCGGTTGATAAGTATCGGCAAACAAATCATCTGTATCCGGCAATTTCAATGCGTCCTTATCCAACTTTCCATTAATGGTTAAGGGTAAAGTTTCCGTGCTAAGTAGCAAACTTGGCAACATATATTCCGGAAGATGAGCAGATAAATAATCCATTGTACTTTCCTTACTATATCCTTCTAATGGAACAACAAACGCTACAATTCGTTTATTTTCTTCATCACCAATTGTCAGTACAGCAGCATTTTTAACATACCCGGAATTAAGGATCGCTAATTCAATCTCTTCCAGTTCTATTCTAAATCCTCTTATTTTAACCTGAGAATCACTTCTTCCTAAAAATTCGATGCTACCATCCGGTAACCAACGTCCCAAATCACCGGTTCTGTATAATTTGGTTTCCGGATTATAGGGGTTATCAACAAATTTTTCTGCAGTTAAATCTGCTCTCTTTAAATATCCTAACGACACTCCTTCTCCCCCAATACAAATTTCACCGAATAAACCAATAGGTGTCAAATGGGTAGATTCGGGATAAAAAATATAAATTTGACGATTATCAATTGGTTTCCCAATAGAAATAAAAGTGTTTAAGTCTTTTATTTCATGATAGGTAGCGCAGACGGTAGTTTCGGTAGGACCATACGTATTGTATGTTTTAATTTTGTCCCATATTCTGTCAATATATTTTGGTTTTAAAACATCACCACCACTAATCAAAGCCCTGAATTTGAAATTATAATTATCATATACTTCATTAATGTACTGGATGATAAAAGGGTTTGTACTTAATACGGTGACGTTATGTTTTTCGCATAAATCCAACAGATGATTAATATCTTTCCTTGATTCATTCATTACCAATGAACCTCCACTAATAAGTATTGGAAAAATCTCTTCAATTGAAGTATCAAATGATGTACTTGACTGCTGAACGATACAATCGTCAGAATTAATGTTAAAATAATTTTTAAATGTCAGCACATAATCCGCTAACGATCGGTGTAAAATAGGCACCCCCTTAGGTTTTCCTGTTGAACCGGATGTATAGATAATATAAGCCGTATCATTTGAATCGACGTTGATTTCAAACTCATCCTTATAGTCTGCTTTAAAATCTCTAAAATCCTGAAGAATTTGATCCTGAATAACTACTTTACAATTGCTATCTGCATAAATTAATTCTTTTCTCGAAACAGAATAATCAATGTCTATTGGCAAATAGACACCTCCTGTTTTTAGAATTGCCAGAAAAGAGATAAGCATTGCGCAATCATTATTCAATTCAACTCCTACTACATCTCCATTAGAAATTTCAAATTTATTCTTTAAGAAATTTGCAAATTGATTGCTCTCTTTATCAAGTTGAGCATAGGTAAATGTGGCCTTGCTATCTATAATTGCCTGATTTGATTGGTGCTTGCGGACACTTTCACCGAACAATTCCAATATGGTGTGCTGCGTATATTCTATTGATGGTTTATTAAAAACAGCTAAAATTTCATGTTCTTCTGCACTGGAAATGAGAGCGGTTTTGCTGACTATTTTTTCAGAAGCATCGATATAATTTAAAATAATGCTATCCATAAATTTATGGATTCTTTCTAATGTGAGATCATTCTTAAATTCTCTCTGTAAGGTATAATTTAACACAAACCTGTTTCCTGAGGCATTTACATCTACGTCAAAATAGGTGTTGGTTGATTCATGTGACTTAATATTCAAATAATTTTGAACCTTTTTTGAGTCTTTTTTATCAACTACTTTCGTTTCCAATTCTTCGTAAATGTGAAAATCAACATAATTAAAGAGCACATTAATTAATTGTGATTGATTTCCTGCTGCATTAGCCAGTTTATTAATTTCTAAAAAAGTCAAATCTTCATAACTTTTTAAACTAATTAATTTGTCATCAATACTTCTAAAATATTCTTTCCAACTAATGTGATCACTATCAGCTGCTAGTATGTTTCTAACCGGTATTGTATTCAAAAAGCATCCTAATAACTTATCTCCGTCTTCAAGTGAAGGGCGATTATTACCTACTAAACCAATCATAAAATCGTTTTCTGTAGATAGCAATTTTATAGTGTATACCAATGCACCATAAATTAGCGTTTTTAGTGTAATATTATCTTCCTTGCATTTCTTTTGCAATTTTTCTTTAATATCCAGATCGTAACTCTTTGAAAATTGTTGGTAAGTACTTTTAGTATTAAAAATGTTAAGATTTTGAACACTTTTAATTTCATTCCCCCAAAATTCAATATTTTTTTGACTTTTCTTTTTAAACAACTCGTCAATAACAGCTTCTTTATTAGATATTTTCAGATAATTTATTTCATACTTAAGGTTGTTTGATAATTGCTTATAAATCTGAAACAACTCCGTATAAAGAGAAGCAACACTCCATCCATCTAAAATAGCATGATGGAATTGAAATACCAGCACTTCATTGAACGGTGAAACGGTAAATAAATTAATTCGCCAAAGTGGAGCCGTATTAACATCAAAAGGAACTTTACGTTCTGAGACCATAAAAGCATTAATAAATTCTTCTTGCTCTTTTGAATTTAAAGTTTGAATATCTAATGGCGTGATTTCAAAATCTATTTCTTTTCGGACAATTTGAATTTCTTCACTATAATTGACCAAATCAAAAGAAGTTCTCAAAACGGCATGTTTATCTACTAATTTTGATAGGGATTGCTCCAATAACTGCACATTAACTTTTGGAATTTGGAATACAAACTGATCATGATAAATTCCATTCGTTGGATTAATTGACGACAACAAAACCATCCCTTTTTGAATATCATGCATCGGATAGATGTCTTCAATTAAAGCACTGTTTTCAATTACATTTAGTACCTCGTATTTTAATTTCTCAACTTTCTCAATTATTTGCTCGCTTAAACGATCATCTTCATTCGAAATTCCTTTCGTTTTAGCGATTAAGTTACTTAAAGCTTCTATTGTATTGTTTTCATATAAATCCCCGATTGTAATTTTATGCTTAATCGCTTTATTGATCTTGCTAATCAAGCGTATAGAAACGATAGAATCGCCACCTATACGAAAAAAGTTATCGTGAATACTTACTTTATCTAATTTTAAAACTTCTTCCCAAATAGCAGCCAATTCTGATTCCATCTGATTTCTTGGCGCCTGAAATGATTCTGAAAACAAACCACCTTCGTTGGATTCAGGCAGCAATTTTCTATCCAGTTTACCACTCGATGTTAATGGAAAACTATCCATCTCTATTACCAATCCCGGTAACATGTACTCTGGTAATCGACTTTTTAAATACGTATATAAATCTTCTTGTTGGTATCCTTCTTTTGGGATCACATAAGCAACGAGATACTTCCTTGCAAGCTCTTCTCCCTTTACCAAAACAGCAACGTTATCAACATAACCTGATTCTAATATTCTGGTTTCGATTTCTCCAAGCTCTATTCGATTACCACGAATCTTTACTTGATTGTCGATCCTGCCTATATAGACTATTTCACCATTTGGCAGCCATTTAGCCAAATCTCCTGTGCGATATATTCGTTCTCCTTCATTAAAAGGACTCGCCATAAATTTTTCAGCATTCAACTCAGGTCTGTTCAGATAACCTTGAGAAACCTGCACTCCTTCTATTAGCAATTCACCGGGAACTCCTATCGGTTGCAGTGACATCTGCCTGTCAACGATATATAATTTAGTGTTGGCCACGGGTTTACCTATAGTAACTCCTAGCTCATTTGTGTCTACATCTGTTAAATCAATTGAAGTAACATCAATAGCTGCTTCAGTTGGGCCGTATAGATTATGAATACGAACCCATGGCAATTTCTGTTTAAACTCCTCCACCATAATACTCGGTAAGGCTTCTCCGCTGCAAACCACATGTTTTAAGCTCCTACATTTTTCTGCGTCTAACTCTTCAAGGAAAATCCCTAACATCGAAGGAACAAAGTGCATGATATTTATTTGTGAACGCGCTATCAAATCCTGAAGATAGGAAGGATCTTTATGCCCTTCCGGTTCTGCAAATACCAAGCAGGATCCTGTAATAGCCGGCATCAAAAGTTCCCAGACCGACACGTCGAAAGTATAAGGTGTCTTTTGTAAAATTACATCTTCAGAGCTAATATTAAGGTCATCACGCATCCATAATAATCTGTTGTAAAGCCCGGCGTGATTATTCAGTACCCCTTTTGGATTACCTGTCGAACCTGAGGTGTAAATGGCATAGGCCATATTGCTACCGGAAACACTTATACCCTCAATTGTTTTTTGATAGTTGTCTTTTTCAATTTCAAAAGTTTTCAGGAAATTCTCATCTATGCAGAGTTTATAACCACTGTCTGATTTGATGTACTCCAATCGCTCCTCAGGGTAACTTGTATCTACAGGAACATAAGCCCCGCCTGATTTTAAAATCCCTAATATTGCAACAAGCATATTGGAACTACGCTCCAATTTTATCCCTACTAAATCATTTGATCGAACACCATAAAATGTTCGAAGATAATTTGCTAATTGACTGGTAAGTGTATCTAGTTCATTGTAACTTAATACCGATTTGCTACAAGAAACAGCCGTTTTATTTGGAAATTTAGAAACTGTAACCTTGTACAGGTCTAATAAAGTCATTTCTTTCTCCTCCGGGAAAGTATTTAATTCCCCTCTTTCGTTAGAAAAGTTTTCCTCATTTGTATTCGAAAAAAAGCCCTTTTGGTTTCTTCTAAAATCAGTTTGGGTTGCATTAAATGTATTAAAAACGATTTCTTTTTCATCATCGGTTATGCACGCAATAGCACTTATTGCTTTAGTACCGGAAGCAACAAAATAGTTCATAACATTATAATAATGCGATGACAGTCTTTGCATTAACTCTTCATCAAATTTATTACCATTAAATTTAAATTGAATTTGTAAAGACTCTTTTGACGGTACTATTATAATATTAAAATCATAATTTGTTTGCTCAAATACGCCAACAGATTCAATCGTTATTTTTTCTTCCGTCCCAATATCTGATTTTGAAGCCGATACTGCTGCTTCTAAAGGAAAATTTTCAAAAACCATAATATGATTGATCAAGCTTGAATCTAATTCACTTTGTGACTGAATTTTAGCTAAGCTCACATAATGGTGTGAATTACTATCTATTGCCTTTTTTTGTATTTCCTCCAAAAGTTGAATAGGCGTACTTTCATTTTCATATTTAATCCTGACAGGTATTGTATTAATAAACAATCCTATTATATTTTCAACTCCATTTAAATGTGCAGGACGACCAGAAACTACAGATCCAAAAACAACATCATTATCATTGTTGTATTTTGATAAAAGTACGCCCCAGGCGGTTTGTAAGAATACATTCTGTGTAACCGATATTTTTTTACACAATTCATCTATTTGCTTAAATAGTTTACCGTCTATTTTTAGTGATACTATAGAATCGCTATACTCCTTATTCGTTTTTTGCTTAACGAAAGGAATTGTCGCACTATTACTATAATCTTGAAGCTGGTTTTTCCAGTATGCAAAAGAATCGTTTGTATTTACCTTTCTTAACCACTTAATATAATCAGAATAGGGCTTAGGTTTCGGGATATTAGCTGGAATACCTTGATTTACTGCTTTTAGTATCAGGTTAAAATCGCTGATTAATTTGCTCATACACCATCCATCCATAAGAATATGGTGATGGCTCCATACAAATTCGAATTGGTTATTTCCTAAGCTAAGAACTTTTAGGCGCATCAATGAATCATCCGACAAATTAAACCCCTCTTCTCTATCTTCAACCTTATATTTTTCGATATAATCTTCAAGACTCTCTCCTTTTAAATTAGGATCAACCTCATCAAATTTAAAATTTGCTTTTACTTCTTTACGAACAATTTGCAAAGGAATATCCGCCAAATCATTATTAAAATGAGTTCTCAATACGGAATGACAATCTACTAATTTTTGATAGGCACTGGCAATAGCGTCAATCCCAATCTGACTGATTTTTAGTTTATAAGAAATTTGCTCAAAATACAATGATTTAGAGCTATTTGTTAACCAATGAAAATATATTCCTGTTTGTAAAGGAGATAATTCATATACATCTTCAATAGAACCATCCCAATTTATCAGTTCTAATTCTTTGCTTGTCAAATCAGAAAACGTTAAATCAGAAGGAGTCTTAAAACTATTTTTTTTACTTGAAACGTTTTGGATAAGATCCGTAAGATAGCTTTTATAAGCGGCCATTAAGGATACTATTTCTTCTCTAGAAAAACTGGCAGTATCAAAAGTAACACTCATATATAATTTGCCGGATACAATTGAACCTGATACATCAAGAAGAACGTTATCTGTATTTTCTTTTGAAATATTTTGACCCATTGATTCCGTCGAATAAACAAACTCAGCGTCATTATTATTTGATTTAAAAGAAGTATCAAAATCTCCCAGAAAATTAAACAGAACGGAAGGAGAAAAGGATAAATGGTTGTAGGACTCATTTAGATATTTTAAAATCCCAAAACCAATTCCCTTATTAGGTATTTTTCTTAAATCTTCTTTAACCTTTGTTAAAACGGTAACGGCGTCATCGGTATCTGTCAAATCTAATACTACCGGGTAAAAAGTACTGAACCATCCAACTGTTCTGCTAATATCTATTTTGTCAATGATTTCTTCTCTGCCGTGCCCTTCCATTTTTAAGATGGTTTGACTACAATTGAAGATCTCTTTTATTGCCAAGCCAAGCCCGGTCAACAAAACATCATTAATTTCGGTATTATAAATTTGATGGAAATTGGTTTGCAAGAGTTGAGTGCTTGTTTCGTCTAAACTAAAGTCTATCTTTTCTTTAATTTGCTCTTTTCGATTATCAAAAATCTTTATTGTAGGTATGTTTTTCTCGCAAATTGTTTCCCAATACTTTGCTTCAATCAATAATCTGTCGCTATAAGCATATTCTTTCTGAAGTAGTGCCCAGCGCTGAAAAGAGTCCGTTTTTAAAGGCAACTTAAATGTTTCATTTGCCAGTCCTTGTTTATATAAGGTAAAAAGATCTTCAATTAATATTCTCCATGAAACACCATCTACAATTAAATGATGTATTATAATTGCTATTCGGTCTCCATCGTTTAATTTAAAATGCGCTACTCTAATTAAAGATCCGTTATTAAGATTAAACGAGGATTGGAATTCTTCAGCTATTGTTTTTAATTCATTCAATGCATCATCCGAAGTAGTTAAATCGTATGTAGGAATTTGAAAGTCTATATCTTCGAAGGAACCATTAATTTGCTCCCAATTGTCACTGTTTTTATTAAAAGTCATTCGCAATGCGTCATGCTTTTCTAACATCAGAATCAGACTTTGATGCAACAACGCTACATTGACAGGTTTTTTACTTTTGAGTAAAATGGATTGGTTGAAATGGTGTGGTAACTCAAAAGTTTTAAACAAATAATGTTGGATAGGCGTTAAATCTACTTTTCCAAGAACCTCTGACTGATCAATCTTTAGCACATCAATTTTCAAAAGTGCTGCTAATTCTTTAAAAATTGGTGTCCTTAAAACATCTTCAACTTTTAGCGCATATCCCATTTGTTTTAAACGTGATACGATTTGTATTGACTTTATAGAATCTCCTCCAACATTATAGAAACTATCATTGATACTAATTTTTTCCTTATTTAAAATATCTTTACAGACTTCTATAAGCGCTTTCTCTTCAACACTTTCAGCTCCCACATAAGGAATATTGTTCGTTAACTCTGCTTGATCTAATGCTAATAATTCTTTTTTATTGGCCTTTCCACTAGCGCTCAACGGAATTTGCTCAATTTGTACAAATTGAGAGGGAATCATATAATTAGGCAACTTATCCATCAAAAAGTTTCTTAAATCAGATACGTTTTGATCTTTTTGGGAAACGATGTAGGCCACTAAACTTTTCTCTCCATCTGTGGATTCTTTAGCCAAAACCACAGCTGTATCAATATCTTTTTTAGATTTTAAATGGTATTCTATCTCCCCTAGTTCAATTCTAAAACCTCTTATTTTAACTTGATCGTCAATTCTACCCAGAAAATTAATATTTCCATCCTCTAACCATTCGGCTATGTCTCCGGTATCGTAAATTAGTTCGTTATTTTTAAAAGGATTGTTTACAAATTTTTCTTTAGTTAATTTTTCATTATTCAGATAACCTCTTGCTAAACCGACTCCTGCAATATATAATTTGCCTTTAACTCCTTTTGGAACCATATTCCCATAAGGGTCTAAAATAAAGATTTGTGTGTTATCAATAGGTTTTCCTATTGGTATGATCTGATCGTATTGTTTACTTCCACAATCGTAGTAGGTCACATCTATACTTGCTTCTGTCGGGCCATACAAATTCATTAATGAAACTTCCGGCAGCAAATCAAAAAACAAATCGCTGTCTGTTTTAGAAAGAGCTTCTCCACTTGTAAAAACCTGTTTTAATGATTTTAGTTTGATTATTTCATCAGGAAAATGAACTAAATACTCTAAAAAAGAAGAGAGCATAGAAGGAACAAAGTGCATCACTGTGACTTTATCAGATTCGATAGTGTCAATGATTGCGCTTGGTTCTTTTTCTTTATCCGGCGCTAACAAACACACTTTAGAGCCAAAAATACTCCACCAAAATAATTCCCATACCGAAACATCAAAAGTAAAAGTTGTTTTTTGCAATATCACGTCTGATTCATCCAGACTATAGGCTTTTTGCATCCAAAACAATCTGTTTATTAACGAATGATTTTCTATCATTACCCCTTTAGGATTACCTGTTGTCCCCGAGGTATAAATAGTATATAGCAAAGAATTAGGATTGCACTTTAATTCTAAATTATCTGTAGAATAGCGGTCTGATTCAGTTTCATATTTATTTATAAAACTATCATCAATAACTAGTTTACATTTTGAATTTTCTTCTATATATGATCTTCTTTCAGTTGGATACTTTGGATCTATTGGTACATAGGCCGCCCCTGCTTTTAAGATCCCATATATTGCCAGAATAAGAGTTTCTGATCTTTGTAACGCAACGCCTATAATATCATCCGGAACTACATTATAATTTTCCCTCAAATAAGCACCTAACTGGTTTGATTTTGCATTTAACTCCTCATAGGTAAGGAAAGTGTCTTTTGCAATTACAGCGGTCCCTTTTGGATTTTTTCTAACCTGTTCTTCAAACAATTCAACAACTGTTTTATCTTTTGGGTATGTTACGGTAGTGCTATTAAATTCGTTTAACAATTGAATCTGCTCTGATTCAGACAAAAAAGTAATGTTTTTTAGTTCTATTTTTGGGTTTTCAATTACAACTTCACTTATCTTGATAAAGTGATGCATCAAAGAAGTGATGACTTCTCTGTTATATAAATCAGTATTGTAATTGATATTTAAACTTAAGCTTCCTTGCTCTTCAATGAAAACAATTTCTAAATCCAGTTTTGACTTTGACTCCCCTAAATTTTGTACGCCTTCCTTTTTAACTGTTTCTTTCTTTGTATTATTCTCACTAAAATTCTGATAAACCAATAGTATATCAAATAGCAAACTCCTGCTAGGATCTGATTTAATCTTTAAATCTTCAACCAAACAGTCAAAAGGATAATTTTCATGCTCAAAAACAGACTGCACATTTGCTTTAATACTTTTGTAATTATCTATAAATGCAGCTTCTGGATCTAATTTGGTTCTTAAAACCATCGTATTTATAAAACATCCAATCTGATTTTGTACTTGATGATGACTTCTGCCCGCAATAGGAGTCCCAATTACAATATCCGTTTCATAGGTATATTTATACAATAAAACATTAAAAAGAGCATAGTAGAAATTAAATGGAGTACTGTCATTTTCTTTGCAAAACAGTTGAACTTTATCAGTCAATTCACGAGGCAATAAAACGCTTAAAATAGCACCATTGTACGATTTTATTTTTGGTCTGATTGTAGTACTCGGTAGTTGTATTCTTGGTAAATCTCCTTGCAGATAGGTTTCAAAAAAAGAAATATGCCTGGATTGGTTTTTCTTCAACTCTTCTATTTGCCATAGGGTAAAGTCTTTATATTGAATATCCAATTCAGAAATTTCCAGCAGATTTTCGTTGTTGTATGATTCATAAAATGCCAAGGTATCTTTTATGATGATGCCCTGAGACCATCCATCAGATATTATATGATGCATATTGCAATAAAATATATACTTCGCATCTGAAAGTTTAAATAAAATAGCTTTAAGCAAAGGTCCATTTTCCAAATCGAAAATTATCGAATTTTCAAATTGTACCTTCTTTTTAAATTCCTCTTCAGCATCTTTAGTACTGCTTAAATCAATTAATCCCAATTTAAAGTTACTACTCTCATAAGGCATTACTTTCTGAAAAACTTCCAGGTCATTCTGTATAAAAACGGTTCGTAGTATTTCATGTTTTCTAATAACCGAATCTATGGCTCTCTCAAACTTTTCTATATCTATTTCATTATTCAGATTAAAAGTCATCGGCATAGAATAGGCTAAAGAAGCTTCACTTTGTTGACTTAAAATCCACATCCTTTTCTGAGCATAAGATACCGGATACAAGTCGGCTATATCGGCTTTATAGATTTCAGAGTTCGTTTTTTGACTTTTCGCATTTAAATAATCAATTAAAAATTGTTTGTTCTCACGAATTTTATTTAGCAATTGCTCATTTATAGTAGGATTAGCAGAGAACATTTTTAATTTCCCATCCTTAACTTCAAGCAATATGCCGGCCTCGATAAGTTCATTTACTAGATTATTCATTGCTTTTGAAATTTTTATATATTGTTTTTAGATAAATCATTATTTGAGTCTTTTGTGTTTGGACTTATTCCTTACGCCCAAATTGACTTACAAAGTTTCTTGTGAATTAATTCGTATGATTCTCCACTGCATAACCTTATTCATTTTTAAAGATTTACTTAAATCTTTCGTTGAGGATTAGTCTTTATAGTAGCTATCATGGTGGTCCATAATTATCAATAGTAATTCTTATACTACTATCGCTTTAAGATTTCATAAGTCAGATTATAATTCCATTTCCATTAAATTATTTTTATTGGCTCGTAATTCATTTTCTTTGAGCGCATTCTCAACGACCATGCTTAACTTCTGAATAGTAAGGTTATTAAACAGATCTCCTAAATTGATATTAGTTTCAAAATGTTTGTTTATTTCAGACAGTAATTTGATTGCTTTGATACTGTTCCCTCCCAATTCTAAAAAGTTATCTTTTATACTTATTTGTTCCCGGTTTAATACTTTTATCCAATAGTCCAGCAAACATTCTTCTGTTTTGTTAGTTGGTTTAACTATTTCCGTTTCCTTAGTAAGAAGTAATGATCCTAATAGTTTTGCTTTATCAATTTTACCATTGGGAGTTAATGGTACTTTTTCTATGTTTTGGATTTTAGTTGGAATCATATAGTTGGGAATTTTTTTGGATATAAATTCCTTTAATTCCTCGATATCGATTTGAATAGGAGAATTTACCCATGCCACAATCTGATTATCGTCAGCTGTACTTCCTTCTTTAATTAATACTATCGCTTGATTGACATCCTGATGTAATTCAATTTGCTTTTGAATTTCCTCTAATTCAATTCTATAACCATTAATTTTAACCTGGTCGTCTTTTCTACCCAAAAACTCTAAATCGCCATTTGTCAACCATTTAGCTATATCTCCGGTTTTGTATAAAACTTCTTCTTTATTAAGAGGATTTTTTACAAACTTTTCTGAGGTCAATATTTCTCGGTTGTGGTATCCTTTTGCTACTCCGACTCCTCCTATATACATTTCTCCAAAATGACCATTAGGAGATAATCTCATTTCTTCATCAAAAATGTAAATTTTGCTTCCAATAATTGGTTTTCCTATTGTAGAAAATGCTTTTTCGTTTCTGTCATATTGATGCACTGTACTCCACACACTACACTCAGTTGGTCCATATTCATTAAATAAATTACATTTTTCAAGCGTTTGAGTATCATGAAAATGATCTATTAAGGAAAGCGGACAGGTTTCGCCTGCAACAATAACCGCTTCTAAACTATTCGTTTTATCTGCTAATTCATCCAGTACTAATTTAAAATAAGACGGAATTGACAAAAGGTGAGAAATTTTATTTTGTATGATATAATTTGTGATCCCGACAACACTATCCAGTAAGTTTTTATCGCTTAAATGCAAAGTTCCTCCGCTGCACAAAGTTCCAAATATACCTGCTACAGAACTATCAAAAGCAATTGGTGATGTCAGTAAAAAAGAATTTAAATTACCATACGTTAGAAATCTGGCACTGTTAGAATGTGCCAAATTAGAATGGGTAATCATGACCCCTTTAGGTGCTCCGGTTGATCCCGACGTATAAATCACATAAGCAAGACTTTCAAAATCAATTTGCGTTTCTAATGATTTTTTAGAATAATTATCTACATTATTTTTAAAATCCTCTAATTCTTGCTGACTTATAAGAACTTTACAATTAGCGTCTGATTCAATAAAAGCAATTCTATCTTTTGGATATTCAATATCAATAGGCACATAGGCTGCACCTGCTTTTAATATTCCGAGAATCGTTATAATGGTCCATTCATTTCGCTCCAATTTAATGCCTACAAGATCATTAGACTTAATAGCATGTTTCTGAATTAAAAAATAGGCCAGTTGGTTTGAAATTTCATCTAAATCACTATAAGATAACTTACTATCATTATATACTAAGGCAATTTTAGTTGGATTTAGAATGAGTTGTTCTCTAAATTTATCAACAACAGTTACAATTTTATTCTTATCACGATTGTCCTTAACAATAAATTCATTTATAAGTTTGTATTTTTCATCTTCCAAAAGAAAATCAACTTCTTGTATTTTTTGTTTAGGATTATCACCAATGACTTCCGTCAATTTTATAAAGTGCAACATAAGGCGATCAATCATATTTCTATCATAAATGTCCTTATTGTATTTTATTCTAAACATTAAACGTTCATTCATCTCAAAAAAACCAAGCTCAACATCATATCTGGCATATCGATCTCCCAAACTCATAATTTGATTTTTCCCATTAGAATCCAGATTAATATCTTTTTGATTTTCATTCATTCTTTGATGAACTAGAATAAAATCAAAAACCGGGCTTCGGCTCAAATTCCTTTTAAGATCAAGGTCTTCCACGATCTTATCAAAAGAATACATTTGATTCTCAAAATCATTTAATACTGATTTTTTGATTTTTTGATAGCACTCCATAATTGTGTCAGTAGGGCAAATCTCATTGCGGACGGCAAGATTATTTACAAAACACCCGATCATATTTTCAAATTGTGGGTGATCTCTCCCAGCCAAAGCAGTACCTACTATAATATCATTTTTATTATTGTATCGGTGTATTAACAGGTTCCAAGCTGTCATTAAGGATATAAAAACGCTCCCTCCCATTTTTTTGCTAAAATCCCTTAATTTTTCCGTTTGAACTTTGTCAAAATAGGTATTCAGATATTCGCCATTGTATGTTTTTATACCAGGTCTAACTTTTGAGGCGGGCAATTCCAAAAGGGTTAATTCTCCCGATAATTTGTTCGACCAATATTCTTTCTGCAATTCTAATTTACTGTTTTCTGATTGCTGCCAAACCGAAAAGTCTTTATATTGGATCGAAAGATTTGGTAATCTTTCGCCACTTTTGTTTAGTAATGATTGATAAATGCTAAAGGCATCATTAAATATAATATTCATAGAAAGTCCATCCGTAATGATGTGATGAATGATCATATAAATCAGGTATTTATTTTCTTCAATTTGAAACACACCTACTTTAAAAAGAGGTCCGTTTTCCAGATCAAAGTGAACAAAAAGCTCCTCTTTAAAAATAATCTCGCGCGCTTTTTCTTCAGCATTTTCTACACCTCTAAAATCGTTATACTTTACTTTAACTTTTAAATCGTCTGAAATCCATTGTTTGATTTCGTCATTTTCATCATTTTTAAAAGTTGTCTTTAGTATGTGGTGCCTGTCAATTAGCTGCTGCAAAACTTCTTCTATCAAATCATATTTTTCAATTTCAAAATTTAGAGCAATAGGAATATGATAGGACAATGCACCTTCCGGACGTTGACACATCAGCCAAATAGACTTCTGAGCATCAGACAAAGGATAATATGCTGCCTCTGCTGCCAAAGGAATTTCAGCATATTTTTTATTACTCCCTTTATTGATAAGATTTACGTGTGAAATAGCTGTTGTATTTGTAAAAAGGTCAAGTAAACTAAGCTCTTTCCCAAATTCTTTTTGGTATTCTGAAATAAGCTTAGTTGCTTTTAAACTATGTCCGCCTAAATCAAAAAAGTCATCATTCATGCTAATTTCAGCACCCCCTAAGATTTTTGTCCAAATAGCAATTATTGTTTCTTCCATCTTATTTGATGGCTTTACTTTTATGCTTTCTGAAGCATTCCCATAATTTTCGCGCTGCTTCAAAAGAACCTTATCGATCTTACCACTTGCCTGCAAAGGCATTGAATCCAGAAAAATGAATTTTGAAGGTATCATATACTGAGGCAGATAATTTTTCAAAATGCTTCTTAACTCCTTAATTGTCGTATTTTTTTCTGAAGTGATGTAGGCTACCAATTCTTTCTCGCCTTGTATCTCTTTTAACAATACTACTGCTTGACTAATATTTGGTATTTGTTGGATATGATATTCTATTTCACTTAGCTCTATTCTATACCCTCTAAGTTTTATCTGATCATCTTTACGCCCGAAATAATTAATTGTTCCGTCTTGCTTCCAACTTCCTAAATCGCCGGTTTTGTATATTATTTCACTTTTATTTAATGGATTTTGAATGAATTTTTGATTAGACAAATTTAAGTCTCCTATATATCCCCTTGCTAATCCGGATCCAGCAATATGTATTTCTCCAACTATCCCAATCGGTTGAATTGCGCCATAATCGTTAAGAATATAGACTTTTTCATTTTCTAAGGGGCTGCCGATATTTAGTTTACTACTTGAACCTATCTCCAAAGAAGTACTCCATATAGTGGTTTCTGTAGGCCCATATACATTCACTACGGACAAGTCTTTATTTTCTTTAAAACTCTGGTAATATTCTGCAGGAAATGGTTCGCCTCCTACTATTAGAGAGCGTAATGATTCCGGTTTATTTTCAATTAAATCACTATACAATTGCTTTACTCTTGAAGGTGTCAACTGTAATACTTCAATTTTAGATGCTCTAACTCTCTCCATAAAAAGTTTTACATCTACTATTTCTTTATCATCAAATACAATCAACTGTTTTCCCAGACAGAGCGTTCCTAAAAGCTCAAGAATTGAAATATCAAAAGAGATATTGGTTGTTGCTCCGACAACATCGTACTTATTGTATCCTAACTGAGTGTCTATTTTATCAAAAAAAGAAGCAACATTTCGGTGTTCGATCATCACTCCTTTAGGGTTGCCCGTTGATCCAGAGGTATAAATTACATAGGCTAAATCTTTAGGTGTCGGGTTCTTTCCATTAAAAACAGTATCAAAATTATCGATAGATTTACAAAATTCTTCTAATACTCCTTGATCGATAATAGTCTCACAATTAGAGTTCTCCTGAATATATGCTTTTCTTTGAACTGGAGCATTAAGGTCAAAAGGCAAGTAAGCACAACCGGACTTTAGAACACCCAGAATACAAACCACCAGCCATTCGGTTCTATCAAGCATAATCCCCAGTAATTGTTCAGGATTCACCTTGTATGTTTGATGTAAGAAATTTGCAAACTGATTGGATACTTTATCTAACTCTGAATAGGATAAATAATTTGACTGATAACCAAGAGCAATTTTAGAAGGATGATTTGCCACTTGATCCAAAAATAAATCCACTACCGTTTTATCAGAATGAAAACCTGCATTTCGCAGGCCTAAATTGCTATAGAAGTTTTCTTCTTCATCAGTTAAAAAATTCACTTTTCCAATTGCAGTTTTAGACTCCAACAATGCATCGGATAATAGGATAAAATGAGTCATTAACTTAGTGATCATTTCTTTCTCATAGACATCCGAATTATAAATTAATTGAAAAGACAGGTAATCTCCTTGTTCAAAAAAGTTTATTTCTAAATCTACTTTTGCCATGGCCTTCCCCTTATGCTCAATCGCGTTGACCAAATCTTCTAAATCTAATTTAGCTTCAGATGTTGATTGATTTTGTACGGCAAAAAGTATATCAAAAATGGCATTTCTACTGATATCCCTCTTTAATTTTAATTCTTCTAATAAGAAATCAAATGGACATTGATTGCTTAAAGTTTCAATTGTATTGGACTTAAAATCATTATAATGAGTATCAAAATCGATTTCCGGATTAATTTGATTTCTAAATACGATCGTATTTACATATAGCCCTATTTGATTTTCAAGATCAGCGTTGTCTCTTCCGGCCGTAGGAGTTCCAATTGTTATGTCTTTAAGATTTGTATATCGATAAATCAATATGTTCCAAACTCCTAACAAAGTGGTAAATAAGCTCCCTTTATGTTGGTTTGAAAATTGTTTTAAGCGTTCTGTAAGTGCTTTAGAAATAACCGTTTCAACTAGTTGTCCATTATAGGTTTGAATATTTGGTCTTGTCAAATTAGAAGGCAAATTAATTGTAGGTACCTCATTTGACACTATATCTTTCCAATGACCAATAAGTTTATCCTTTTCTGTGTCATCGAATTTATTTGTTTGCCAATTTGCAAAGTCTTTATATTGAAAAGGTAATTCATCCAGTTCAAGGCTTATACCTGTTTCAGCGCTATTGTAATACTTCAGAACATCCTCACTAAGAACTCTCATAGACCACCCATCACTTATGATATGATGCATATTATAATAGAACGTAAATTCTGTATCCGAAGTTTGTAGTAAAGTGGCTCTTAACAAAGGACCATTTACCAAATCAAAAGGTCTGAAAGAATCTTTTTCAATGTAACTTTTTATGTTCTCTTCCTTATCTTCAATTGATCTGTAATCATGATAATCAACTTTAAAAACAAACTTTTCAGCTGGTATAATCCACTGTCTAATTTCTTCGTCGCTGTCTTTTCTAAACACAGTACGAAGTATTTCATGCCTTTTTATTACCGAAAGTATCGCTTTACTAAAATTTTCGACATTATAATTCCCTTTTAATTCTACAGAGGAAGGCATATTATAAGCAATTGAACCCTTATCTATCTGACTTAAAACCCAAAGCCTCTTTTGAGAATGCGATAAGGCATAACTTTCCTGAGCTTCAATTTTTTTGATTTCTTCAAATTTTTTAGCTGAAGCATATTTTTTAAAGTAAGCTACTAACTCTGCTTTGTGTTCTTTTAATTTTGAAATGATATTCGGGTCCAATTGATCCCCGTCAAAACTGATTTGCAAATCATCACCATCTAAGGTTAAGCTTATTTGATGATCGGTAATTTCTTTTATTAATTCAATTATTTCCATAATTTATATCTTAATCATATTAGTTTTTGCTGTTTGAACATTCAAAATCTTGGTCGCCAAATCGATTTCCATTGCAATCATTTTTACCGTTGCTTTCTGATAAAAATCCTGTAAGTCTAATAGAATACTGTATTGTTTTTCAATTCGTTTTATAAAAATCATGGCCTTTAGGGAATCTCCTCCTAACTCAAAGAAATCATCTGTGATTCCGACTTTTTCATAATTAAAAAAATCTTGTACCATCTCGCACAATTCTGCTTCCAATTTGGTCTCAGGGGCGGTATAGGCAGTCACTACGATTGGACGTTCAATAGTATTTTTAGTAGTTAATACTGGATCTTCGGTTTTCTTAGATTCTGCTATAATATGATTCAGATCACGGTGAGACAGCATTAAACTCGAAATATTTTTAGTCAAAAATGAGTTTTTAAACACCGTAATAATTTCTTCATCGGTTAATTTTCTACCGGTTAAATCATCCAAATAAACCGTGATCCAATGACTCAGTTCATCGCTCTTATGTTCTTTGAATAAGGTGGTATAAATTTCAGATAAAACACCTTGTCTGTATTTTGAGCCTTCTATTATGGAAGAAAGTCTTAGAGGAAACCAAACAAAATCTATATTTATATTTTTAATAGCCGCGTAAAGATTGTCAATAAAACTAGTTTTAGCCCTAACTTCAGTCGCCAAATCAGCTACATGTAATGGCTCCAACTCTACTTGATCGTTCCATAGTTCAGGATTGCATATTATTCCGGAAATACTCCCATGTTCTTTAAGAATGAACTCAATGGTTTCTTTAAATTGTTTTGGACATTCTAAATTGGTCTGATATTTTACTACATTTTCAGCTATTGAGTCCTCATTAGCGGTCGTATTACCGCAAAGCAATAAAACGTTACTATTATTTGATAAAGAGGAGAGATGATCCACAATCGGTTTCACAATACCGGCTGTAGAATGAATTACCAAATAATTTTTCTCTCCTTCAAATTCCGTACTTTTTTTAGTACTGTTTAATTTTATATTTTCAAAAAAGGGTACCCAACGATTGTTGTTTCTATAGGCTACAGTGCTATCTTTTTCGTTAAATATTAGATCATTAACAATATTTTCGATCAGTACCGGATCATCCTGATCCTGGTCTGCGTCTAGTATATAATTCGTAAACAGCCTTTCTTTTCTGTCAAATAAATCCGCCATTTTTATTGCGAAGTCCATTGAAATACTACTTACTTCATTTCCTAAAACTCTAGTATTGAACTTAGATAAGAAAGTTACTTTTATTGAAAATTGATTTACTGATTCATACAAGAACTTTATAGGATTGTAGTTTACATCCTCTTCCTTTGGAGCATCAATCAACCAGTTATATATGACATTTATAACTTTAATTTTCTTTGCTTTTAAATCAGCAAACAGCTCCTGAAAATTAGTACTGTTATTAGGGTCAATGCTATAAATACCTGAATCTGACTTTACAAACGAAGATCCTTTAGTAACCATAACAAGCTCATTACCCAGCGATAGCATTTGATTTTCTATAGCTGTTATGGTTTTTCCACTATTTGAAAAGATCAGATAAACTCCTTTTTCTTCGGATTTTTTTTCTGAGCTCTCGATTAACGATTTTTTCCAATTGTTTATATAATAGGAATTGAAAATGCTTCTTTCTGCATTTTTAAAAGCGCCTCCATTATTCATCAATTGGGTAATCGGACTTACTTTAACCGGTAATGTTGTTTTGTCAAATACGTAAGTAGGAGCCGGTATTTTATAGTGCTTTTGATAATCATAATAGGCTTCCCAGTCTACCTCAATTCCGTGTTCCCAAATACGACCTAGAGACTCGTTAAAAAACTGATAATCATTGACATCATTTTTTATATGCCTAATCGAATGAATAGCTGTTTGATCCGAATTATAATACTGATTTTGTTTCAGAAAAGAAGTCAAAGTATGACCAGGGCCAATTTCTATATAGATTCCATCTCCCTTTTGTAATAAATAATTTATACCGTCAAAGAAGTTCACTGTTCCTCTTAAATGAGCCACCCAATATTTTGCTGAAGTGGCGTCCTCTTTGGTTATTTCTTCACCTGTCAGATTAGATACAAATGGATATTTAGGGGAAGAAAGTGTGACTTTTTTAATAATTTCTTCATACTCTTCCAAAATACTATCCATCATCTCGGAATGAAAAGCATGAGAGGTTTTTAAAGGCACATAACTTATGTTATTTTCACCCAGTATTTCCGTAAACTCTGAAATAGCCTTTTTTGTTCCGGATGCCACAAATGAATTTGCCGTATTTATGGCAGCAATAGACACATTTTTTGGAAGTAAAGGTTTAATCTCAGCTAGATTTACCCCAATACCAATCATATCACCTTCTTCAATTTTTGCCATTAACTCGGCTCTTTTTGTCACTACATACAGAGCGTCTTCAAATGAAAAAACCTCGCTGATACAAGCCGCTACGTATTCTCCTAAACTATGCCCTATCATACTGTCAGGTGTAACACCTAATCTTATATAGAGTTTTGCAAAAGCGTATTCTACTAAAAATAATAATGGCTGTGTATAAAAAGTATTATTAATTAGTTCTTTATTAACGGTTTCACTATCGGTATATCCTAAGATTATACTATAGTCTATTCCGGTTAATTTGGTTATTATTTTAAATCCTTCGTCAATTATTGATTGAAAGAAAGGGTTATTTAAATACACTTCTTTAGCCATCAGAAAATACTGGCTGCCTTGACCGGAAAACATGAAAACAATCTTTTTCTTCCTGTTATTGCTAAGCTCCTTCTCCGGAACTGTATCGAGCTGAATCAATTGATTTATAGCTTCTTCTTTATTTTTACAAACAATATAATTTCTGTATCTGAAATCTTTACGCCCCGTGTTTAGCGTATAGGCCAGAGCAGGAATCTTAATCTCTTCATTCTTTTCTAAAAAATTTCTGAGCGTTTTTTCATAATTTTTAAGAGCTGTTTTTGTTTTAGCAGAAAAAGTAATCAACTGGTACAAGTTTGAATCGAAATTCTCTTTAAACTCCGGAGCTTCTTCCAGAACAACATGGGCATTTGTGCCTCCAATACCGAAACTACTTACTCCGGCATTTAATAATTGGTCCTGATTAGACACCCACTTTTGCAGTTTATCATTTACATAAAAAGGCCCGGATTCAAAGTTAATTTCAGGGTTTGCTTCTTTATAATTTATAGAAGGAGGCAGCATCTTATTTTTAAGTGACAAAGCCGTTTTTATAACCCCGACAATTCCTGCAACCGCATCAAGATGGCCCAGATTTGATTTAACAGAACCAATGGCGCAAGAATGGTTTTTATTATAATTAAATGCTTTGTTTAAAGCTTCTATTTCAACAGGATCTCCTAATTTAGTAGCTGTTCCATGTGCTTCTATATAACTGACATCTTCAGGGGCTATTCCGGCAAAACTATGGGCTAATTTGATACAATCGGCTTGACCAGTAACACTTGGCGCTGTATATCCTACCTTTCTTTTACCATCATTATTTACCGCAGTTGCTCTGATAACGGCATAAATATGGTCCTTATCATTTAGAGCATCTTCCAGTCTTTTTAAAACGACAACACCCACACCCTCTCCAAAAGTAGTACCGGAGGAATCTTTGTCGAATGTTCTACAGTGACCGTCATTTGAAAATATTAAATCATCTTCATACAAGTACCCATACTCCGTTGTCGTATTAATGCTCACCGCGCCAGCCAAAGCAGTTGAACATTCTTTTAATAATAAACTTCTACAAGCAATATGCAATGCTGTTAAGGCACTTGAACATGCTGTATTTATATAAAAACTAGGCCCTTTAAAATTTAGGCTATATGAAATTAAAGTACTGATGAAATTCTTATCTGCGAGTCTCGCTGTCATAAAAGAACCTACAGCATTATTTGGATTTAATAGCGTTTCAGCTCTCCAGTTTAAGTTATCTGATGCAGATAAATACAACCCTATTTTTTCTTTATATTGATCCAGATTATAGCTTGCATCTTCTAATGCCAACCAAACATGTTCGTGCATGATTCTTATTTGGGGATCCATAAGTTCTGCTTCTTCTTTTGTGTATCCAAAAAAAGAATAATCAAAGCTTTCAGAATTGTCAATAAAGGCGCTTGATTTGATATAATTAGGGTTTTTTAACAACTCTTTGCCTATACCCAATTTTTCTAATTCTTCATCGTCATAAAAATGAATCAGTTCCTGCCCCTTTACAAGATTATTCCAAAAAGCTTCAATGTTTTCTGATTTATGAAACTTACCGGACATTCCAATAATTGCAATATCTTTTTTTCTTACACTATTTAATTTACTTTCCATTATTAGAAGAAGGTCTTTATAAAAATTAATTTATCAACAGATAAAATCTACGATGCACGTTTACTATTATTGGTTTGCTTTGACTCGCAAAATTGCTCCTATAGAAAATCTATAATTTCATCTATTTCATCAGAAAAAGAAGCTTTCTCATTCTCCGTTTCATCCTCTGATTGATGGAATACATTCTCCATTAAGTCACTTATATTAGAATATTGAAATAGTAAAACAGGTTTAATAGTGGTATTAAACTGTGTATTAATCTCATTCAAAATCTTTATAAGTTTGATAGAATTTGCTCCGAGGTCAAAGAAGTTATCGTGAATTCCTATTTCCTGATGGCTTCTTTCTAGTTCCTTCGCTAAAATCTGAACTAATTTTTGTTCTGTTTCATTTCTGGCCGCTACATAATTTTCATTTGTAACAACCTTATATTCCTTAGGATCCGGAAGATCTTTATGGCTTATTTTTCCATTTGTAGTTAGAGGAAAACCATCTAATTGAACAAAATAGGAAGGGATCGCATAATCCGGTATTCTGCTGGCAAGGTATTTTCTAAGGTCCGAAGCATTTTGTACTTTACTCGAAACGAAATAGGCAATCAATTCATTTTCAGATTCATTATTTTTATTCACAACGACAGAAACCTCTTCGATATCCTCTTTATCAATTAAATAATGCTCTATTTCTTCTAATTCTATTCGATGCCCTCTAATTTTAACCTGGTTATCTTTTCTACCTAAATAAATTAAATCTCCCGTTTCTACCCATTTAACTAAATCTCCTGTTTTATATAATCTAATGTTACCAATTGATTCTATTTCCTGTGTCACAAACTTTGTATCGGTAAGCGCTTTATTATTAAGATAGGCTCTTGCCAATCCTTCGCCATAAACATGTAATTCTCCAACTACTCCAAAAGGGACTATTTGCTGAAATTTATCTAATACCAAACAGCCTAACGTAGGTATCGGTCGCCCGATATTACTTTCGATTGAAGCAATTTCTTTTTTAGTTATTTCCTTATAAGTGACATGGACGGTTGTTTCTGTGATACCGTACATATTGATTATTTTACAATCAGGGAAATGGTTTTTCCATGTTTTTAAAGAGGATGTTATCAAAGCTTCCCCTCCGAAAATAAGATATCGGGTACTAAAAGATTTATCTGAGCCTAAAACTATTTTTTGAAGATGTTTAAAAGCTGTTGGCGTTTGATTCAATACGGTTACACCTTGCTCAGCCAAAAAGTTAGAAAAAGCATTAAAATCTTTTGTATCCTCTTTTGTCACAACTGCCAGCTTACCACCGAACAATAAGGCTCCAAAAATTTCCCAAACTGAAAAATCAAAATAATAGGAATGAAAAAGACACCAAACGTCATTTTCGTTGAAATCGAACTGAAAGTCTTTGTTGTAAAATAATCGAACTACATTGCGGTGTTCTATTAAAGTACCTTTAGGATTACCTGTTGTTCCTGAGGTGTAAATAACATAGGCTAAGTTATTTGGATTGATTTTTCTACTAAAACCAGTCTTGGTATAGTGGTCTTTCTTGTTTTCGAATTCGGTAACTACGGCAGCATCGATACATAATTTTATACCGCTGTCTTTTTTAATATAATCCAATCGCTCCGTTGGATAATCGATTCCTAAAGGCAGATAGGCAGCACCGGTTTTTAATATCGCCAGTATTGCTATAACCACCCATTGGCTTCGCTCCAGTAACAGACCTACTAAATCTTCTTGCTGAATAGTATTATTGTCAACTAAATACTGCGCAAACTGATTTGATATTTCGTCTAATTCTTTATACGTATAAGAGAAATTCTCATACGTTAAAGCAATTCTCTGCGGATGTTTTAAAGCTTGCTCATTGAATAAATCAATTATTGTTTTTTCATTAGGGAAAGGGGTATCTGTTTTGTCAAAAAGAGTAACTAACAGATTCTTTTCAGATTTGCTCAAATAATTCAATGCCTTTATTGAAACATTTGGTGTCAGGATAGTGTTTTCAGCCAATTGAATAAAATGCATCATTATTCCGGACATAGTGGCTTTACTATAAACATCAGTATTGTAGTTTAGTTTAAAAAGTAACTTATCGCCAATTTCAGCAAAGTTTATTTCCAAATCCATTTTAGATAACTCTTCTCCTTTATCTACAATAACATTAGCCTCAATAGTACGTCCCCCTTTAATTTTATCACCGGTATTCTGAAGCGCCATCATCATATCAAAAATGGCACTTCTACTGATATCTCTTTTAGTATTCAAATCATTTAAAATCTGATCGAATGGGTATTCCTGATGTGAGAAAGCACTTAATACTTGCTCTTTGGTTTTCTTGTAATGGGTTAAGAAATCATCTTCGGGATTAATTTTGTTTCTCAACACCAACGTGTTAACATAAAATCCTATTTGATTTTCCAGATCTATGTGGTTTCTACCAGCCACCGGAGTACCAATAAGAAGGTCCTCATGTCCCGTATATCTGTAAACCAAAGCATTCCAAAGTGCTAACAGACTTATAAATAAACTGCCTTCCTGATCTTTCGTAAAAAGCTTTAGAGAATTAGTTAACTCACTTGATAAATAGACCTCTAAAGTATTTCCTTTTTGAGTTTTTAATGGCGGTCTTGTTTTGCTACTTGGTAAATCTATTATCGGTAACTCTCCCGACAACACCTCTGACCAATATTTTTTATGTCCTTCCTTTTCCGGTTTATTCAATCCTTCCAGTTGACTGGCTGCATAGTCTTTGTACTGAATTGACAGTGGCGATAATTGTACTTTTTCTTTGGTCGTAAATGCTTTATAAAATGACATTACATCGTTTGCTAATACGCCCATAGACCAACCATCACCAATAATATGATGCATATTGTAATGAAAAACGTATTGATCTACGGCAGTCTTAAGTATTGCGGCTCTTAATAAAGGCCCTTTTTCCAGATTAAATAGTTTCAATTTATCTTCTTGGATATAAGAGGACACAGCATTCATTGGCTGTTCTTTACCTGAAAAGTCTTCATACCCAATAAAAAAATCAACCTCATCCCTATTCAAGACCCATTGCGATATTTGCCCTTTACTGTTCTTTTTAAAAACGGTTCTTAAAATTTCATGCCGTTCTATAACTGCAAATACGGCCTCTTGAAAAAGCTTTATGTCATAGTCTCCTTTTAATTCTACCTGCTGCGTTATATTATAAGAGGACAAGCCTTCTTCGAATTGATCTAATACCCAAAGACGCTGTTGTGATGAAGATAACGGATACCCATCAATTGATACCGATACCGGAGCAATTGCCAATGCTACATCACTAGTTGTTTTTTGTTCTTTTAAGTATTGAACTAAAGCTTCTTTATCTTTTTTGATTCTGGAAATAAGCTCTTGCGGTATTTCCTGATGGTTAAATTTTAGTTTTAAATCCTCCCCGTCTAATGAAATATAAATTTCATTTTCTCTTAATTCTTTTAATAAATTTTTCATTGCTTAGCCTCAAATTATCAATTGATTAACCTGTATTTTATCTTCTTGTAACCATTTCTTTTCTTCTATTAACAAGGAAAGGTCGTATACCGTTTTATTTGAAAAGATCTCCGCAATTGTAATTGCGATACCTGTTTCTTTCTTCAAAATATTAATCAGCACCATCGCCTTCAATGAATCCCCTCCTAATGAAAAAAAGTCATCTTGTGTTCCAACTCCTTTTAAACCAAATAAATCCTCAAAGACTTTAACCATTTGAGATTCCTTTTCCGTTTTGGGTTCGGCATAACTGGTTTTAAGCGTTTTCCTGTTTATTTCAGCATTCAGTATCGACTTAACTTCCTTTTTAATGGCACTTACTGGATTATGAATATCTCTTTTGGAGACTATAATTTGTTTTATATCCTCATAAATAAATGAGTTATGAAAAGTTGTCACTACTTCTTTTTGATTGATCCAGGGTTCTTCTTCTTGTACTCTATCCAGATTTATAATAGACCAGTTGGCTTTTGCTTTTTGCAGTACTATACTATCCATTAATGCAGAGGCAGAAGCATATGCGCCATAAGAAATTCCACCTAAAAAAGAAGACAAGCTTGATATCACTTTTACAAAATCTACTTTTCTGTCTCTGGTAATTCTTTCAATATTTAAAAATCCGTTTACTCTTGGTGAAAAATGCTTTTCTATACTATTATCTGTAATCGTATGTACTAATGCAATTTCTGTGATATCAATATTCCTTGCCATATGAACAATCCCATCAATAGTTCCATGTTCACTTTCGATACTTTCAAATGCCAGTAAAAAACTTTCATAATCCGCTATATCAACATGCAGGGAAGTGATGGTCCCTGAATACTCTTTTAGTTTTTCATACAATTGTTTCTGCTTTTTATTCCATTGTTGGGGAAATGCATTAGACAAGATTATTACATTAGCTTGGTACTCTTTTAAGAGGTGAGAGGCCAAAGCATATTCAATATCATCTAACATTCCGATGATCAAATAATTCCCCTTTTCTTTTATGATTGGGGCTCTGTATTTATCCTTTTGCCCTATCTCTAAAGATTCGTAATTCGGTATCCATCTGCGCCCATTTCTAAAGGCTACCTTATAATATTTGGTTTCCATTTCCAACTCGCCGGATACTTCGAAGACTGATTTTTCGAGTTCATCATTTACATCAATATCAATAGAAGTGGCATATATATTGACAAACTCCTGAGTTAAAACGTTTAACATAGTCTCCGTGTGCTGATTGATGTTAGTACTGTCTTCTGCTCCGGTAACTGTATTATTTTTATCATTAATTACAGCTATTTTTTTAGGTTCCGTTATTTCGTCTAACTTAAAAGCTTTAATTATTGTTTGAATAGTATTAAACGTAAGGTTATAGTCCTGATACTTTCTATGTACTTCAGTAGCATTCTTATGAGACAGCTCCCAAGCATAAATAATAAAATCGAACTTGAAATTTGCTGTTCTTAAATGCGAATTAAGTTCCTCATAATCTCCTAACACCTCAGGATTTACAATTATCTTATTAGGATTTTCCGCTTCAAATCCTTCTCCTTTGACAATTTCAATTATGTGTTTGCCATCTGTCTTTAATTTTTTGATCAATTCATTGTTAAATAATGATCCGTCATTAAAAAAAAGATATTTTTCGGCTTTAGAAAATAGAGTTCCTTTGTTTTTACTTCTTGGAATATATTTCCATGAAAGTATGTACACGGATTCTGAAATTTCTTTTTTTCTGGGTTCCAAAGCATCTCTCTTTAGAAAATTTTCATCTATAGTTACTTTAGACGGAACATCATAACGATCAAAATCATAGGTAGGAATTGAGAGTCTGTTCGGTTTTCCTCCCTCATAATAAACTTCCCAATTAATGTCTATTCCATTGCTCCATAACTGCCCTAAAAAATCTGCAAAATACTTGTCGTCCTCTACTGTTTCTTTGTGATGTTTTACGGTAGTTATTACATCGTTTTCCAAATTTGTATTCTGGCTCTTTTTATAAAATGTTGCCAATGTTCTGCCAGGCCCTACTTCTATAAATAAAGAATTATTGAGTGCTATAAGCTCTTTTATTCCTTTTTCAAATTCTACTTTTTCTAATATGTGATTAGACCAATATTTTATTGAAGTGCTTTCTTCATCAGTTATAAATTTTCCGGTTATGTTAGAAATAAATGGTATTTCAGACTTTTGGAGTGTTATGCTTTCTAATTCTTTTTCAAAATCTTCCTGTATTTCGTTCATCATTGTTGAATGAAAAGCATGTGATGTTTTTAATAGTACAAATGGAATTTCTTCCTCCTCTAATTGTTTTTTAACTAAAGCGATACTTGTTTCTGTACCGGAAACAACAAAAGAATCATGAGCATTTATTGCAGCAACAGAAACACCTTCAATTATTTCTTTTTTGATCTGGTTAATTGATATTCCAATGCTTAACATCTCTCCTTTTGGGACTTTTGACATTAACTCAGCTCTTTTAGCGACAATTTTCAAAGCGTCTTTAAAAGTAAAAACCCCACCAATTGTAGCTGCGACATATTCTCCCAGACTATGACCAATCATATAATTGGGTTTAACACCAAAAGAAATCAGCAATTGAGCAAGTGTGTATTCAAACAAAAAGAGAATCGGTTGGGTAAACAACGTTTCGTTTATTCTCGTATCGGCTACTCCATCCGCATTAAATAAGATATTTTTATAATCAAAATCGTTAAATTCCTTTAAATACAGTAACCCTTGGTCTAATGTTTCTTTGAATAAAGGGTAGGTTTGATAAAGATCCTTACCCATATTCACATATTGGCTTCCTTGACCGGAAAACATAAAGATTATATTATTTTTAGGAGAAAGAGCGGTTGCGAACGTATTCTTATCCTTGAGAGCTTGTATCAAATCATCGCCTTCTTTTACGATCAGGTATTTTCTAAAATCAAATTGTTTTCTTCCTATTTGTAAGGTATAGGATAAGTCTTCTATACTTACCTCTTTTTTATGCTCAATAAATTTTAAAAGCTTCTCTTCATAACGCTCCAGAGCACTTTCTGTTTGAGCAGAATATCGAACTAATTTATATTTAGATTTTACTTTTGTATTTTCGTTTAGGGGTGCTTCCTGAAGAATTACATGAATATTTGTTCCGCCAATTCCCAACGAACTAACGCCGGCCGTACGAGCCTTTCCATCCACATTTTCCCATTTTTTAGAAGAATGATTGACATAGAATGGACCTTCATTAAAATTGATCGTTGGATTAGGGCTTTCATAATGTAGACTTGCCGGAATAGTTTTGTGATTTAGTGACAAAGCTGTTTTTATTAATCCTGCAATTCCTGCTGCCTCGTCGGCATGCCCCATATTTGATTTTACCGTACCAATAGCACACTTATGGCTGGTGCTATTATTAAATGCAATATTTAGGGATTCTATTTCGATAGGATCTCCAATTTTAGTACCTGTCCCATGAGCTTCTATATAAGAAATATCTTCCGGCTCAACTCCTGCTATTTTATGAGCCAACTTTATACATTCTATTTGTCCCGCAACGCTGGGCATTGTATATCCGGCTTTGGCATTTCCGTCATTATTCATGGCAGAACCTTTTATAACGGCATAAATATTATCATTGTCCTTAATTGCTTCTTCCAGTCTTTTTAAAACAACTACACCGGCTCCATCAGAACCAATTGTCCCCGATGATTGACTATCAAAACTTCGATTATGTCCGTCGATTGACATGATCGATCCTTCCTGATATTTATAACCGTAATCATTTTCTGAAAGTAATCTTATACCACCTACTACGGCAGTTCCGCATTCACTTAAAAGCAAACTGCGGCAGGCCAGATGCACCGTACTTAAGGATGTTGAGCAAGCGGTATCAATAAAATAACAAGGTCCTTTAAAATTTAATTTATGAGCTATCAGAGAGGCCATAAAATTGGGGTTAGACATCTTACTCTTCGTCAATTCATCAACATTAACATCATTTGTCAAAGACGTATATAAACTCCAATTTAAATCCTTGTTAGCACCTAAAAAGACTCCGATTTTTTTAGTATATCGCTCTATATCACATGCAGCATCTTCTATAGCTTCCCAAACCAAATGATGCATCATCCTTGTTTGAGGATTCATTATTCTTGCTTCGTCCAGTGTATATTTAAAAAAGGGGTAGTCAAAGAAATTTGTATTGGCTACAAATGAGGCCGCTTTTATGTAATTTTTACGGTTCAACACTTTTTTTTCAATACCTTTTTCTTTCAGCTCATCGTCCGTAAAAAAATGGATCAATTCTTTTTCTTCCACCAGATTTTTCCAAAACTCCTCTATATTATCTGATTTTGGAAACCTTCCCGACAATCCAATTATAGCTATATCTTTTTTCATTTCGTACGTAACATTAGATTCTTCAATTAATTCACCACTTCTTTTATTAATCTTACAAATCGTTCATAAAATCCATTAATTCCTCCACATCTTCCATTTCATTTTCTTCTATTTTTACTGTATTGGATAACTTATCCTGATTCAGGTTTTCTCCTAAAGTTCGTATCGTCGGATATTGAAAAAAGGATATGATTTTTAAATCTGTATGCAAAGCGGTGTTCAATATGGCTAGTAGCTGAAAGGCTTTCATTGAATTACCTCCAATTTCAAAAAAGTTATCATCGATACTAATTTGCTCCAGTTTTAAATAGTCACCCCATAATGTTGACAGCTTTTCTTCCATTTCGTTCCTTGGAGCTACATAGTTTTTAGTTGCACTAATTTCTTCGTTCGGAGCAGGCAGTTTTTTATAATCAATTTTGCCGTTTGGTGTTTGCGGAAAGTCATCAAGTGTTATTACATATTGAGGTATCATGTAATGTGGCAAACGCAATCTTAAGAATTCTTTGATGCTGTTTTCTTCTGTATAACTTGCCGTTTTGATATAAGCTACAAGGAACGTTTGTCCTTTGTTTTCAAAAGTTGAGATAGCACTTTGCGTGACCGTTTCGTGCTCAAGAATTACATTTTCTATTTCTTTTAATTCAATTCTGTGCCCTTTAATTTTTACCTGGCTGTCTATTCTTCCTTGATATTCTAACTCTCCATTAGAAATCCAACGAGCTAAATCACCTGTCTTATATATTTTTTGGTTGTATTCAAAAGGGTTGTCTATAAATTGTGACGATGTTAGTTCATCATTGTGTAAATACCCTAAAGATACCCCATCTCCACCTATGCATAATTCTCCTGAAACCCCTACCGGACATAACTGGTTATAGGCATCCAGAATATAAATTTTTGTATTTGCAATAGGCTTTCCTAACGTTACATCGTTGCTTGTTGCTACCGTTTTTACAGAAGACCAAATCGTTGTTTCTGTAGGCCCATACATATTATAAATATCATTCTTGACTTCACTAAGCAGCTTTTCTGCGAGTGCTTTTTTTAATGCTTCTCCACCAACTAAAAGTGTTTTTATTTGCTGTAGTGCTTCTTTTCCTTTGGCATTCAACAAAAACTCTTCGTAGAACGATGGCGTAGATTGCATGTGAGTAACCTTATGCTGCTGAATAAGTGTTGTCACTTCTTCATCCGATGTTAGTTTATTCATGCGATTTACAATAAAGTCATACTGAACTTTAGATCTTCTTACCAACTCTTTTAAGCTAAATAAATGATCCAGATTTTCCAGTACCTTTTTTTCCTCTACTCCAAAATCAATCAAACATGCTATTTCATTAACATTAATATTGTAGGCGCGGTTTATTATTTCCAAACAGGTTTCCGGAGTTCCAAACAAACTACTGCTTTTATAAAATCTTAAAAAACCCATATCTAATAAGGCTTCTTCGTCACTTTTTAAGTCCAGCCCTTGCTCTTCTGCAAGAGGTTTTAGAAGATCCAACGAGTTTCTTAAATAATTTTTAAAGGGCTCTTCGACAATATTCTTTACCTCTTCCGCATTATTTCCAACATAAGTATGTAACATCAACGCTACTTTTCCTTTCTGCGGATCAAATCCGTTCTCTTTAAGTGTTTGTCGGTATACTTCTATTTTTTCTCCTAAATCTTCAATACTCTGGCCTAACAAATGGGTCAGAACATTGGCTCCAATACTTCCCGCATATCTAAACGTCTCTACACTTCCTGCGGCCGTCACCCAAATTGGAAGTTCTTTTTGCACGGGTGTAGGATGTATTTTAAATTCAAAGTCTTTCCCTATTCCGTTTTTACGGGTTAAGGTTTCTCCTCTCCATAACTTTTTTAGCAAGTCTATTTTTTCATGCATCAATTGATGACGATTCTGATAATCATTGGGTGCTAAAACAAAATCGTTTGGATGCCATCCGGAAGCAATAGATAATTCCACTCTCCCTTCAGATAAATTATCGATCATTGACCATTCTTCGGCAACTCTTACAGGATCATGTAGCGGCAATACCACACTTCCTGAGCGAAGTTTTATATTTTTTGTAATGGTTGAAACTGCGGCGGCGGCAATTGACGGATTGGGAAATTGATCTCCAAAATCATGAAAATGTCTTTCCGGAACCCAGATCGCTTCAAATCCGTTTTTATCGGCATATCCGGCTCCTTCGATAAGTAGTTTGTATTTATTGGTTTCCGAACTTGTTCCGGTAGGAAAATAAAACAAACTGAAATCCATTTTAGGTTTAGGCAGAATAGGAACCGGTCTTTCTAAATGAATTACAACCTTGCTTCCGCGAGTTAATGTCCATAACAATTCCAGAATTGAAATATCAAAACTTATACTGGTCATGGCTAACCACACTTCATGCTGAGTTGTCTGATCAAACTTCAGATTCATTCCCTCCATGAAGTTCACTAAATTCCTGTGGGATACTTTTACCCCTTTTGGTTTACCGGTAGAGCCTGAAGTATAAATAACATATGCCAATGACGAACTTTCAATTTCTGGCAGGTAAGACGCTTCTAATGACTCCGCATCCAAGGTAGCTACGGAAATGGTTTTAACGCTTTTAGAAATTATGTCTTGGGTCTCTTGGTCTGTTAAAACAATTTTTGTTTTACTGTGTTCTACGATATAGTCAATACGATCCAATGGGTAAAATGGATCTAATGGCAAATAGGAAGCTCCTGACTTTAGTATTCCAAGAATCGCAATCATCATTTCCATAGAACGTCCCAAGCAAACACCTACTGTAGTATTGGATTGTACATCCTGTTTGTGAAGATAGGACGCCAATCGTGTAGATTTTTCGTCCAGTTCTTTATAAGTCATCTCTTTTCCATCGCATACCAGAGCAATTTTTTCAGGAAACAGCATGGCTTGTTTTTGAAATAAAGAAACAGTTGTTGCTTTCGTATCGTACTGATGCGTCGTAGCATTGAATTTATTTAAGAGCTCTTCTATTTGTTTACTATCCAAATACTTTGTGCTTTTAATATCCAATTGTGGTTCTTTGACACTTTGTGCTATGAAGTTTTCATAATTAACCGCCAGGTCTTCAATGAATTTTTTCTGAAAGAGATCTGTATTGTACTCTATAGATAAGCTCAGATTGCTTTCGTCTTCAAAAAAAGTAAATGTTAAGTCATACTTGCTGACTGTGCTCTCATAATTGGTATAAAAGGAACATTTTAATCCTTCAAAAAACAAATCAGAACTAATTGATTCGTCGTTTTTTTGTTGATGTGCCACCAGAATATCAAACAAAGGAGAGCGGCTTACATCTCTGCTTAAATTAAGTTTATCTACCAAGTCTCCAAATGAATAACCTGAATTTGAATACGCTTCTTCTAAGGTTTGCTTTTGCAGGTTGAATAAATCTAAAAAAGAACTATCTCCCTGAAATTGCATGCGTATTGGCAACGTATTAATATACAAGCCAATTTGGTTTTGAAGTTCCGCATGATTCCTTCCGGAAACTGGAGTCCCTAAAATAATATCCGTTTGAGAAGTATATCGATACAATAATCCATTTACAGCTGCCATCAATGACATAAAAAGAGTTCCTTTGTTTTCGCTTGAAAACACTCTTAAGCTTTTTAAATTTTTCTGACTTATTGTATGTGTGTAACTGGATCCTTTATAGGTTTTTAAAGCTGGTCGGGATTGATAAGTTGGTAAGTTAATTACCGGCAATTCTCCTGAAAATTTTTCTAACCAATATTTTTCTTCACTTTTTACATTTTCTTTATCACTAACCCACTCGGCATAATCTTTAAATTGTATCGGCAGCTCCTGTAAATTAATCGGGTTTTCGGAAACTAAACTATTATAGATTTGTGCTAAGTCAGACATCAAAATTTCTAAAGAGGCCCCGTCAGATATAATATGATGGATATTAATTCCTAAATAATATTCCTTGTCGTTTTTGTGCAATAACAGCGTTTTCAAAAAAGAAGATTCTTTTAGTTCAAACGGTGATTTTATAAAATCGGTTACAATACTTTTAATTTCTTCCTCCGAACAATTATTTCTGACTTCCATTTGAAAATCAGCTTCTTGTGAAACTTTTTGAGCTATTTCGCCATTTTCCTGTAGTACAAAATGTGTTCTTAAAACCTCATGTCGCATCACAAGCGCATTAACCGCTTGTTGTAATTTGGTGGTATTTATATCGCCTTCCAATTTTAAAACAATAGGCAAATTGTAGGCACTATTAATATCCTCCATCTGGCATAAAATCCAAAATCGCAATTGAGAAGAGGTTACCGGGTATAACTCTTTTATAGCTGCTTTAAGAATTTTATTAGAAGAACTAACTAATGTTATTTTCTTTAAGTAATCGAGAATACTTTCTTTATTTTCTTTTACCAGTTCAATGAGCGAGTTATCAATATCTTCTTCCAGAAAAATCAATTCAAGATTTTCCCCGGATAGTTTCACATCTAAACCCTTTAATCTTATTTCTTTTAAAATAGAGGCTGCTTTCATTTTATATAAGAATTTTTTTCTTCTCCGTTAATGTTACTTGATTTTGTAACGACTTTAAATTTTCGATATGTAGCGCTACCGATTCAATAGTCGGATCACTTAAAAACAATTCAAATGTTATTTCAGTAGTTAACTCTGTCTTTATTTGATTTAACATTTTATGCATTCTCAGACTATGCCCGCCTAATTCAAAAAAGTTATCCAGAATTCCTACCTTGTCAATCCCTAATAGTTCTTTCCAGATTTCTGCTAATTGCTTTTCTATCTCCGTTTCAGGGGCTGTATATTGTGTAGTAACTAAAGCACTGTCATCGATCTCAGGCAATGCTTTTTTATTGATTTTCCCGTTAGGTGTAAGCGGGATTTCATCCAAGATAACGATATGAGAAGGTAACATGTAGTCCGGAAGAACCTTGCTTAATTGTTTTTTTAAGTAAAGTCGGTCAATGAGTGCAGTTGGTACAATATAAGCCACTATCAGTTGCTCATTTTCTTTATTCACAACATCAACAAAAGCCTGATTTACATGATCTTGAATCAGAATAACATTTTTAATTTCTTCTAATTCAATTCTATATCCTCTAATTTTTATTTGATTATCATTCCTGCCTAAATAGATGATATTGCCTGTATAATCTTCATAGGCTAAATCTCCTGTTTTGTATAAACGCTCGTCTTTTTCAAACGGATTGGCGATGAATCGCTCGTTAGTCAGGTCAGGTAATTTTAAATAGCCCAGCGCTAAATGTTCCCCTCCAACATAAATCTCACCTATTACTTTTTTAGGTACCGGTTGCTGATCCTTATCTAATAAATATATGGCGGTATTGGCTACAGGTTTTCCTATTGGTACATAAGATACAATCTCGTTTTCCTCCTTACACATTGTATAACTGGTCACTACATGGGTTTCTGAAGGGCCATAATGGTTGTGTAATTTAACTTTTGGGTTTTGTACCAAAAATTCTTGTAAGGTATTATTCGCCATTAATTGCTCCCCGGAAGATATAATGTGTTTAATCTCATGGTTTTTAACAAACGTTTCTTTTGGAAAATCAAAAAAGTTTGTCAAGGCAGAAAATGGAAAACACAACACTTCAATAGCATTGCCAACAATGAAATCTAAAAGTCTCCTGAAATCAATTTTCATTGCTTCGGGAGTTATAAACAGAACCCCTCCACTACTTAACACAAACCAGCAATCCTGTAAGGAGACGTCAAAACTAAAGGAGGTATATTGCAAATGCTTTAATCCTGATTCTATACCCGAGTCATAAATATTCCATTGAATTAAATTGCTGAGCATTCTATGGGTTTGTACCACCCCCTTAGGATGTCCGGTAGAGCCTGAGGTGTAAATAACGAAGGAAGGATCATCTAATTGATTTACGATATTCAGATTACTGTCATCCCATTCAGAAAATGCAAATTGATCTAAATTGATTATAGCTGCCTTTTCTGATAATTCTTCGTCAAATAAATCTATTGTTGAAATTACTGTTTGTATTTCAGCATCTTCCAAGATATACTCTTTACGTTCAATATGATATTTATGATCAATGGGAACATAACATCCACCGGCTTTTATAATGCCTATCATTGCCAGGACATTTAAATGCGAACGTCCCAAAATTACTCCTACATTAGTTTGTGGAGTTACGTTGTATTTTTCTCTTAAGCAATGTGCTAACTGATTGGTGTATTCATTTACTTCTTTATATGTTAATGAAATATCTTCGTATTTAACTGCTACATTTTCCGGCGTGCGTTGTACTTGATTTTCAAAAAATTCTATCACGCATTTTTTTACATATTTTTCCGTTGTAGCTTCTTGTTTAAGTACTCCTTCCTTCTCTGTAAGATAGTTTAGTGCTCCTATTCTTTTTGCAGGTTGCGTCAATAATAGGTGTACTATTTTTTTATAATGCGTTATAAACTGTGTTATGAATTTTTCTTCAAATAAATCGGTATTGTATTCTACTTTAAGGGATAACAGGTCATTTTCAGTCTCTTCTACATACACTAATAAATCAAATTTACTGGTCGTATATTTTTCGACTGTAATTGCTTCTGAAAAAGCCTCATCGTCAAATTGCTCTTCGTTTTTTGCTCCTTCTTTTGGCAAAACCACCAGCATCACATCAAAAAGAGGATTTCTGGAAGCATCCTTTTTTAAATTCAAAGCTTTTACTACTTCTTCAAAAGGATATTGCTGATTGTTATGTGCTTCTAATATGGATTGTTTTACAGCTGTAAAAAAAGTATCAAATGAATCGGATTGTTCTACTTTGTTTCTAATGGCCAAAGTATTGGTATAAAACCCTATTTGATTATGTAAATCTATATGCTCTCTCGCAGCAAAAGGACTTCCTATAATAGTGTCATTATTTCCCGTGTATTTCGCCAACATCACATGCAAAGTGCTTAACATTACCATATACAATGAACCTTCCTGGTTTTTTTGGTAAATGCTCACAGCATTAGAAATGTCGGTATTAAAATAGGTTTTCAGCGTTTGTCCGTTATACGTTTTTACGGGTGGACGTGTACCTGTAATAGGTAATTCTAAAACCGGCGTTTCGGTTGAAAGTTTAGCCAACCAATAATCCTTTTGTTTTAGAAAAGATGCTCCTTCAAGATTATCCAAATTCCATAACGTATAATCTTTATACTGAATTCTTAATTCTTCCAGTGCGGGTACTTTATTCGTCTGTAAAGCCTTATAAGCGGTCAATATTTCGCTCTTTAAAATTGGAATTGACCAGGCGTCACAGATAATATGATGTAAAATACAGGAGAAATAATAGCTGTTGTTGTCATATTTTAATAAAGCAGCTCTTAACAAAGGGCCATTCTCTAAATCAAACGGCACATTTGCTTTTTCCTTGATGTATTCGTTTACTTTGGACAAAGAGTCCGCAGCTTCTGAATAATCCTCGTAATCGAGATTAAAGTTTAATTCCTGTACGGATAGTATCTGTTGTTGTGGTTCTTTTTCTGCATTGAGTCGAAATACGGTACGCAATATTTCATGTCGGTTCAGGATATAAATTATGGCTTCTTCTAAGCTATTTTGATCATAATCACCTTCTAGTTTAACTTCAAAAGGAATGTGATAGGCTATAGAGGCTGTAGTGGACTGTGATTCAAACCAAATTCTAAATTGTGCATTGGAAACAGGATAACTAAGTGCTTCTTTGGCTTTGGGTATTTCTTTAAATTTATTGATCGAAATAGATTGTAAATAACTTATAATCTGTTCTTTATTATTTCTTACTATTTCCACTACCTCATCCTCCACAGTCTCTTTTAACAGAGATACTTCCAGCTGATTCCCGACTAGCTTTACCGCTACTCCTTTTTCTCTTAGTTCTTTAATTAAAAAGATTGTTTCCATGTGTAATTTTATATTAGTATCTTTTTTACAGACCGTTCGTTATCTATTTCTTCCACCCATTTCACATTTTCAATATTCATTGCTAAATTCTGAATGGTAGGACGCAGGAATAATTCCTGAATATTGATCGATACATCAAATTGTTTTTGAAGAACTGATAATAGCTCAGTCGCTTTTAAACTATGTCCGCCCAATTCGAAGAAATCATCTGTTATACCTACCTTTTCCAAACCAAGTATGTCCTGCCATATGGCGGCTATTTTTGCTTCTGTTTCTGAGGTTGGTGCTACATAGTCTGAAGCTTTTATTTTGAAAATTTCCAGTTTTAAAAGTGCCGTTTTATCAACTTTACCATTAGCTGTTAAGGGTATTTCGTCTAACAACAGAGAATAGGTTGGTAACATATAACCCGGCAGTTTTTGTGACAGGCTTTTACGTATTTGCTGCATATCAATATTCTCGCCTTTTAAGTAAGCAACAATTTGTTTTTCTCCGTCATGCTCCTTGGTCAGTACTACTGCATTACTTATGGTTTCTTCTTCTTGTAAAGCATGTTCTATTTCGCCCAGCTCTATACGGTATCCGCGAATTTTTATCTGATCGTCTTTTCGTCCCGCAAAACCTATGTTTTGATCGGGCATCCAATAGCCCAAATCTCCCGTGCGATACATGACAGTTCCGGGATCAAACGGATTTGGTACAAATTTCTCCTTAGTCAGCTCAGGTTGATTCAAATAACCCACCGATAATCCCTTTCCGGAGATACAGATCTCGCCTATTAGTCCTTCTCCTTGTAGTGCTAATTCTTCTGATACGATATAAAAACGGGTGTTAGAAATAGGTTTTCCAATTGGAAGCGAATGTTCCTGCTTTTTCTCAATCCTGTAACAACTGCTATAAGTGGTATCTTCAGACGGACCGTACAGATTTCTTATCTCGATCGGATATTTGATCAGGGCATTGCTCAACGCTATCGGAATAGGTTCTCCCGCCATATTTAATACCGAAACATTTTTTAAAGAAATCTCTCTTTCCAGTAAATTATCCACTACAGAAGGAACTGTGTTTATGAATATTTTTTGGTCGCTGTCTACATAATCGGCAATTGACAATCCGTTGGTAATGATTCTGATTTTTTTTCCGGTGCTCAGTGGATAAAACATTTCAAATACCGATAAATCAAAACAATGTGAAGTTGCTGCATAGAGAATATCAAAATCAGCAGCAGCAAATTCTTCTTTACTCCACTCTAAAAAGGCTACAGCATTATCATGGGTTAACATAACGCCTTTTGGCTTTCCGGTAGACCCTGAAGTATAGATGATATACGCTAATGAATCGGATGTTATTTTAATTTCCGGCAGTTCTGCAACCGGTATGTTTGCCTGTTCAAAATCATGCAATACTTTTTCGGTTATTGTAATTTTACAAGAACTGTCCTGTTCGATATAAGCGATTCGTTCTTCGGGATAATTTAAATCGATAGGAACGTAAGTCGCTCCGGTTTTTAAGACCGCTAGCAGGGCTATAACCAACCATTCATCTCTTTTTACTTTTATACCTACAAAATCTCCCGGACGTACAGCGCATTGCTCCAACAGGTAGTGTGCCAATTGATTTGATTTTTCCGATAACGCTTTGTACGTAATCGTTTTATCTTCACACACAAGCGCAATTGCCTCGGGCGTTTTACACATTTGAGCGTTAACCAAATCTACTATAGTTCTGTTTTCTTGATAGGCTCTATTTGTCGCGTTATAAGTGTGCAGCAAACGTTGTTTTTCTTCACTGGGAACAAAGTCAATTTTGGCAATGCTATCGTTCGGTTTTTCTATCCCTTCAGAAATAAATCTTTCTAAATAATGGATCAGTTTTTGAACAAAACCCTTGGTATATATATCAGTATTGTAATTCAACGTCAGGTTCAGGCTCTCTTTTCCTTCCGCAAAAGAAAAACTCAAATCAAACTGACTTGTGTTCTTTTGTATTTTTTTATAGGGCGCTATTGTTATTTCTTCGAAAGTTTCTTCTTTAGAAAATAAATCTTGCTGATTGTGTAAAACAACCATAACATCAAAAAGTGCCGATCTTGAAAGATCACGTTTTAACCCCAATTCTTCTACCAGTACATCAAAAGGATAAGATTGATTCTCATACCCTTCCAGCAATACCTTCTTTTGTTTTTTTACTAAACTGCCATACGTATCAGTTACTTCAAAACGAGTTCGAATTGCCAGTGTGTTCAGGTATAATCCTATTTGCTCTTCTAAATCCGGATAATCTCGTCCTGCCACCGGAGTCCCGAGAATGACATCGGTTTGTCCGCTGTATCTGTAAAATAAGCCGTTTAATCCTGCCATTACTGCCATGAACAAAGTAGCTTGATGCTGTTGGCAAAAACCTTTTAATTTGGTAATAAAATCTATTGAGAAAGCATGTGAAATACTATCGCCATTATACGTTTTTACTTTTGGACGTGTGGCTGTGGTCAACAATTCCAATACCGGAAGATTACCTGCAAATTGCTCGCGCCAGTAACTTCCTGATTCGGCTAATTTTTCCTGATTTGGCGCACTGTTGTACCAATGCGCGTAATCTTTATATTGAATCGGTAAATCCGGTAACGCAATTCCTGTAGCCTGCTTTAGATGGTTGTATTGGGCTACTATTTCTCTGGATAAAATTTCCATTGACCAGCCATCCCCTACAATATGATGCAGATTAAACAAGAGTAAATGATGCGCATCGTTAAAGCTTATAATTTCTACTTTTAGCAGTGGCGCCTCACCCAAATTAAAAGGATGGTTGACATGACTGGTTATTTTTGCTGATAACGCTTCTTCATTTAATCCATGATGCACGTCTATCGGACAAACAACCGATGCTGCAGGCAGTACATATTGGCTCAACACTCCCGATTCATCTGCTTTAAAAACCGTGCGAAGACTCTCGTGTCGGTCAATGAGTTTATCTACTGATTGTTGAAATAAGGACAGGTCTAATTTGCCTTTCAATTCTAATACATTCGCAATGTTGTAAGCCGCACTGCCTCCCTCAAATTGACTTAGCGTCCATAAACGTCTTTGTGAAGAAGTCACCGGATAGTATTCCTGCTCCGGTATTTTGGTAAATTGTGCGCTCGCAGACAGTTGCAATTTTGCTATAATTCCCAGTATGGTCGGGGATTCAAAAACATCTTTGACTTTTAATTTGTATCCTAATTTTTCTAATTTGTTGATGAGTCTTATCACTTTCAGACTGTGTCCTCCCAAATCAAAAAAACTGGTGGTAATGCCGATCTTGGATATTCCTAAAATCTCTTCCCATAACAAAACCATTTGAGATTCCAGATCGTTTCCGGGGGCAACATATTCGTTATTTTTTACGCCAAGATCTTCAATGGCCAATAACGCTTGTTTGTTTATTTTTCCATTAGAAGTTAAAGGAATTGTTTCCAGTTCTACATAAAACCCGGGAATCATATAATCCGGTAAACTTGTTCTTAAGCCGTTTTTTAAAGCTTCAATATTGATATTTGCACCGACTACGTAGGCCACAAGGACTTGTTCTCCGGCACGTTCTTTGGCTAGTACTACTGCCGTGGTTACGGTTTTATCTTCTTGTAGTGCCTGTTCGATCTCGCCAAGTTCTACACGGTATCCTCTAATTTTTATCTGCTGGTCTTTTCGGCCTATAAAACCGATGTTTCCGTCGGGCATCCAATAACCTAAATCTCCTGTACGGTAGAGCAACGAATCAGAATTAAACGGATTGAAGACAAATTTCTCTCTCGTCAATTCAGGCTGATTCAAGTATCCGGCCGCTATTCCTTTTCCTGAAATACAAAGTTCACCAACAATTCCAACAGGAGTTAATTGAGTAGCACCCGACTCCATAATATATACTTGTCTGTTCACTATTGGTTTACCAATTGGAATGACTGTTTCTTTATTTGTTAGCGGATAATAGGTCGCACAAACAGTACTTTCTGTGGGGCCATAAGTATTAAATACGGCAAGTTTGTCCCATAAATTACTTACATGATCGGCTTGTAAAGTATCTCCGCCACTAATCAGTGTTCTGATCCCAAGATTGTACTGATCGTATGTATCATTCAGGTATTGCAATGCATAAGGATTCGTACTTAAAACCGTTATTTTGTGTTGTTCGCAAAGCTTGAATAACGCATCAAAATCCCCTTTCTCGTCATGAAAAAACAAGGTTCCTCCGCTACTAAGAATCGGAAATATTTCTTCTATAGAGGTGTCAAAAGAAATGCTGGCTTGCTGCACTACACTATCCTGAGCTGTTAATCGAAAATGATTTTTAAACGTTAACACATAATCTACAAAAGATTCATGTGTAATCTGAACCCCTTTCGGATTTCCGGTCGATCCCGAAGTGTAGATCACATAAGCTAAATCTTCTTGAGCAATCGTAGCAACAGGCGTCTCAGCATATTGCTCTACATTATTTTTAAACTCGTCTATGATTTGCGTATTGACAATCAGCTTACATCCGCTGTCTTCTTGTATGTACTTTTTTCGTGCTTCCGGATAGGCAGGATCTATGGGTACGTAGACCGCGCCTGCTTTTAATACGCCCAGAATCGCAATAATCATCCATGGATTTCTTTCCAGTTCAATTCCAACAAAATCACCTTTTTTTATGTTGAATTGTTGTCCAAGACAATTGGCCAGTTTAGTACTGTAGGTTTCTAATTGCGCATAGCTGATTTTCTCTCCCCGATGTACAAGTGCGGTTTGATTTGGGTCGTCCTTAACCTTTGATTGTATAAGATTTACTACCGTTAAAGAAGAATCGTAAGGCGTTAGTGTCGTATTGAACTCGTTAAGAAGTTTATTTTTTTCTACCGGAGATACAATTTCAATAGCATTTATTGCTTGTTCGGGCTTTCTCAAACCCGAACTTACAAAAGCTTCAAAGTGCTGTAACAAATTAGCTATAAAATTCTCCTGATAGATATCTGTATTGTATTCTACGTTTAATGTCAGTCCTTTTTCACTTTCTACAAATACAAAACTAATATCCAGTTGGCTTACACCTCTTTCTATTTCGCTGTATTCAGTAGCTACAATCCCATCTATTTCTTTTTGATCGTTTAGTTCCAAGCCCTGATGATTTTGCAACAACACCATAATATCAAACAATGGTGATCTGCTTTGGTCTTTAGGAAGTGCTAATTGATTGACAAATGCTGTAAAAGGATATTCTTTGTTTTCGTATGCTTTGATAAGCGTCTGCTTTTGTTTCTGCATGAGTTCCAAAAAGCTGTCTTCCTTATCAAATTGTGTTCGAATTGGCAGTGCATTAGAGTATAATCCTATTTGATTCTCAATATCAGAATGTTCTCTTCCTGCCACAGTAGTACCAAGGGTTATGTCGCTCTGACCTGTATATTTGGAAAACAATCCATTAAGACCTCCAACTAAGAGCATAAACAAAGTCATTTGCTGTTCTTTACCAAATGCGTTTAATGCTGCTAAAAACGATTTTGAAAATTCGTGCTGAAGAATATTTCCGTTATACGTTTTCATGACCGGACGTTTTCCCGGAACTAAATTTAATAGAGGGGAATTGGTTTCAAACTGTTGCTTCCAATATTCTAATTTGTTATGATATTCAGGACTTGCAAGTTTCTCATTGAGCCATTCGCTGTAGTCTTTGTATTGTATCGACAGTTCAGCCAATTGTATTTCCTGGTTATGGACTAAACTATTGTAAACCAGCATTACTTCTCTGGTTAGAATTTGCAAGGACCAGCCATCGCCTATGATATGGTGCAACACAAATAACAAAATGTGCTCTTCTTCGTTTCTTTTTAATAAAGTAGCGCTCAGCAAAAGATCTTTTTCCAGATCGAAAGCTTTTTGGTACTCTTTTTTTATTTGATTGTGAAGTTGGACTACAGGGGAATCCTCCGAAATTATGGTTTGAAGCTTAAAATTTGCTTCTTCCTTAGTTCGGATATATTGTTGTATTTCTTCTTTTTGATTTTTTCTAAAAATGGTTCGAAGTGATTCGTGTCGTGCAACTACTTTTTGAAATGCTTGTTCCAGAAGTGTCGCATTGAGTTTTCCACTTAACTTCAATGTCGAAGTGATGTTGTAAGCTTTGTTTCCTCCTAGATATTCATGGGTAAACCACATAAAATATTGCGTGGGAGTCAGCGGGTAACTTTCCATTACCTTAGCTTTAGAAATTGAAATATTCGAAGAGATCAAGCTAATCAAGTAGGCCTTGTGCTCTTTAATCTCTTCCAGCAACTCTTTTGTCAATACTCCCTTTGGAGCATTCACCTTAAGATTTCCGTCAATTATTTTCAACTGAACTCCCAAAGAAAGAAGCTTATTAATCATTTCATTTTTCATAAAAAAAACAGTTTTAATCTAGTCTTGTATTTTATTCTATTTTCCAGATCATTTTCTTTTTTTTTCATTTACCTCATTCTTTAACTACTGCTAAAAAAATAATGGATTAGTTTCTTAATACTTCGCAAGCTTTTTTCTCAACACAAACTTTAACGGATATAAAAACGCCAATCTTTGTAAACTGCACGTGATGCAAAAAATCTAATTTTCAAAAAAAACACACATTTACCATCCTCATTTACAGTTATGTGCCATATAAAAATCCCTTCTAGTATCTACATATAAAATACTTTAATCAAAAATATCAGTAACCAAATAATAAAAATTACGGACTTTTGATATCTAATTTACGGTCTTTTCAGTGAAGCCCCTAAAACATTAAGAATCAAACAAATAAGCGTGTTAATTTTAACTAAAAAAAATTGATTCTTTTGTAAAACATCAAAAACACTGAATTTTTACCTTAGAAAAAACTTACAAAACGCGCAGTACGTTCAATCCATATTGTGTTTTATAAACTATTCTATTTCCTGCAAGGCCTTTTTTTGACCTTGTTAGGTGTAAAGCATAAATTAGGATACCCACAAGGTCAAAAAAAAGACCTTGCAGGAAAACCTCAATAGTAAAAAATCAACAACTTAATATTCAAAATCAGGTTAGTAGGTGTTTTTTAATACGAAGCTTTAGCCAAAACTTTACTCACAAGTTTTTTTCTTAAAGCTTCCAGACTCAAACGCAAATAGCCGCTGGTTAAAACCAACGGCTACTCAAATTTTGATTATTTTTTATTGACGGGTTTACAAAATAATTTCGTCCTGATCCAATTCCTGCAAGACCGTATCATCTTCATTATTCTGAAGTATCGAAAAGTGCAACAAAGCAGATAAATCCTTAATGTTTAAAGTTTCGTAAAGATTAGCGATCGAAAATACCGTATTATAGGTCTTATTTATTTTATTGATTAAAACAACGGCTTGTAAACTGTTGCCTCCTAATTCGAAGAAATTATCTTCGGTTCCTATAATTGGCGCATCAATTTTCAGCACCTCAGCCCAAATCGTGACCAAAGTTTTTTCTATGTCATTTTTCGGCGCTACATAAGGAACGGTTTTTAAATCAGAGACCTCAGGGTTTGGTAATGCTTTTCGTTCTATTTTTCCGGTTCTCGTTAATGGAAATTCTTCCATGGTTATATAGATCGTCGGAATCATATATTTAGGTAATATTTCTCCTAAAAGCATTTTAATTTTTGTTACTTCTAAAGCTTCAGTTACCTTTATATAGGCCGTTATGTGGTTATTTCCATTTAATTCTTTAAGTAAAACCACGGCCTCTTTTATCCACTCAATTTGTTCTAATTGATATTCTATTTCAGACAGCTCTATTCGAAATCCGTTGATTTTTACCTGAGAATCTTTGCGTTGCAGAAACTCAATTTCACCGGTAGGAAGCATCTTTCCGATATCCCCTGATTTATAAATTCTTCCTTCTCCTGTCGCGGGATCTGTTGTAAAAACCTGTGCTGTTAATTCCTCTCTGTTTAGGTAGCCCAATGAAAGGAAGTCGCTTTTGAAAACAATTTCTCCCGTTTGATAAACCCCTCTTCGCTGGTTGTTTTCACCCAATAAAAAGAGCTCCGTTTCCTCAACCGATTTGCCCAGCGGCACATTGCTTCTTGTCAATTGTGAGGCATGTTTTAAGAATTTTTGAGCCACAATAGTAGATTCCGTTGGCCCATAATCGTTTACTAAAAAAGCACCTTCAAGGAAATGTTTTTTAAATAAATCTAAATCGGGCTTATGACATGATTCTCCTCCCAAATCTATTAATCGCACTGTTGGTAAGACTTTGTCCTCTTCCAGTCCCTTTAAAAAATTCCTGTAGATCGTGGGTACCATATGTATAATTGTGATATTCTGCGTAAATAACCAGTCTGAAAGCGGGTCAAGACCATTTTCAACAATATCGTAAATACTCACGGTAGCGCCATTTAAAATCGCACCATAAATATCTTTTACCGAGGCATCAAAAGTATAAGTAGAGAAAACACTTAGGTTGTCTTTTATGGCAATGCGAACATTATTGGTATATACTCTGATAAAATGAAGTACATTTCTTTGCTTTTGCAAAACTCCTTTGGGCATTCCCGTAGAACCGGAAGTATACAAAACATAAGCCTCTGCCGAAGGACTTATACTGTTATTTGGATTTGAAATTTCGGGAAGAGTATAATTTTCAGATATTGTTATAATAGCTAGCTGTGGTACTTCCTGCTCCAACTGTCGGGCTTTCTCTATAGTGGTTGCATTACAGACCAAAAGCGTACAACCTGAATCTTCAATAAGGTACTGAATTCTACTCAAAGGACTGTTCGCATCTATAGGCACATAGGCATAACCAGCTTTTAGCACTCCCAACATTCCTATTACGCAGGTTTCATTATGGTTTAAAAGCAAGGCTACTCGTCGTGTCTGCGGATTGGCTTTTTTATTGATTTCTAATGCCAAATAATTGGCGCAATTATTCAGCGTTTTGTAAGTAAGTACTGTTTGATTCGCAAATACAGCGGAATGATCGGGAAATTTAGCTACCTGTTTTTCAAATCGCTGTGTGATACTTTGTTCAATTTCACTCGCTTCAAAATAATCAAAATCATTGGTCGGTTTTGAATCGTCTTCCTCAAAAATATAGTCTTGAAATATTTCTATCTCATGCAATGTTTTTTTGTCATCGACCACCACCTGATCTATGATTGACAAATAGGCGTCTATCCAATACGTTATGGTTTCTTTTTTAAAGAGTTCCTGATCGTATACGCAGTTGATACTGTATCCGTTTGTAAAACTTTTTATATAACATTCTATATCAAACTTTGGAGTTGCTTCCAATAGTTCGTGATTTGGACTAAAATCGGCTATCCTTTCCAACGGTTTTGTATCAAAATCAACCATATTCAAAAACACGGGACTTAGCGGAAAACCATTGTCATTTTGGGGAGCCTCTATAAGCTCCAATAACTGTTCAAAAGGATAGTTCTGATGTGCCAGAGCGTTTATTAAAGTTTCATTAACGCGTTGCAACCAGGTTTCAAAAGAATCCTTCTCACTTATTTTATCCCGCAACATAAGCGTATTTATAAAACAACCCACTACCTCTTTTAATTGGTAATGATTTCGGTTGGCCACCGGAATCCCCAGTGTAATATCTTCTTCGGAAGTGAGTCTGAACAACAGGATCTTTAGCGTAGCCACAAAAATTGCGAAAACACTCGTCTTTTTTTCTCCCGATAGTTTTTCTATTTTTTTCTTCTGTTCTTCTGAAATGTATACAGTATAAGATGAAGAGGTTCCATCGTTCGTTTTTACTTTTGCCGTGTAGTCTGTTGGCAATTGCAAATACGATAATTGTCCGGCAAACTGTTCTTTCCAGTATTTTTCGGAAACACTAACATCCGACGACTGTAATACCTTATTTTGCCAGTGGGCATATTCTTTATATTGTATAGCCAATTCGGGAAGTTCAGCAGGCTTGTTGCTTATAGTGGCCGTATAAATATCCATTAAATCTCTCGATATAATTCCCATAGACCAGCCGTCGCTTATACTATGATGGATGTTAAAATACAAACGGTGAGCCGGGCCTTCTTTCAAAATAGCAACTTTAAACAAAACATCTGCTTCAAGATCAAACTCCTGTTCGAATACCTCTTTTTTAGCATCCAATTCCGATTCGAAGCACTGGATTTCTACTGATAAATGGGATCGGATTTTTTGTTTTGGAATTCCGGCCTCTTCTGCAAATACACTTCTTAAAATCTCATGACGTTCTAAAAGAAGATCAAAAGCGGTTTTAAAAGCGGTTAGATCAAAGTTATCCGGTAACTGCAGCGTACTGTATATATTAAACTCTCTTGATTTTCCTTTGATTTTATAAAGCAACCAATAGCGCATTTGCGATGGCGATAATTCATAGTATTCCTGAGAAGGCAATTTATCAATCTCATATACGTCTGGAGCTAATTCATTTAAAAGAGCGGCATGGCTTCTCAGACTGGTATTGGCATAAAGCGTTTTTAGCGGAATCGCTATTTTGAATGTCTTTTGATATTCGCTTACTAATTTTGTTAGGAGTAAACTATGTCCACCAAGTTCAAAAAAATCGTCGGTGCTGCCTATGGTTTGATGTCCCAAAAGTTCTTGCCAGATTACGGCTATTTTTGTTTCAGTTTCGTTAATCGGTGCCACATATTCTTTTTTCAGAACATCGGCTTCGGTGATTGCGGGCAGCTTGGCCAGATCTATTTTACCGTTTGCATTTAAGGGCACTGTTTCTAATGCAATATAATACGCCGGCACCATATAATCAGCTAACTGCTCTTTTAAATAGGCTCTAAGTGCTTTTCTGTCTATAGCCACCGTTGTGGTAAAATACGCTATAATGGTTTGTTCATTGTTGATTTCTTTGGCCAGAACCAGGGCAGTAGAAATTGCAGGTTCATAGCTTCTGATCACATGTTCTATTTCTGCCAATTCAACCCTGTTGCCTCGTATTTTTACCTGATTGTCTTTTCTTTCTATAAATTCAAGATTTCCATCGGGTAACCATCGGGCTAAATCTCCGGTTTTGTATAATTTTTCTGTTGCTGCAAATGGGTTTTGAATAAATTTTTCAGCCGTAAGTTCCGGTTGATGCAAATACCCTTTTGAAAGTCCGATTCCTGAAATACACAATTCTCCAATAACTCCAATTGGTTGTAATTTTAAATTTTCAGACAGTATGTAAACCTTTGTATTTGCGATAGGTTTTCCGATCGATACTTTTTCTTTTGTGCTTTCTTTACAATCGTAATAGGTTGTTACGACCGTGTTTTCTGTTGGTCCGTAGTTATTATATACTTGTAAAGAAGTATCCACTGCATAATTTAAACTCTCTCCTCCTGTAAGTATCGTAGTCGATAGAGCCAAACTGTTATCTGCCATGATATCCTGACATATTTTTGAAGGCAAGTACGAATGAGTAATCTCGTTTTCTTTCAAAAAAGAAGTCAACAATTTGGTTTGCAGACGTACTTCTTCGTTTTCAATAGGGTAAAGTGTGGCACCTGATAGCAGATACGGATAGATTTCCCAAACCGATGCATCAAAGGCAACCCCGGAAAACAAAGTTCCTTTACTGGATGCTGTAACGTTGTAGACTTCTTTGTGCCAAAAACACAGATTAACCAATCCCTGATGTGCAATCATCACGCCTTTTGGTTTTCCGGTAGATCCGGAAGTATAGATTACATAGGCCAGATCTGTACTTTCAGTTTTTACATCGGGTTGAACGTCGGACAATTGTTTTTCATTATAAAAAACATCCAAAAAAGCAGTGTCTATAACTACTTTGCCCGCAACATCATCTATAATATCTTTAATTCTGTTCTCGGGATAATTCTTGTCTATAGGCACATAAGCGGCCCCTGTTTTTAGTATGGCCAATAAGGAAACCACCAAATGTTCGTTTCTTTCTAATAAAACTGCCACCAGATCATGCGGAACAATTCGATAGTTCTCAATCAGGTAATTCGCCAATTTATTCGATCTTTTATCCAGTTCGGCATAACTCAAAGACTGATTTTCTGATCGGACAGCGATATGGTGTGGCGTTTTTTCTACTTGCTCTAAAAACAAATCGATTATGGTTTTCTCCGTATCAAAAGCGGCATCAGTATCGTTGAATACCTGTAGCAAAGTTTCTTTTTCATTTTCGGAAACCAAATCTATTTCTCCCACTACCATTTCGGGGCTCTTTATCACTTGAACAAACAAATTCTCCAAATGTTGGGACAATCCTTTGATGAAATTCTCTGTATAAAGGTCTGTATTGTATAGTATTTCTAAAGTAAGCTCCTCTTTTTCTGTAAAAGTAAATACGATATCAAAAGGGGCAATTGCTCTGTTAATTTTGAACTCTTCGATCGTTACTGTAGATGAATCGGAGTGTTTAAAGTTGGCTAATTGTTGTTGATTTTGCAGCACGACCATCACATCAAACAAAGGGGATCTTGTAGTGTCTCTTGCTATTTTTAATTCTTCTACCAAGGCATCAAATGGAAAATTCTGATGCTCATAAGCTTCCAAAAGTAGTTTTCCTTCTCTTTGAAGTAAAGTCGAAAATCCTTCGTTCTGATTTACTGAATTTCGTATGGCCAGCGTATTGGTAAACAACCCAATTTGATCTTCTAAATCAGGATGCTCCCGCCCTGCTATTGGCGTTCCGATGATAATGTCGTCTTGATTGCTATATCGGGATAATACTGCTTTTATACCCGTCATTAACACTGTAAATAGCGTTACCTGATAGTTCTTGGAAAGGTTTTTTAGCTCTGTAAGTACTTCTGCTGTTAAAACATGATACAACTGACTTCCTCCATACGTTTTTACTGCGGGACGGTTCGCATAAACAGGTAATTGAAGTACCGGAACGGTGTCTTCAAATTGTTTAAGCCAATACAATCGGGCGGTCTGATAGTTCTCTTTTTTCTGTTCCTCCAACAACCATACGGCATAATCTTTAAATTGAACAGCTTCCTGAGACCACTTGATTGCCTCTCCGGTATGCAAAGCATCATAACAGGCTAAAACCTGTGCGGTCAATACTTCCAATGACCAGCCATCGCTTATCAGGTGATGCATTGATAAATAAAACACAAAATTATCCGGTGTAGTTTTCAATAACGAAGCGCTGAATAAAGGAGTTTTCGTCAGATCATAGGAGTTTTTACTTTTTCCTTCAATATAATGCTTAACCTCATCGTAAGGCGATTGCTGATGAGAAAAATCTTTAGTGTCTATGGCAAAATGAAATTCTTCTTTGGGCAGAATGTATTGATTTACCGCTCCGTTTTGATCTTTCTTAAAAAAAGTCCTCAGAATTTCGTGATGTGCTACAACTTGATTAAAGGCTTCAATAAATTTAGCTTGGTTGACAGCTCCTTTTAACACCACCGCTCCTGAAATCTCATAGGCATCATTCCCACCGTCGAGTTGACTTAACAACCACAATCGGTTTTGTGAATGCGTCAATGGATAGGATTCTGAAAAAGCAGCCAAAGGAATTGGCAAATATTCTTTATTTTTTAATACTTTTTTTAACTCGGAGAGGGTTGGGTTGGTATAAAACATTTTATACGGAACACTCTTCTCCAGTTTTTTGTAGATGGCATTAATAATTTGCGAAATCATTAAACTATGGCCTCCCATTTCAAAAAAATGATCGTTCATACCGATAGGCGCTACTCCTAAGGCTTGTTCCCAAATCTCAACTAGTGTTTTTTCAAGAACATCAGCTGCAGCTACATATTCTCTTTTTACGATTGCCGTTTCCGTAATTTCTGAAAGCGCTTTTTTATCTACTTTACCATTTGGAGTCAACGGAATTGTCTCTAGTTTAATAAAATAAGCAGGAATCATATAACCTGGGAGGAGTTTTTCTAAATGTCCCCTTAAAACTGTTTTATCGATAAACTCGTTTTCTACATAATAGCCTACTAAAACATCTTCTCCTTTACGCTCTTTGACCGCCACAACGGCTTGCAGTATGTTTTCTGAAAACGAAGAAATGGCGTTCTCAATTTCTCCGAGTTCAATACGATACCCTCTGAGTTTTATTTGATGGTCTTTTCTTCCCAAGAAAATCAGATTCCCGTCAGGAGCCCATTTTGCCAAATCACCGGTATCGTACATTTTATTTCCTTCCTCAAAAGGATTTTCTATAAATTTGGCCGAAGTTAGTTCGGGCTGATTGAGATATCCTTTTGTCACACCGTCTCCCGAAAGATATAATTTTCCAACAATACCAGCCGGTACCAGTTGTAAAGCGTCATCTAGAATATAAGCCTGTGTATTGCTAATGGGTTTACCAATAGGAATGGTCGTATAGTTTTTTTCTGAAGATAATTTGTAACAAGTGCTATAAGTAGTATCTTCCGAAGGGCCGTACAAGTTTCTTATTTCGGCATTCGTCAGCAACAACTTTTTTGCAATATCTACCGGAAAAGGTTCTCCTGCAAGATTAATTACACTCACATTTTTAAGGCTAAAACCTTCCTCTAAAACCTTTCGAATACTTGAAGGTACTGTATTTAATAAAATCTTCTGATCTTTGGCCAATTCGGCGCCAATCTCTAAAGCATTATTTAGTATTTTGATTTTTTTTCCAACAGAAAGTGTGTAAAACATCTCATAAACGGAAAGATCAAAACAATGCGATGTGGCGGCATACACTACATCAAAACTATCTGTGTCAAACTCTCTTTGTGCCCAATCAATTAAGGCTACAGCATTTTGATGTGTGATCATCACGCCTTTAGGGTTTCCGGTAGTTCCCGAAGTGTATATAATGTACGCCAGCTCAGCTGATTTTCGGTTCGCAGACTGATTTTCTTTGGAGTAGTTGTTCTGTTTCTTCTCAAAATCATTATAAAGAACAGCATCAACAACGAGCTTGCAATTACTGTCTTTTTCAATGAAGGCAATTCTTTCCTCCGGATAATTGACATCTACGGGTACGTAGGTAGCCCCCGCCTTTAAAACCGCTAATAGAGTTATAAGCAGTTTTTCGCTTCTCTCCATTTTAACCCCGACAAAATCGCCTGCTGCAATAGCATACTCTTTAATCAGCCAATCCGAAACCTGATTGGCCTGCTCGTTAAGCGACTGATAGGTAAGTACTGTTTCTTTACAAACAACGGCAACATGCTGCGGTGTTTTCTGTACTTGCTTTTCTACTATTTCGGCTAATGAAAGAGTCGTATCATAGTTCGTTTTTGTCGCATTGAAAGTGTGTAACAGCAATTCTTTTTCTTCATTCAAAACTAAAGGCAGTTTAGAAATTGAAGTAGTAATATTGTCTTCTAATCCTGCTAATAGGTTTTTAAAATTTGCTGAAAAATGTCCGGCGAGAGCACTTTCCACAAATTTATCCGAATGATGTAATGCCATTCTAAAATCTTTATTTTCCAGTTTTTCGATTTGAAAGGACCAGCCGCAGCACAATACTTGCTGTTCTTTTTCTGCTCCGTAATTAAACTGAAAAGGAATAGCATTTACATTTGATGCTGTGGAAATACTATGCTCTTCGTAATAGTTTGTATGCTTATAAACGTCTTGAACTTCTTCTTTTGCTTCCTGTATAAATTCTTTTACCGTCTTTTGAGTTATAGCTTGAAATACATAAAATGACACTGCATTTTCAGCATTCAAAAACATGTTAGAGGACACAAAATTAGACTCTTCAAAATACCTTTGAAGCAACATATTATAAAGGGCGATCAACACCGTAAATTCTACAATAGTATTTTCAGCCGTTAATTTATAGAAGTAAGAAAGTTCAGAAGCCGAAACGGTACTAAAATCTGTTGAAGAGTTTTCCGAAAAATTTTCTTTAGAATAAGTAAGTTTACTGATTTTTTTATTCCAATAGTCTTTACCAATTTTGTGGTTAATGTGATCCATTTTAGTGTAATTCTTTTATACCATTAGTTTATTTAACAAGGAGTTAACTAGGCTTATCACTGTTGTCTTTTGTTACCAAGAAGCTATATAACAAATGATCTGAAGCCTGTAATCTACTTTTATGTTCTTGCAATTCAGGTCACAACGCAGATCGCATAATTGACCCTAAGCGAAAATAAAAGCAACACTCCACTAAAAATTACGGACTTTCGGTATAAAAATTACGGGCAGCTATTCGCAACAGAAAAACAACTAACAAAGGGATTCACAAACACCTAAACTTTGATCTGTTTTGCCAAGCGAAGCTTTCAAGTCTGCACACATTCTTTGCGGTCAAACGATTTTTAAGCTGAATATCCTTTTTCATAAACTCCAAAAATAAAAAAAGGTACAGTCAAATATTTTGCTGTACCTTTTACTTATCCTTACGATTATTCTTATTTTTTTTTATTTTCAGTACTCGTTCCTACTGAAAATCATATTGACAAAACACGGGAGATTTTTTAATAATCCCAATTGTATTCACTAACCATTAATTCCGGTTCTTTATTGGAATATTTTATGGCTATTGAATCTCCTTCTTCTTTATTTAATTTTTTTCCCATTCCATCAGATTCCTCATATACTTTTCCATTGACAACGTATTTAATCCTCACTGCTTTTCCTTTATATAAAGACATTTTAGTAATTATTCCTTTCGAAGTGGTATAATCCTCTTTAACATATTGAATTTCATCCGTTTTTTCATCAATAAGATAGATACAAAGCCATACAAAAAAAGCTATAATACCAAGCAATACACCTACTAATTTAAAGTACTCTTTGGTGGTTGGCTTGGTTGGTGTTTTTTTATCATTAGTATAAGTATTCATTTTATCTTTTATTTTCATCCTAATAATTTAATAAAACAAAGGATTCCCAATAAAGAAATACCCAAAGACCTTAATTAAAAAACTTTTTCTCTTATTCTTTTATTTGTTTGGGTCTGTTAATACTTGGAAAAGATTCCAAATACTCTACCTCAATTTTATTACCGATTTTATAGCCTCTCTTTTTGGAATCTCCGTTATATAATTTCCCATTCGCAGAAAACGCATATGAATAGGTAAACATCTGAGTTATGACTCCCTTACCTTGAATGTTTTTTTCATTAATAATTGTTGCCTCTTTTACGACAGCATACTTATCCAATAAAGAATTATAAACGGGCCATTTAAATATACTAAAGCACAAGTAAAGAATTGGACTTAATGCAAGTAGTAAATACATCCTCTTTTTTAGTTTTACTAAAAAACTGTTCTTTTTCTTATTATTCATTTGTTTTGTCTTTTGCATCATTAACAGTTTTTAATGTAGCGGCCTTTGCCGTATTTTCTAAAGTTTTTGCTGTTTGTTCTATTAGTTTTGTTGAAAACTTCTTAACCTTATTATTTACATCACGAGTTACTCGTCCGCCGCTTGCTCTAATAACTTTTTTAATTGTTTTAGCGATTGTACCTTTATTGATATCAGCTTTTGAAAGCAATTTAACTCCTTTCGTTCCTACCCCTTTAGCAAGACCATTTACAGTGGCATCAATAGCTATATTTTTAATAATATTTCTAGGGTTCTTATCCACTTTTGCTTCAAAGCCTCCTTTATCATTTGTTTTAATTTCGACAACATTATTAACCACTAAAACAGCACTTTTAACCGCTATTTTCTTTATTACACTTCCACCTGACGTAAGTCCACCCTCAACGGCAGAAAGCGCTATGGAGGATAAATTTATGTTTTTAGTAAATGCATCCATCCCTCTTTTACCCTGAGCATAATTTGAAGCAACTTGAATACCATAGTCAACAGCAGCTCCTAAAACGGCTCCTAATATAGGGTTTTCCCCATCAGGATCATTAAATTTTACTGGCGATTGATAACAATAAACATAAGAAGAAAGATTTTGAGGATTAAAAACGGTAGACGATTGATTCTCTTCATCTGCTTCAAAAAAGTCTTCTCTTAAAGTCAAGGGATCCACAGACAACCACATACTGGTTTTCATGTCCAGGTATCTGGCTCCGTAATAAGATAAGTTTGTTTCTCTGTCTAATTCCTTTCCATTAAATAAATAAGGAGAAGAAAATGACGAATTATGCTCCTCAAACAGTATTTCACCAAAAGCAACATATTCGACATGTTGACTTACACTACCGTTTTTAACAGTAATGTATGACGTACTTCCTAAATGATCGGGATGAAAATAAAAAATATCATTTTCAGGCAAACCAATTCCGGTAAAACCTTGACCTGCTTTAACTGTTGTTGGTTCAATTGGCGGACCAAACTGTACGGGTGGTCCCGGTACATCACCCGGTGCGTTGAAAATTGGATTTCTCGGCCAGCCTTCCGGTGGTTCCTGATTTTCCTCTACTGGTTTAAGAACTTCACTTGGATATGGGTCACCGGTAAATTCAGGTGTTCCATAAATCCCATGTTGTGTTGGTGGCCCGGGAGGCACGCCTAAACTTTTTACATAAGCATCCAAAGCTTTTTGCTGTTCAGCAGTTCGCTTCGTATAGTTTATACCTCCGGCTGTTATACCTAATGGTTGTGCAAACGCACCATTACCCAGCTTACTTACTATACGTCGCATACTCTCATAATAATGCTTCGTAAATTTCCCTTTGCTGATTACGAAATAAGGGCTTACATAACCCGTGTAATCATCCGAATGAACTATCGTTGCAGCAGTTTGACCATTAATGGCTATGTTTTGACTGTCACCACTACTCTTTATTACACGCTCTCCATTTGAATCATAAGTATATTGATGTATTCGTCCGTTATCATTAATTCCCATCAAATGATTTTCTTCATCCCATGTCATTTTTCTGAAACTCTGAGATTCAGAATAACTCGTTGGGTTTCCGTTACCATCATAAACATATTCTCTTGGTTCAGTCTTTCCTGCTTCTACAATTTTATTAGGAGCGTTAGGATGAAGTTCATTATCATAATTATAATCTAAAACATAACCTTTTTGCTCATTGTTCACGATATGTACCAAATCTTTTTTGGTAATATTATGCATTTTATTATAGCTCATATTCAGCTCATACTGTGCTTTAACAAATTCTCCCTGATAGGTTGCTTTCGCTGATTTTAGCCTGTAAAATCCATCATATTGATATTCGTGCAAAGCTGTACCTCCAAGAGTATTGTTTACAATAGGCGCAACATTTTTTATGCTTAATACATTACCCTCTAAATCATAACTATACGAATTGTCAAACACTTGTCGCGAACCACTTTTGACCTGTAACTGCTGTAATCTGCGCATGGACGAATCGTAAGTATAGTTCGTTTCTGTATTATTTCCATATTTTAAGTACTTACGCTGTTCAAATTCATCGTACGACAATTGTTTTATATAATCATATACATGACTTTCTTTTTTACCTTGCATACTTTGCAGGTTTCCAGCACGATTATAGGTGTAATCAACTACTTCTCCATCCGGGTAAGTCATTTTTTGCATACGATTCCAAGTATCATATTCAAACTGCGAAATATAGGTTTGTACATCTGTAGGAGTAATACGAAGTGTACGAATTTCTTTTTCGATTTCACCTAGTTTTCCGTAAAAAAACTCTTGTCCCCCACTTGCATCCTGAACAAACCATAACCTTCCTCTGCGGGATGCAGTTCCGTCAGCTTTACCGAAATTATACTGTACATTATTCTGTGGATTTTTAGGGTATTTTATACTTTCAAGTCGGTTAAAATTGTATTCATATTGTATCGCACCACCATTTGGAACTGTATTTTTAATATCCTGTGTAATTCGGGAAGTCATGTTTCCTGCCAAATCGTATTTTGTCGTTGTTGTTCCAGCGTCCGGATTTATATACTCAACGCGTCTCCCCAACCAATCATAGCTACTTTTAGTAACATGATCCATTGCATCAGTTACTTTTACAGTTTCACCCAACGCATTTGTCTCAAACTTAGTCAGCAAATCATTGTGCTGACTAGCAATATTTTCTCCCTTAGCATCGGTAAAGGTTTGAATAGTGTTATTTAAGGCATCCGTCTGTGTGGCACGTAAAACTGGCAAACCATCAATGTTATCTAAAGCAAAACTCGTTGTATTATAACTTCCATCCGGTAAGGTTTCTTTAACGGGACGTCCCATTTCATCATAGTCCGTTTTAGTCGGCATTATATTTGAAACCCCTGTACTAAAATTGTTATCTATTACACTCGTCGTTGTTGGATAAAAACTCGCTGTCGGACGTCCTAAACCATCGTAAATAATTTTACCTGATATAATTTGTGCTTCTTGATCAGGACTGCCGGATTGTGTAAATAAACTTGCTGTTTTTTTAACTTGCAAAGCCCGTCCTAACCCGTCTGTATAACTGTAAGTTTCAATATCTTTATCCAATTCAGGATCATAATTTCTTGTTTTAGAATATGGTACCTTTGCCTCCGGAAAATATTCGTAAAAAATCGTATACGGTTTTCCACTGGCAATTTCATAAGAGCCACGAACCAATTCCGTACGACCTTTGGCGTCAAGCTTATATTCTGTACTCTGATCATTACGATCAGTCGTTTTTAATAGATCTCCAAAACGATAATCATATTCCATTGTATTATGATATCCAAAAGCATCTTTTATTTCGGTTAGAAAACTATGATTTTCAGCATCATATGTATAATCGAGTGTCATACGTTGCCCTTTGTGGTTTTCTGGCCCCGTTATTTTCTGAAGATTCCCATATGCATCGTAGATAAAATCAGTAATTGCGATCTTATCCGCTGCGCTGTAATTTCTAATTTGGGTAACGTCAGCTGTTGTCGCTTTTATTTCTGTTACTCTTTTACGACGTAATCCTTCAATAGTATATACTTCTAATTGTTTTGCAATTCCACTGTAATAAGGTGTCGTACTCTCATGATAAGTAATTTTAGCGGTAACCTTATCATCTGCACTACCATTCCCTAAATCTTCATATTGCGTAATGTTTCCTTTAGCATCATAAGTATTAAAAAGGTTAGTTTCCAGATACTCACTTCCTCCTTCATACGATTTTTGATTGGTATGTATCAATCCAACAAAAATACGTTTGGCATCGCACACCGGTAAATTCAAGTCAGAAACCGAAACACTTGCCTGTGTAGCCACATCTATAAAACTATATTCGTTTTCTGATTCCTGACGTGTTTTATTATTTTTGTCAATCTTAGCACTATATCTTAGAAGATTCTTTCTGAAATAATCCTGATTGTAAAATTCTTCAATAAAAGTTGAAAAAACTGAATTATCGGCTGCATCAATTTGCTCCTGAATTATTTTTCCGAAACCATAAAATTCTCTTTCACGACGATCAAAATAACCATTTTCATATCTGAACTTAGTAATCGAATGATCAATACCATCACCAATATGTCCATCAAAAATATCAACGGATTGCAAAACCCATTTAGACGCAGGATTTTCATATGTTGGCTTTAATAACTCATATTCGACCACATAGCTGTTTCCGGCCGCGTTGGTAACGCTTTTTAATTTGTTGGTTCTTTTTATGTTTGAAAGACGTACAATTAAATTATTCTGATCTTTTGACACAATGTAATCTATGTTGCCATCCCCATCGACATCAGAAAATGAAGCTTCGGAACGAGATGTACTGGCTCCAAAACTACCACCGATACTTGGTGTTAATTTCATAACAATAATTGGTGGAACCAACGGAATGTCATAAGAAACACCAATACTGGCTCCGTAACTAACGGATTTATTTCTTGACATCGCCGAATATTTTGGATAAGTAATAGGGGCACCAAAATAATTACCCATATTCAATTCAACCAAAACATCATTGTCGCGATAGGTAATTTTGTCTGCTAATCCGTCTGAGTTTACATCCATAAAGGTATTTGTCCCGTCAGAAACAGAACTTCCGTAATTCAAACCACCGGAGAAAGAACCATTATAGATGCTATATCCTAAATTGGCACTAAAATCCTTTGACTTTCCTTTATTGATAAAATTAAGATTCGTCCAGTTTTCTTCGGGTAAAAAGCCATATCCGGTGTTTAAAGACACTCTTCCGTCAGCTATAATTTTATCTGCCAGTCCATCACCGTTTACGTCTGAAAATACCTGCTCGGAATGGTCTTCTCCTTTTCCTATGTTACCACCTAAGGAAACGGATTTTCCTCCTTTTTCGGCATCTCCGGAGGCTCCTGTTTGCATGTAATTTTTTGTAACAGCCGCTTTACTGACACTTAACTGTAGTGAATTTGCAGGTGAACCATGACTATAACTACCGGACAAACTGCCTCCCTGAGCTGTATTTTCGGAGTGGCTAAAATCACCTATCGCAGCTTTATTTCCTGTAAGTCCTCCTGTAGGCGAGGTAAACTGCACCTGACCGTCCCTGATATAATCGGGGAAACCATCACCGTTAAAATCACTCATAGTCTGCACCACATACGAGTCTCCTTTAGAAGTACTCAAACCTCCTCCAACAGGGCCTGCACTGGCACCGGCAGCAAAACTTTTACTTTTGCTTTCGGTAATCATATCAAATGCTGCGGTCGCCCCTCCTGCTAAATTGTTTGGAGGCAACGAAAAATCGACATACTCCGCTATATCGTCTTCTCCTAAACGGGAACTTCCAATAAATTCATTTTGAATAAAAGATGCTTTTTCTGCACCAAATACTATATTTTCGGAATAAATCTGGGTAGACTGCGTGAAATAATCTTTGAAACTTTCAAAGCCCGGAGGCATCGCATCTGGGTTCAGATTGTTTAAATCCGGAAAATTGTTTGGGTCTACACTATTGGTCTGCGGTTTTAATCTCGTCTGGTCAATTGTAGTACCGGCAAGATTTCCATTTACAATAAAACTTCCCCAATTTCGGTACAATAACCCTAAAGTAATGGCTTCCGATGGCAGGTTACTGTAAATTGAAAACTCAGTTGTAGTGTCATTCCAAACCACAGGTAGTAATGGATCTGTGACCGCATCAACCATATTATAAGCAATTTGTAGCGCATTATTTTTAGGATAAGCTCTGACAATATCTGTTAAAGTTGGATCGCTTACATAGAGTTCCAATTCAATTGGGAGGTCTTTTTTAGCCTCTGCATAGACGTACGTCCCATCAAAAACGGAAGTCGTTTCTACCAATGTTCCATTGACAACATTAAACGTTTTTCTAGCCACTAAATTAGTGCCCTGTTTGGCAGAAATTACTAGTCTACCATTGTATCTTGAAGCGGCAGGACCTGCAATTAACTGGTAAGCTGCCGGATTTACAGATAGATTTAATCTACCGTTAATAGTAGGTTTCTTTCCTGTTATAATATAGTTTCCATCAATTTTATTATAAAACGAATGCGAGATCTCTACCTTTTTAATATTGTCTTCGGGTCTTGTTCCTGCTACTCCGGGAATCGTAACGGTTGGATTAACCACCAATGCTTTCAAATCAATATTCGTAACCGTCTCAATCCTCATTCGCACAAAAGCATTGTCTTCAGCAATAGCAAAACTAAGTGTCGCTAAATCTAAAGTAACAATTTCTGAAGCTAAAAATCTCTTTTCGTACAACACCGTTTCGTTTACCGAACCCACTACCGTTTTAACCACTTTTAAAGTAACGTGATCTGATGTCAGCGGTTTTTTAAATTGCCCTGAAAAACGAATCAATCCGGCTTTTGGAACTATTATCGGATTGGATGAACTTACAAAAAAGTCTTTCGAAGCCTGATAGGTTTTTAAAGACAATAAATTTGCATCTGTAACAGTAGTAACATCAATCAATTTATTTCTTACAATCCCGCTCTCGTTATAATAATCGATTGCTTTGGTATATTCTATTTTTGGATCCCAAACCACTTTATCATAGTTACCATCCTTTATAGAACTTACTCTAAAATACAAACGTTCTCCTTTTTGAACGGACAAAGTTGTAGCCGGTTTTATTTTTAATGTATAATCATCAGCTCCAATAACCTGATCCCATATCAAATTGTTGTTTTTTTGAAAATACAAATGCACACCATCTGCTTTCCCCTGTCCGTCACGCGTTTTATACTGTTGACGTTCTACGGAAAGATCTTCTAGTAAGGCAAAACTTTGGGTCACAGTAATTTCTCCCGTTGCCGGAGCCTGCCATACTCTTACCACATCATGCAAAGGATTTTTATCTAATAATTCCTGTAATTCCTGAGTACGATCCGGAGTCGTTATAATTAGATTTCCATCACCCGAAACAGGCGAAGGAGTTCCTGAACTGTTGGGTAGAAAATGAGGTACACCATTGATAATACGGTTGTAATATACTTTCCCGCCATCTGCAAAATCTACCAGTCCATCCCCGTTAAAGTCCATAAAGTAACTTTGGGTTTTATTGGTCGAGCGCTGTTCGTCATAACCGACATTTACAGAAGCCGATCCAAAACCTACGGTCGCGTCAACTCCCCAACTGAATGTTTTTGATTTCGTAAAACCTAAATTCCCCAGGTTCTCAATACGAATCGCTTCTCCAAAGGCATTCTGCCCTGAACCGTATAAGTTTTTTCGATAATAAACATCATTACCAATCTTAAAAATTTTATCTGGAAATGAATCTCCGTCTAAGTCTTGTAAAACGACAGAAACGTCTGATGATCCCCAGCTATTTCCTCCGTGTGGTCCTATCGTGTTCGATTTAAAAGTCCCTAAAGTAGGAAGTCCTATACCTATTCTGTAATTGATTCCGGTTGAAGTTCCATTGGTACTTCCGGCTAAAGTATGATTGCTTTCAAAGTCTTTAATTCCTGTGAATCCCTGTTTGATATTATCACTTGGAACACTCCATACCTGCTCGGGTCCAAAAGGATTGTATTTACCTGAAGTCTCTCGTACATCATCAAAATAATCCAGCGTATTCGTGTAGAATAATTTCGATTCTGAATCGTATTCTGCAACCGATTTCAGTAAGGTTTTCTTAAAAGCCCCTTCTTTATAATTCAGTTCATATCTGCGAATCATTTGGTTTTTATAGCGAACTTCTATCTTTCGCAACAACTGATTGTTTGTTTGTTTAAAACCAAGTCTGGCCGAAACCTGAACATCGGGTCTGTTTACTTCTCCTAAATCGCTATTTTTAATGAAAGAGACACTGTAATTTCCTTTTTCTGATCCAAAACCGGTGTAATAGACATTTTTAAGATACAGCTCTCCGTCTTTTTTATCGTACTCATAGCTTACCGAGTTTCCTTTTAAATCGACTTGGAAACAAAGTGCCCAATGACCAATATTTCCCGAAGCGTCCTGCAATACTGCATTTGTTGCCAGACCGGATGCATTTCCACCGTAATAACTGGCGACACCGCTTTTGTCTCTTACCACCCAATAATAATCTTTAGTCGAAGATCCTTTTCTGATAATCTGCTGGAAAGCGCCTTCTCTTCTTGGATAAAACTGTTTGTCTGCTGTTCTGCCTACCCAGGTCGCTCTATGTGAATTAGGGATTAACTGTTCGCCCGCAATCGCATAACTTTCTGTTTCGTTTTGAGCATCATAACGTGGTGCCCCCCAACGAGTTTCTATACTTACTGCAGGAGCCGAAACATCCCAACCCGTTCCTGCCCAACTGTGCCCGCCATCACTATCATACTGCAAATTAAACGAAGGCTGCATACCCCCTCTTCCACTTGGTAAAACAATACTAAAACCAGTACTCATCGTTCCTCTTCCGTTTGCTGAAGGTGGTGCGATCGATTGAATTCCAACTAGCGGACTTGCTGCTTTTAAATCTTTTATACTTGTTGGTGTATACCCTGAAGTTTCAGGAGATTCGGGCATTTTTATAATTCCGGCAATAAAATCCGTGAAATGTGTTGTTTTCGCAGTGATAATTCCTCTTTTAATGTCTAACGAATCTTTGCTTACTTCTTGCCAAAGACGTTTGTTTTCATCAAAATAAAAGACATTGATATCTTTCTCCGTATAACCTTCCGGAATTGCTTTTTTATCAAATGGAAGTGATAAACGTACCGCTTTTTCGAAAAGAGTTCCGTGCGGCAATAATCTAAATCCGGCATTTGCTCCCGTAACGTTAACCATTGCGGAGTTTAAAGGTGCAATATCAATTTTACGCAAGCCTCTTACCGACACCTGAACATCTGATTTTAATGCTCCTAATGGGAAAACTGCAAAAAAATCTTTATACGAAAGGGTATTAGCCGTTTTAAAATCAATGGTCTTAGAAAAACTTTCTTTAGCATTTTCAAGCGGTCTGAAACTAGCTACTTTTAAGAAATCATTGATTTTTAATTTTTCAGTGCTACCAACTCCTGTTGTGGTTTCTTTATAAACCGTAACATATTGATCCGAATTTAAATCATTACGATCCAAAATCAATTCAAACTCCGGCTGATTGACATTAACAGCAATACCATCAATACTCAATTTGCTAATATGCGAAGGAAAATTAGTTCCTTTGATATACAATTTATCATCCGATTTCAATAAAGTATACGTACTCGAAAGTTTCAAAGGACGATATACAATTTGTACGTTTTTAACTTTATAATTATTCGAAGTTCCTTCGGGAGCGGTGAACAATATTACGTTATCTCCTTGTCTCAAAGACTTTTCTGAAAGCAATTCTGATTGTAAACTCCAACTCGTATTCTTAGACAAAAATTGTCCCCCGATACTTGCCTGATTATTTAAACTTCTCGAGATCGAAGCTGACTGATCGTAACCGTATAATTCATACTCCAAATAAGCATTTTCATAAACAGTAGGCATCTCGTTTATCGCAAGATGAAAAACATTATCGTAGGCATCATCCGTATCCGATTCGTCTTTTACCCCAATAAAACCTTCTTTGATATCGGCATCAAATACTTTTATTTTATTAGCTGCTTTTGGAGCTGTATCAATTGAATCTGTTACTGGAACTTTACTTTCGTTTTCATTTTCAAAAAGATCTTGTGCAAACGAAGAAACTACAGGATAGTTCTTAAAATTCACTGCAAACAAAAAGGAGCTTACTAAAAGGACAAGAATTATAATTTTATTTTTCATATAGTAATCGACTGGGAGCAATCGTTTATTTTATTTATTCGTATAAAATATTTAAATTTTAAGCGGTCAGATTATCGCACAATAACTTTAAAAGTCTTTGTTCCGAAATCTGAATTAACGGTAACGAGATACATTCCTGATGAAGCTTTAATCACATCATCGTAAATGTAATTTTCAATCTGAGAAAACTGCTTTTGTTGTACCAAAGTACCCGTTGGGCTATAAATACTAACCGTGGCATTTGTTTTTGTGGCAAACTGCATGGCAATAGTAAAATGACCGTCAACAGTAGGATTAGGATATAAAATCAATACACTTGAGTCTGTATTTTCCTTTCCATCTGTCGCAATTGCAATTTTACTTGACGTTTTACATTCCTGCTCATTAGATAATCTTAACTCATAATTACCCGGCTGATCTACGAGAATTTTAGGATTATTATCGATAAAATTACCCTCGTAATACCATTCATATTCATAATTCCCGGTTGGCAAACCAAGACTTGCGTCCAGCGTTAAAGCGTTTCCGTTTGTTAATTGATATTCTGGTTTTAAGTTGGGTACTGTACCTTGTTTGTCTGCCACAAAAACAGTTTCCGAATATAAATTTCCTTTGGCATCTCTTACGATATAATCATAATTCCCCGAAGAAAGTTTCACTCCGTTGCTGCTTTTTGCTGTTTGGCTCCATTGTTTTAAAATGGTTTCAGTTCCTTGTTTTTTAACGGTTACTGTGAAGGGGCCTTCTCCACCTTCAATCGTATAATTTAATTCTCCTGAAGCATTTACACCACAATTTGCCTGCGTAATCCAAACACGACTGAACATTTGAGGCGCTATTTTCAAAGTAAATTTAACACTGCCTGATTTTTGCTGATCCCAGTTAAAATCTTTTAGTACCAATTTTTCTTTACTCGATGTGCTTCCTAATTTAATGTACTCGGAATTATTCTCCTCATAAGTTCCTTTTCCCGAATGATCTACCAACAACCAGTAATAAGTGTCTTTAGGTAAAGTACCTTTGATAAATTTTGGATCAAAAGTCCAATCCAGGCTTAGATCTGAAGTACCTGTGAAATCCAGTTGCCATTGTCTGTCAACACCCACTGGCTCTCCTTGTTCTTGCTTTTTTACGAGAAGATTTTTTGCATTATCACTCCAAAAAACAAAATAATCATTTGGGATTTTGTTCGTTTTACTTTTAAGTTCCATGGTCAATAAACCTTCTTCGGCCATATTACTGCTTTTTAGCTGCAGCAATCCACTGACATCGTCTCGCCCTACTGCCGTAATCGAAGACTGAAATCCTTTGTGTTTATCATTGTCCCAAATAGTCATCCCCGAACTGTTGAGATAGTTTTTGATTTCAAACTGTGACAGTGAAATACCGTATTTAACCGCGAGATAACTCGCTACTTTCTGAGTTTCAACACCTGATAAAACACGGTTATAAACCAAAATTTCGCTTATGTTTCCGTTGAATTCTTCGGGTGGTAATTTTTCAAATTTAGATTTTAAACCAATAGTCAGCGAAGAAGGTTTCGCAACAGTGTCGGTTATGTTTTGCTGGAAAAAATGAATATTCGCCTTTTGAAGTTTGACTTTTTCATTGTACGACCTGTAACTGTATTTTTTCAAATCAACAAGGCGTTTATTTGTTGCAACAGAAACCGTTTTTTTAGTATCATTTATCGTCCATAAAAGTTGTTCTTTCAAACTGTCTTTTACTTTATAAACCATAAATACGGTTTGCTTTTTTTTGCTGTTAACGCCCAAAGGCAGGACTAAAGAATCCTGAGCGGTATCAAAAATAATACTGGGGTTAAAATTAAAAGCCGTTCCTTTCTGCGTATTTGTTGGAACTTTTGCTTCTGTTTTAGTAAGGCTTTCCCAATAATAAGCGTCGTTATTGGCTCTTGATTTTATCCAAAAAAAAGGTTCCTGAACATTGCCGGGTACGCTTTTTTGTTGTGCAAAAACCAAACTACCTGCTGTTGTGCACAGCAGCATTAGCAGTAAAAAAATCTTCTTATTCATATCTCCTGATTTTCAAGATGATCGTTTATTAAAAATTACCCAGGTCATCAAAATCAAATGAATATCCAATAATCAATGAAATACTGTTCATTTTATTTTTGTTTTCACTGTAACGATGGCCATTTTCTTCGGTAGTTAAAGCATCCGTAAGTCCTAAAGTATAACGGGCACCAACAGACAAATTCGAACTGAATTCGTATCCTGCAGACAACATTCCGTAAAAATAATTCTTACCGGTAAGGGACTCTTTCAGTACTTTCTGTACATTGGCGTCCGGCTCAAAATAAACACCTGAATTACCAAATACTTGCTGAGCGTTAGAAGTATATTTAATATTATTGCTGTCCAGATTAAAACCTATATAAGGCCCGACACCAACATAAAAACCTTCAATCGGATAATATTTAAAAGACGCTCCAACGTTTATATAACTGTATCCAAAAGTCATTTTGTATTGAAGTCCTTTATTATCTCTATAATTTAAATCTGTCCCCTGCATGGAATAAGAAACTTCGGTCTGAATAGCCACATTGGCATACGGGTATTTCCAATTAATTACAAATCCCGTTGTTGCACCAAACTTTCCTTCTTCCTCCAGCGAATATCCCTGATAAATTCCTTTGGGTACTATCACATCAGGAAGATTAGACATTTTAGAATAAATTCCACCTGCAAAAAAGCCATACGTAATCTCTCTGTCGCCTTGCGCAAACAAAGATTTTGTGCTTACTAAAAGAAGAAGCAAAATAAATTTTTTCATTTTTTTAATTGAAATTACCATTGATGAAAACTATAACCTAAAGAGAAACAAAAGACACTGCTCTTGTTTTGATTTTCGATAAACTGAAAAGAGGAAGCATTACTGTTTACTACATCTTTTACACCTAAATAATAGCGCATATCAAAATGTATACTTTTATGCAATTCATACCCAACCGCAAAACACAGCGAAAAGTCATCCGCTCCGTTAAGACCGTCCTGGTAAAACTGTCTTGTCGCAACATCGTACATTCCTCCGGCTTCATTCGAAGTATAAGTAACATTATTAGGAGATAAACTAATGCCATAAAAAGCACCAAAACCCAGATTTAATCCTTCGTAAGGATAAACTTTATACAAAGCACCAATTTCTAAATAAGAGTAATTGAGTCCTAATTCAAATTCTTTTCCTACTGCATCGCGATAAGAAACTTTCTCACCGGATTGTCTGAACAGAATCTCCGGTTGTATGGCAACGCGGGTATCATGAAGTTTGAAATTTAAGAAAAAGCCACCTTCTAAACCGTAAGTGCCTTTACTTTGCATAACGCTGTTGTCAAATGTATTGTCTCTGCCTTTTATGCTTTCCGGCAGATTACTGATTTTAGAATGTAGTGCGCCAAATTTTAAACCGTAGGTTATATTGGACTCATTTTGACTGTAAAGGGCTGTAGTAAAAAAACAAAAAAAAATTGATACGTATTGTATTACTTTCATGCAAAAAATTTTTGCGAATATATGTATTAATAATAGAATACCCGATCAAAATAATCGACAAACAACAAATTAATCTGTCAAAAGGAGTCTTTTTCCCGTCAAACAACCAAAAACTGGTACAATAGAGATCCGTAAATAAAAGGCTAGAAAAGATAACGTAATAAAAAACTTTCAAAAAAAATACCGTAGAAAATTTTTACATTTAACAGTATTATGAGCGTACAAATTTTCAATTCAGCAGACCCGTAAAATAGTTTCCTTAAATATACTCATTTTAGAAGATTGTACATTATTAGACGCATTCAATCAGAACACTTAGACCTGCAAAACATTATTAGCGTTGATGATCCAAAATAATCAGAATTAAATAAGTAACTTAGTTATTTAGTAACTTTTTAAAATCAAATAATAACTTAACTCAGAGCGATGGTATATGATGGAAAAAATGGAGAGTACTTTGAACTACAAAAAATCGATAGTCACAATAGCAATTTTTTAAAAAACACAAAAACACAAACCCTGCTTCTTATTTGGTTTACATCTGATCAAAACAAACTTACAATAGATGGAATACCTTATACTTTTGAAAAAAATGAAATCGTCTTTCTAACGGAATTTCACAGACTTGAGTATGACAATGTCAAGACCATTAATTTACTGAGATTCAACAAATCATTCTACTGCGTTTTAGATCATGACAGCGAAATTGGATGCAAAGGAATCTTATATTATGGAGCAGCGGCAAAATTACCCATCATAAAAATTAATGAAATACCATTAGATATAATGCAAACGGCGTGGAAAATGGCTACTTTGGAATTTGAAATGAAAGACAGTCTTCAGCTCGAGATGTTGCAAATGATGCTTAAACGAATATTGATTACCTGCACCAGAGTTTACAAAATGCAATCCCTGAGCAGCATTACGGGTACAGAACAAAATGATTTGATACGGAATTTCAATTTCCTGGTAGAGACTAATTTCAGAAGCAAACATACTGTTGCGGATTATGCTTCCCTTATTTACAAATCCCCGAAAACAATCTCCAATACGTTTAAGAAACTGGGAACAAAATCGCCCCTCAAATTCATTCAGGAACGCATCATGCTCGAAGCACGCCGTTTAATTTCTTATACCGATAAAGACATTTCTGAAATTGCTTATGAATTAGGTTTTAATGACATTCAGACCTTTAGTCGTTTTTTCAAAAAGAACGAAAAAATAGCCCCCATACAATATCGCAAAAAAAATACGCTTTGAATTTGTTTAAAAGTAATAAAACTATGATCGGACTAGGAATGGCAGCCATTGGCAGGCCTCACTATATCAATATTAAAAACAATTCCATTTCAGATAGGAATTTTGATTTGGCAGTTTTTAAAACGCAAGGAAAACATTTTTTAACCGAAGCTTACCAAGCCGGAATCAGACATTTTGATACCGCACCCAGTTATGGCGTTGCAGAAGAAATACTATCAGAATGGATTGCTGAATTCCAGCCAAAAGACATCATCATTTCAAGTAAATGGGGATACACTTATGTTGCCAATTTTGACAAAAATGCAATAGTACACGAAGTAAAAAATCATACACTTGAAACGCTGGAAAGACAATCGAAAACTACTTTCGGAAGATTAAAAAACATTCAAATTTACCAAATTCACTCAGCCACATTAGAAAGCGGTGTTTTGGAAAACCAAGAAGTATTAGAAAAATTACACCAAATTAAAAAAGAACGAAACATCGAAATTGGCCTTTCTACAAGTGGTGCAAATCAAAATGAAATCATTAAAAAAGCCCTTCAAATAAAATGCAATAACGAAGCACTATTTGATGTTTTTCAGGTTACTTACAACCTCTTAGAGCAAAATCTTTTAAAATTAAAAGAAGAACTAAAGTTCAAAAAGGTAATTATAAAAGAAGCAATGGCTAATGGCCGTATCTTTTTAGACAAAAATGACGGCCTCCAAATTTACCAAAACCTAGCAACTAAGTATAATGTAGGTATTGATGCGATCGCCCTTCAATTTGTAATCGCTACACTCAATCCATACTCTGTACTTAGCGGTGTAACACAACCGGATCAATTGAACGAAAATCTTAAAGCAAACTCTTTTTCTTTAGAAGATCATGAAATCGAACTTCTAAAAACCGTAAAACAAACGCCTGAAGACTATTGGGAAGATCGAAAAAAACTGAGTTGGCAATAAAGTTTGCTTTCCACAAAAACAAAGAGGGAAAAATTGCCAATTGATAAGGACAACCAGTCTACTAATTAGGTCTTGTTTTGAACGAACTTTGCACTCTAAAAAACAAATAGATATGAGCAATACAGAAAAAACAAGCCCAAAAGCAGCTGAATTACGAGTAAACTATTGGATTGACGGAGACGGAAATAAAACAGCTCCGATTCGGTTAAAGGATCACAAAGGAAAATTTAAAATAATCTACGGATTCCAAAACTGGTGTCCGGGTTGTCATTCTATTGGATTGCCTTCTTTAAAAAAAATGGTTGATGCTTTGCAAGAAGATAAAAATGTTGTCTTTTTTGCCGTCCAGACTGTTTTTGAAGGTTTTGATGAAAACACAGCCGACAAACTTCGTGAAAACCAACTAAAATACGATCTAAATATCCCGTTTGGACACGATGACGGCTCTGATTATGGGGAAAAAAGAGCGACAGTTATGACGGATTTTCAAACCGGAGGAACACCTTGGTTTTTATTGATTGATGAAGAAGATACAGTTGTTTTTTCAGATTTTCACATCAACGTAGAAGGCGCAATTGCTTTTCTAAAATCAAGAAAAAAATAGTAAAGTCAGAACAGCTAACTAAAAACGATATTAAAAGAAACGAATACCAACAGATTAAATTAACGCGTAATGAAACTTAAAATAGGATTTGGAGGCGGATGTCATTGGTGTACGGAAGCTGTTTTTCAAACTTTAATTGGTGTAGAATTGGTCGAGCAAGGCTGGATTGAATCTGTCGAGCCTCAGGATTATTGGTCAGAAGCCGTGATCGTTCATTTTGACACTGATTTAATTTCACTTAAAACATTAATCGAGATCCATCTTCTTACACATGCCAGCACTTCAAATCACAGTATGCGAAGCAAATACAGAAGTGCTATTTACCATTTTAATGAGCAACAAAAAGAGGAAAGTTTAAACTTCGTTTCTGAATTACAAATCGAAAACACAGAAAAGTACATTACACAAATTTTGCCTTTTGCACAATTTAAAATAAACAAAGACGAATTTTTGAACTACTATAAAACTCGAAAAGAAGCGCCATTTTGTGAAACTTACATTCGTCCGAAACTAAATTTATTGTTCCAAAAATACAGCAAATACACCCTTAAAGACTAAAAAGGAAAAATAAACAAATTTGCAGGAAATCGGGTCTACAAGTAACGCTTTCTTTCGTCCTAACTTTGTACTCTAAATCATAGATATGAGCCATTTAGTAAAAATAGACAAAGAACAATTCGTCAAGGACCAATCACGGTATTCTTTAGTAAAAGGTACCACTGAGGGAGCACCTATATGTCCGTACGGCAATCACTACAAATGGGTTGGTTACGATCACGAAACCAAAACTTTTGTTCGATTTACAAAATCAGTATTCTTGAATTTCGTAAATGAAGTTAAAAACGAATATTAAATTATACTACAAAAAACAGTAAAAAAGAACCATTAGAAAGGAGTAGTTCATTACAATTTTAATTTTTTAAATAAAACCTATAACAACTCAAAGTGTACAATTTATTAACACACCTTAAATAAAGCATCACTTTCAAAACTATGTTTCTATGTGTTAAAACGAATTACATCCAACAAGTTATAACTTTAAAAAAAACATCATGCTAAACTGGAACGATATTATAAAATACGCCAATCACGGAAATCCAACTCCTCCAAAAAGAGTAGAAAAAACGCCTGAGGAATGGAGTAAATTACTAACCGAAGAAGAATTCCGCATTACACGACTAAAAGGTACAGAAAGAGCCCACAGCTCTGACATGTGCAGTTTTTTTGAACCTGGGAAATACGCTTGCAAATGTTGCAACACTCCTCTTTTTGATTCGAGTGAAAAATTCGAAAGCGGAACAGGTTGGCCCTCTTTTACACAACCTGTTGCTATAGAAAACGTTGCTTATATCAAAGACGTAACATTTGGAATGGTACGTGTAGAAATTACCTGCAACATTTGCGATTCTCATTTGGGTCATGTTTTCCCCGATGGTCCAGCACCTAGTGGACTTAGATATTGCACGAATGCAGTTTCACTAGTAAAAACAGAAAACATTTAATACTACTCAGGAAAATCTTGAGTACTTATCAATTTAAAAAAAACAGCTATGAGTGATATAAAAAAATAGTATTTGGTGGAGGATGTTTTTGGTGTACAGAAGCCATTTTCTCTGAGGTTGAAGGAGTCATTGCCGTTAAAAGCGGCTATAGCGGAGGAGCAACAATAAATCCTACCTACCGTGAAGTATGCGATGGTAGAACTGGACACGCAGAAGTTGTTGAAATTACTTATGATGCCCAAAAAGTTCCATTAGCTCTATTATTGGTTATTCACCTAACAACACATAACCCAACCACGCTAAACAAACAAGGTGCTGATCACGGAACACAATACCGCAGTATTATTTTTTACAAAAATGATGCTGAAAAACAAATCGCCGAAAATGCCATAAAAGAAGTACAGGAAGCTTTTGATGACCTGATTGTTACAGAAGTAAAACCAATCGAAGAGTTTTATATTGCAGAAGTTTCACATCAGGAATATTACAAAAACAATCCCAATGCCGGTTATTGTCAGGCGGTAATTGCACCCAAACTTGCCAAGTTTAGAATGTTATACCAACAGATTAAAAAAGTTAATTAATCAAAAAAAGCGAATTTCCTTAAAAAGAAGTTCGCTTTTTTTATTCATTTCTATGAGTAAAGTTCTTATTTCACTTTTAATTGATTATAAAAAAATAAGACAAATATACAATTAAAGCAATTATATTGCTCATTATTACCAGCACGAGATCGGGAAACTTCACCTACACTCACGCATTTTTAAGAAACAGTTCAACGGACTAAAGCATAATATATATTCCCCTTACCTCTATTCAAGATAGCTAAATAATATAAAATTAAATGAGGAGCAATAATTTTCAAAATCTGCTATCTTACTACTCAAATTTAAACCTGAATTATAACAAATAAGTAATGCAAAATAAAGTTGGAAAACCAAATCCTAAGTTCTATTTTAATCTACCCAGCACTTTTATTTATTAGAACATTCTATATATCCTTCTCTTTGAATTGAATTTTGACACCAAGTATACATTGGGACAATATAGGAGTCAGGACGCCTTTTAATAGCCTTAACTCTTATATCATTGGCAATATCCCTATCCTCAGTAATCGCAATAGTTCGATAAACTCCTTGCCTGTAGTAAATAACCGTATTTTTAATAGAATAATTCCGCCCAAAAATCTTACATTCCTCTTGCGCCTGTGCAAGTGTAGTATCAGCCCCAAGTATTACTCCCCAAGAATTACTACTATTAACTGCTTTTTGGGCATTTTCCACAAGAATAGCATTAGCCGAAATAGTTTTTTTTAAAGATTTCTGAATCAAATTCGATTCTTTTTCAATCTCACCGTTTTTCATTTGAACTTTTTCAATCTTTTTCTTCAAATCAATATTGTCCGTTAATTTTTTTGCTTCGTTTAATACTTTCGATACACTGTCCAATTGTTTACGCATCACACCTATCGATCCTTGAGCTTCTTTCAATGCAATGTCGGACTTAGTAATACCTTTTTTCCATTTCATTCCAATAATACTTCCTTCTTCAAAGCCTGCTCTAATTATTATATCATTAACCGTTTCAGGGCATAATACTAAGGCAAGAAAAACTATTAGAAGAACAAAATCCCTTAATAATGCAGCTAAATCTTTTCCTATTATAACAAAACGCGAAAAGAATAATGACTTACTTTCAGTTTTTACATTTTCCATAATTATTGTTTTTTAGTTTAAAGTCTGAATTAGTATTCTAACAAACCTTAGTCAAGAGAAAAGAACATTTCTTATAAAATTAGTCATTAAATCACTTCTACCATCAAGTACAAATACCTGTTTACCAATTTATTACAAATAAAATAAAAACAGATCAAATCTAAAAATTACAAGAAAGTCAAAAATTAAATACCCAAAAAAACCAAAGCTGACAGGTTTCAAAAACCTGTCAGCTTTAATTCAATACGAAACTTTTTGTGTGATTTACTTCATCTATTCGCTTTCAATCAGATCTCCTCCGTTAAAAGAACAAACGGAGCAACTACCCTTTTTAATCTTTGCGGCTTCGCGACTTTGCGAGATTTTTGTTTTTCCACAACTTTTGATCCTTTAATTCAATACGGAAATTCCAGTTCTACCGAAACGTATAAAAACAAAAAAGCCACTCGATGGAGTGGCTTTTGGTGAACGCAGAAGGATTCGAACCTTCGACCGCCTGCTTAGAAGGCAGGTGCTCTATCCAGCTGAGCTATGCGTCCATAATTTCAATTTTCTAACCTTCTGTTTAGAAGGAAGTTGCTTGATCTGCAACGATATTAACAAAAAAACCACTCTGTCGAGTGGTTTTGAATGTGAACGCAGAAGGATTCGAACCTTCGACCGCCTGCTTAGAAGGCAGGTGCTCTATCCAGCTGAGCTATGCGTCCATTATCTAATTGTAGTCGGGGTGGCAGGATTCGAACCTGCGGCCTCCTGCTCCCAAAGCAGGCGCGATAACCGGGCTACGCTACACCCCGAGGCAAAATTTAAGCGGAGAGACAGGGACTCGAACCCTGGCGACGGTTACCCGTCGACAGATTAGCAATCTGCTCCATTACCGCTCTGGCACCTCTCCAAGCTCAAGGAAACGTGTCCTGTTTTGCGGTGGCAAAGGTATGACAACATTAGATATCTCACAAGTATTTTGACGCTTTTTTTTGTTTTTTTTTGATCTTTTTTTCAAAACACTTAACAATCAAATGAATAGAATTAACAAAAATTTCATCTTAAATTTAAAATTCAATCCAATTCACTCAAAATTTGAATTTGTATAAATAAAGATTAAATTTGCTTGATTAACTAATATCACACAGAAAATGAACAAAAGAGTTGTTATCGTTTCTGCCGTTAGAACACCTATCGGAAGTTTCATGGGAGGTTTATCGACCGTACCCGCACCAAAACTAGGGGCTGCCGCTATAAAAGGAGCTCTTCAAAAAATTAACCTGGACCCAAAATTAGTTGATGAAGTTTTCATGGGCAATGTAGTACAAGCCGGAGTTGGACAAGCGCCAGCACGTCAAGCTGCACTTTTTGCCGGTTTATCTGAAAACGTTGCTTGTACAACTATAAACAAAGTTTGTGCTTCGGGAATGAAGGCCGTTATGTTCGCTGCTCAGGCAATTGCTTGTGGTGATGCCGAAATCGTAGTTGCCGGAGGAATGGAAAACATGAGTTTGATTCCACATTACGTGCAAATGCGTAACGGAAACAAATTTGGTACTGCCACAATGCTGGACGGAATGCAAAAAGATGGTTTGACTGATGCTTACGATAACAACGCAATGGGAGTTTGCGCTGACTTATGTGCATCAGAATACAAAATCACACGTGAAGATCAGGACAATTATGCCATTCAATCTTACGAAAGAAGTGCAAAAGCCTGGGATGCCGGAAAATTTGATGCTGAAATTGTACCCGTAGAAGTACCACAAAGACGTGGAGAACCGGTTATCGTTTCTAAAGATGAAGAATATACCAATGTAAAATTGGACAAAATACCTTCTCTAAGCGCTGTTTTTACTAAAGACGGAACTGTTACTGCTGCCAATGCTTCAACGATCAATGACGGAGCTGCTGCATTAGTTTTAATGTCGGAAGAAAAAGCAATCGCACTTGGATTAAAACCACTTGCTTTCATCAAAGGGTATGCAGATGCGGCTCAGGAGCCAAAATGGTTTACTACAAGCCCTGCAAAAGCATTACCGAAAGCATTAGACAAAGCTGGAATTGCAATTGGCGATGTTGATTATTTCGAATTCAACGAGGCTTTTGCTGTTGTTGGTCTAGCCAACTCACAAATCCTTGGACTTGATAACGATAAAGTAAACGTAAATGGTGGTGCTGTTTCATTAGGACATCCACTAGGTTGTTCGGGAGCCCGAATTATTGTAACTTTATTGAATGTCTTAGAACAAAATAACGCTAAAACCGGAGCTGCAGCAATTTGCAACGGTGGTGGTGGTGCTTCGGCTATTGTTATCGAAAGAGCTTAAAAACATATTACATTAGGAGTTATTTGCAACCAAAATAACTCCTAATTTTCAACTTATAAAAGACCTTAAATGTTCGGAATTTGCAATCTAGCTATAGTACCCGTTCGATCTGAACCAAGTGACAGAAGTGAAATCGTCACACAACTTTTATTTGGTGAGCACCTCGAAATATTAGAACGTCAAAATCAATGGGCCCGAATAAGAATTCAATTTGATGACTACGAAGGCTGGGTCGATTCAAAACAGTATCAGGTTATTTCTGAAGCTAATTTCAATCAATTAAGTAATGAAGCCATTATTCTAAATGCCGATCTGATTGATTATATTACTACTCCTGATACCAATTTATTGCTACCAATTCCGCTTGGAGCTTCTTTGTCTTTTCTGAATAACAGTGAAATCAACACGAGTAATTTTGATTTTGAAGGCACCAAAACAAGTGGCATAAAACCCAAAAGCGCTTTAATAAGTACTGCTTTTATGTACCTCAACGCTCCTTATCTTTGGGGTGGAAAAACTCCGTTTGGCATTGATTGCTCGGGATTTACACAAATGGTATACAAACTTAATGGCTACAAAATACATCGCGATGCTTCACAACAGGCTCTTGATGGCGAACCTTTGAGTTTTATTGAAGAAAGTGAAGTCGGTGATCTGGCCTTTTTCGATAATGACGAAGGAAATATCACTCATGTAGGCATCATTATGGAGAACAATTACATAATTCACGCCAGTGGAAAAGTACGTATTGATCGCTTAGACCATTTAGGGATTTACAATCCGGAAACCAACAAACACACGCATAAACTTAGGGTTATTAAGAAGATTATATAATTTTTTCTTTTGCCACGAATTTCACCAATTACCACATTTTTTTTTGCCACTGATTAAAAGGATTTCCAGAGATTATTTAATTATTTTAATCCTTTTGTTTTTTACGCAGATTCACTTAGCCTGTTTGCTATACTCAAACTGCTTTTTTTATTGTCTTCCGCGAAAATCCGCAAAATCCGTAAAATCTGCGTGCTATTTTATTTTACTAACATCCCGCAAAAGTTAGCAACTCTTTGTCAAAGTCACAAACGTACTTTCTTGAAATCTGTGGTAAAAAGACCTCTGTTTTATTTAAAAATTAGCCCCATACTCCATCCTTTACACGAGTAAAAATTAAGAAATATTCAAGTAAACTATAGGCCTATCAAAAAATAATTTACTCTTTTCACTATTGACAAACAACATTTTACAACAATCATAATCGCAAGAACAACAAAATTGTTGTATATTTACAGCAAATTAGTTGCGTCATGAAAAATGTAAAGCAAAAAACAGAACCTTTCGATACTAAAAGAAGTATTCAAAATGCCTCGGGGAAAGTAATATCAATAAAAAGATCTACTTTAAACTCTGACGGTAAAGAATACAGCTGGAGCAATAAACTTGAGCGCGTTGCTGTTATAAGATCCGGCATTCCGTATGATTCAATTGAAGTCATCAGCAGAAGATTAAACAATCCTGTAAAATCGGTTTTGACGATTGTGGGAATTCCTCAAACTACTTACAATAAGAAGAAAAGCGAACACCTTCTTCTGGACAGCAGAGATAGCGAATTAGTCATTCTGATAAACGAATTAATAGATTACGGCCTGGAGGTTTTCAACAACGAAGAAGAGAAATTTCAACGTTGGCTAAAAAAACCCAACCTGTCCATTGGCGGAAATGTTCCTGAAAACATGCTCGATACCGTAACTGGAATTAACGAGGTGAAATTCAGCCTAAACCGATTAGAATTTGGAAATTTAGCCTGATGGTAGTATTCAGAATTGAACGGGAAAAATACCTGGACGCAACTTTAAAAGGAATCGGAGCCTCAATGTGCGAAGGGTATCGCTGGAACAGTCTAAATACAAAAATGGTTTATACTGCCGAAAGCAGGGCTTTAGCAACACTTGAAGTCTCTGTTCATTTGGATTTAAGCGAGGACTTACCTACTGATCGTTTTTATGTAGAAATCGAAATACCGGACGAAATTACAATTCAAGAAGTACACATAGAAGACTTACCTGTGAACTGGGACTCTAAACCACCAATTTCGGTAACTCAAATCATAGGGGATGATTTTATAAATTATGATGAGGCTGCAGTTTTAAAAGTACCTAGCAGCATTGTGCCTATGGAGTATAACTACTTAATAAACCCAAATCATAGCGACACACTAAAAATCAAAGTTTTAAGCACTACCAGAATGGCTTTTGATTCCCGATTTAAAAGCAAGTAGTTTTTTTTGCCACAGATTATGATTTAGTTTATTCAATAGCAATACAAAGAAAAGACAAACACGAATTACACTAATTTTCACGAATTAATCTTTAAAATTCTTGGTATCGATTTTTTGCCACTGATTAAAGGATTAAAATGATTTAGCTTAACTTATTCAACGGCAATACAAAGAAAAGATAAACACGAATTACACTAATTTTCACGAATTAATCTTTAAAATTCTTGTGGCGATTTTTTGCCGCTGATTAAAGGATTAAAATGATTTCTCTTAACTTACTCAACGACAATACAAAGAAAAGTTAGCCACGAATTACACGGATTCTTACGAATTAATCTTTAAAATTCTTGGTGCAATTTTTTGCCACTGATTAAAGGATTAAAATGATTTAGCCAATTTCAAGAACACACAAAAATTAGTGTAAATTCGTGTAATTCGTGTCAAAAAAAACTCCCTAATTCTTATGTTTCTAAGCTACCAACTCTTTCTTAAATCTGAGATCAAAAACTTTTTCAAGCACTGATACGAATCGTTTTTCTGTATTCTGAAGGGCTATTTCCTCTATGTTTTTTGAAGAATTTATTGAAATGGCTTTCATCTGTAAAACCAAATTCATAGGCGATTTCATTGATTCGTTTTTCACTGAACTGTAAACGGTGTTCAATCAATTTCGTTTTATAATTGCTGATGTATTGCTGCATCGTTTCGTTAGCATGTTTTTTGAAATAACGGCCTAAATAGGTATTTGAGATTCCGAAATGCGCACTGATTGACTCGGCTTTTATTTTCTCCGGATAATAAATGTTATTCTGAATATATTGCAGGATATCCATTGCCTTGGCTTCACAACCAATATTAACCTGCTCGGGAAGATATTTGGCAATATTTCTCGCTACAATAATAATCAGCGTATTTATCAATTGCTGAATCAACTCCTGATTGTAAACGTCTTTATCCTGATGTTCTCTGCAAATCGCTTCTATCATTACTTTTACCAAACACGCATCTGACTCGTTTTTTAAAATACAACCCGGTTGATGATTGGCGTTTTGAAGAATATATTCCAATCGCTGAATGTTCTCGCTCTGTAAACTCGAATTCTTTAAATAAATATCGTTGAATCTCAAAAAGAAAAACTTTGTTGTCGTCTTAATCGTAAAATTATGACAGTCCTCAGGTGTCAACAGAAACAAATGTCCACCATCATATTCAAAAATAGTTTTGTTAATGCATTGCGAGCCGGTTCCATCTAAAACATACACCAATTCAAAAAAATTATGACGGTCCCCAACATCCGGATATTCGTCCAGCGTTTCAAATGAAACGGTAAATGGTTCGTATAAATTTTCTTTTTTCATTGTACAGCAAATTTAATTCAGTTTGCAAATATACCTAAAAAACACAAATATGTACAAATTATAAGTCATAAAAACAGTATAATTTTGCTTAATAATTTTTAAAGCACAAAATACCACGATTATGGAATATAGAAAACTAGGCAATACTGAACTCGAATTATCAGCAATAACTTATGGTGCATTTGCCATTGGAGGCAACATGTGGGGCGGAAATGAAAAGAAAGATTCAATAGATTCTATCCATGCTTCCATCGACAATGGAGTGACCACAATAGACACTGCTCCTTTCTACGGATTTGGTTTAAGCGAAGAAATGATTGGTGAAGCACTACAATCCCAAAACCGATCAAAAGTGCAATTGTTAACCAAATTTGGACTGGTATGGGACGGAAGCAATAAAGGCAAAGGAGATTTTTTCTTTGATGCAGACGACAATGGAAAAAAACTACCGATTTACAAATTCGCCTCCAAAGAAAATATAATCAAAGAAGTCGAAGAAAGTCTAAAAAGACTAAAAACCGATTATATTGATTTACTGCAAATCCATTGGCCGGACTCCACTACTCCAATTCAGGAAACTATGGAAACCATGGACTTGTTAATCAAACAAGGAAAAATAAGAGCTGCCGGAGTTTGCAATTACGATGTTTCACAACTGAAAGAAGCTCAAAAAACAATTTCATTAGCTTCAAATCAGGTTTCGTACAGCATGCTAAATCGCAAAATAGAAACCGATTTAATTCCACTTACCGTTGCAGAAAATATCGGAATCATTGCCTACAGTCCAATGGAAAGAGGTTTATTGACCGGAAAATATTTTACCGACACCAAACTAAAAGAAAACGATCACAGAAATGGTTATTTTGGTCAGTTTGATCTTCAGCAGGTCAAAACCTTAATCGAAGAATTGAGTTCATTAGCACACGCAAAAGAAGTCAATTTAGCGCAATTGGTTTTACGCTGGACGACTTTACAAAAAGGAATTAGCATTGTGCTGGCCGGCGCAAGAAATGCAGAACAGGCGATTTCAAACGCAAAAGCAATGGATTTCGATCTTACTGCTTTGGAGTTGGATTTTATCAATCAGGCTATTTCAAAAATAAAATAACAACAAACAAAAAATTACACCATACGTAGAAACACAGGATTATTTTTACATAAAAAACAAGCCTGTATTAAAAACTACACCACAGATTCACTAAGAACATTCACACTATGAAAAAAATATTTATAATAAACGGCGGGCAAAAATTTGCACATTCAGGCGGAAAATTCAATCAAACTGTTCAGGATTGGACCATTGAATACCTTTCCCAAAACAATAATTACGAAATAAAAACAACTCATATAGAAGATGAAATTAACCTGCAGCATGAAGTAGAAAAATTCGTTTGGGCAGATTTAATTATCTATCACACCCCAATCTGGTGGTTTCAATTACCTAATCTTTTTAAAAAATACATTGACGATGTTTTTACTCAGGGTCATAACAACGGAATCTATAAAAGTGACGGAAGAAGTCGTGTAAATCCGGACATTAATTATGGAACGGGCGGGCTTTTGCACGGTCGCAAATACATGTTGACCACGAGCTGGAATGCTCCAAAAACAGCTTTTACTTTACCGGGAGAATTCTTCGAAGAAACTTCTGTTGATGATGGTGTAATGTTTGGTTTTCATAAAATGAATACGTTTGCCGGAATAGAAAAAGTAGACAGTTTTCATTTTCACGATGTTGAAAAAGGTGCCACACCGGAAAATATTACTATCTTTAAACAAGACTATACCAACCATTTAGAAGAAACTTTCAAAACTTTATAACCATGATCTCGATTACAGCTATCATAAAGAGTAAAAAAGAGCACCTAACAGAAATTCAAAGTAGAATTATCCATCTGGTCGCCGAAACCAGAAAAGAAGCGGCTTGTATTCGTTATGACCTGCATACCGCTGAAAATGTGTTTATCATTTGGGAAGAATGGAAGGACCAAGCCGGACTTGATTTACACAACAATCAATCTTATCTGTTGGATTTTATTGCCAAAAGCGAATCCTTATTAGCCGCTCCGGTTCAGGTTTACAAGACAACCCAACTTTTATAAAACCATAAAATTCAATACTCCTGCAAGGTTTTCAAAACCTTGTAGGTTTATCTTACAGATCAATAAGTAGCCATAAAATCAATAGTCCAACCTATTAGACAAACATAAAAAAGGCCGTCCTGAGACAGCCTTCTTCTATAAAATTCAAATCTATTGTTTAATGATCTTCTGTGTATATCCTTTTTTTGTTGAAGAAGTTACATTAAGAAAATATACCCCTTTTGTTTTTCCCGACAAATTAATGGCTTTATCAGTAGTATTCTCTCCGGAGAAGGTTTCTTTGTAAATCATTCTTCCGCCAATATCATGAACTGTCACCGTATAATTATCTGCTGAAACCGGTGTGATCACATGAAACACATTGCTGGATGGATTCGGATATACCTGAACTCCTGACAAATTGTTCGCTCCTTTTGGTTTTGTTACTGCTAAATTAGATCCGTTATTTATTTTTAAATTATCAAACCAAATTCTGGTTCCATAACCTGAAGTGTTTTTGATTTTTACCAACACACTCTTTTGATTTTTCACTATACTTAAATCAATTTTTTCTGTTCTCCAATCCGAATCTTTGGTTGGAATCCAATCGTTGGTTTCATTTGCAGCCGTTGTTGCAGGGTCGTCCTGAATTGGTGGTGAAACGGTTTGCAACTGCAATTGATTTTTAGCATATACATTTGTCCAGGTTACTCCACAATCCGAAGATACTTCGATATCTATTTTATCCGGTGCAGGTGTAGGATCAAAAGCATTTAAGTACTGTGTATAAGCCAGATCAAAGGATAAAAACGGAGTAGCAGAAGAGGAAAAATCCATTGCTTTAAGAATCAACTCGTCTATTAAACCCGTTGGATTATCAGCATTGTTGATCACCAGACAAGACAAATCTCCTTTACCGGCATCCGAACGTTTTTCCCATGTAATAACGTCTTTGTCGGGATTAATGATTTCCCAATCCTGAATCGGAAAACTTGCTTCGAAATTTTCTGAAAAAGGAAGACTGTTTTTGCCATTAATAACGACCACATCCGTTTTTGCCATAACCGATCCTGCTCCGTAAGAATTAGAAGCAGTCAAAGTTACCGTATAAGTTCCCGGACTATCATAAACTACAGCAGGCGTTTTACTTGTAGAAGTCGCCGGCGTACCACCCGGAAACGACCAGGACCATGAAGTAGGCTCTCCTGTTGAATTGTCTCTAAAGGCTATTGGTAAATCGCTACACTGTTTTTGACTCTCCACTACAAATTCCGAAAAGGGTGTTTCTTTACTATCAAAAGTGAATTTCACATTATCAATCCATATTCTTGAACCGTATCCCGAAGTATTTTTAAACTTGAACAAAACGTTCGCTACCCCTTTAAAATTTGACAATAATACTCTTTCTGTTCTCCAATCCGAATCTGAAACCGGAACCCAATTATTGGGATCTGCGCTGACAAAGGTTTCCAGTTCAGTATGTGTTTTTACATAAATACTTTCCCATGTAAGACCGCAATCTTTTGAAGCCAGAATTTCAAGAACATCGGGACTTGCTGCATCAAATTTAGCATAGGCAACATCAAAGGAGAAATCAGTTATGCCAACAGATAAATCAGCGGGTTTCAGGATAATCTCATCGATCTCACCTACTTTCGCATTGTCCGCATTGTTCATTACCATACAAGACGAAGAATTATGTCCAACATTGGCTCGTTTTTCCCAAGTCAATTTATGATCGGGATTACTAATTTCCCATTCTGCGGGTGGAAAAGAATTTTCAAAACCTTCGGTAAAAGAAATTCTGTCAGGATCTACAACTGTTATAAAATTATTTTTAGTTACTGTTGTCCCTGTACCGTTTCCATTTTTGGTTGAAAGTGTCACTCCATACGAACCCGGTGAATTGTAAGTCACAATCGGATTTTTTTCGATAGAAGTAGCAGGCGTACCCCCCGGAAAAGACCATTCCCATGACGTTGGATTTCCGGTTGAAACATCTAAAAAAGGAGCTGTAACACTAGTACAACGCGTCCCTCTGACATTGGAAGCAAAATCAGAAACTGGAGTAGCCGTCTGAATAATAGCAACATTTACATTGTCTATCCAAATCCTTGTGCCGTAACCCGACACATTTACAAAACGAATAGAAACATTACTATTCCCCTGATAGGCACTAAGATCTACAATTTCTTTTCGCCAATTAGCATCTGAAACCGGCACCCAATTATTAGCCAAAGCAGTAGGAACCTGCGTGGTTTCTAAAAGCGTATGTGTTTTCGAATACACCACATTCCAAGTAAGTCCGCAATCTGTTGAAACTTCTACTTTTAAAACGTCAGGACTCGCATCATCAAATTTGGTATAAGCCAAATCAAAAAACAACTGACTGTTTTGTCCGGCTGCAAAATTAAGATAAGGCAATCTGATATAGTCTAAAGCTCCTACTACTGCATTATCTGCATTGTTCATAATCATACACGAACTATCATTATGCCCTACATCTTTTCGTTTTTCCCAAGCTAAACCATTGTCCGGATTTGTAATTTCCCAACCTAAAGGAGGAAAAACACCAGTGAAATTTTCGACTAAATTCGCACCCGATTTTTGATCTACCTCAATATAATTCAGCACTTGTTTGGTATTCATTCCAAGAGCATTCGTTACCTGCAAGGTCACTTCGAATTTTCCTGCTGTATGGTATTGAACAACCGGATTTAAATCTGTAGAGGTTGCAGGGATACCGCCTTCAAAAGTCCATACTCTCGAAGTTGGTAATCCCAAAGAACGATCTTTAAACGCGATTGTTTTTCCTGAACAAATTGCCGTTGTATTGCTGTTAAAATTAGCGATTGGTGCCGTTTCAATAACCCCAACCGAGCTAAGATTACTTTCCTGCCACAACAAACCACGTGGATATTTAGCCACAGTCTTGTCATCTAACCAATACGTCATGGCATTGGTCTGGTCTCTGGTATACATATTCTGGCAATCTGTATTGTAATCCATATGGTTTTCGGCATTGGGGTAAACGCCACAGCTATTTAATACATTTCGGGCACAACCTTCGGCCACTTTTGTTGGCGGCGTGTCGGCCATTCCATCATTAACGGCATCACAATCATCCTGAAAAGTATGTTTTAAACCAAAATAATGACCAAACTCGTGCGTCATTACCTTTGCAAAAGTCGCACTCGCATTTGAGCCACATGTACTCCCAATATATCTGTGATTGTAAGCAACACGCGGGATCGCATCCTGAATAGGCAAAAAGGCGTGTCCCGAACCAACAGATCCCTGTCCGGTATTGGGCTCATCAACAACCAAAACATCCAAATAATACTTACTGTTTTTACCGTACCAGATGTAATCATAAATTTTAGCATCATAACCATCTACTACATGTGCTTCTGGATGCCAGTCCAGACCGGGAATTTCCAAAGGATTTCCTTCCGGATCAACGGTAGCCAGAACAAACTGAATATTTAATTTGCTTTTAATTGCATCAAAACGAGGATCGGTCGTGGCGTATTCCGGAAACTGACCATTAAAATCTTTGTTTACCGTAAGCAATGCATCATCAATTCTGCACTTCATTTGCTCTTTGGTAAAAGCATTATTGATGTTAGTTCCGTCTGCAAGAATATGAAACACCACTGGAATAATATAAGGTGTAGCAACGGTTTTCCGGGTGTTCGATTTTTTCCACGTTTTAATTTTTGATAAAGATTTTAGAAAAGCAGCTTCTTCCTGTTGGGATAATTTGGTTCCACAACCGATTGGATTCTGCCCAAAGGAAATAAGGAACTGACACAGAAAAACTGCAGCAAAAAAGTAGTTTTTTTTCAAAATAATAGTTTTTTTTTAGGTTAGTTGTACTTTCACATACAGTACTATCATAAAATCGATTAAAAAATTAAGCTTCAAAATGACTTCGTATTTTAATCTCTTTTACTTGATATTTTTTTTTCATAAAAATATTTAATTGAAATGCATTTAATAGATATTATGTTATTGCAAAACAATTGTATATTACCTAGTTTTAACTTATTTATTAAATTTTAAAAACTAAAAATCATAAAAAAAGCTACATTTTACAGTATCTTATCATAAAAAACCAACATATTACTTAATTCCTCCAAAAGCACCGAAACACATATTCTTGTGCAAAATTTCTACTTTGCTAAAGCCAACTTCTTTCATCAAATCCAATTGATAATTCATTGATCTTGGAGAATCTTCTTTTTCTACATAATCTAAGACCTTCTGACGGTATTCGGCTCCTCCGATTCCTTCCAGATAATCGCCGTAACGTTCCCAGGTATATTCGTTTAATAAAGCGGTATCTTGTGTAATCAGATCCGAGATCATCAAACAACCACCCGGTTTCAATAGTCTGAATAATTTCGAAAATGTTGTTTCCCAGTCCTGATCATCACGCAAATGATGCAAAACTGCTCCGGCCAGAATAATATCAAATTGCTCTTCCGGTAAAGCCACTTCACGGATATCTCCATGCAAAATTTCAACTTTACCGTTTGTTTCTTTTGATACTCTTTCTAAAGCTTTATCCAGCATCGGCTGACTTAAATCGACTAAAGTTGCATTCAGATTTGGGATTTTAGAGAGCATCATTAAGGTATAATTTCCTGCTCCGCAACCAATATCCAAAACATTTTTGGCGTTGGGAACAATTCGTTTTGAAGCTTCCGTAATTAATTCTAAAGAGATTGTAGCATCGATTGTAGCGACTTGTCCCGTGTCTAAATTAGAAAATCGTTCGACATCATTATCAAAACGTTCTCTAATTTCTGCTGTGGTTGATTTATTCATCATCGTTTTTTAGTATTCAGGTTTATATGGCTTTTTTTCTCGCAGATTAAGCGGATGTATTCTTTATTCTTTATTCTTTATTCTTTATTCTTTATTCTTTATTCTTTATTCTTTATTCTTTATTCTTTATTACTTCTCACATCTTACTTCTCACATCTTACTTCTCACTTAAAACAAAACTAACACTTTGGTACTTGCTTTAAAAGAAGATACTTTAGAAATTACGAAACCCAACAGTTGTTTTTTCTGAACTTTAAAAAAAAGTTGCCACGAATTTCTCGAATTTTCTCGAATTAAAATTTACGTCAGGCGGATCGTCAATTAAAATAAGATTTCACCCGAAACTCTATTTTTCTCTTTATAAAATTTGTGCAAATTCGATAAATTCGTGGCAAAAAAGCCTTAACTTTTAAATACCTTAGCAGAAAATTACATTACCTCAATAAAATCAATAAAAATGGCCGAGCAATCTTCAATTCAGTGTCCAAACTGCGGAACAACTATCGATGTCAATGACATTCTAAAACACCAGTTAGAAGACAGCATTCGCAAAGAATATCAGCAAAAAGCCACTGCTCAAACCAAAGAATTGGAGCTTAAAAACGAGCAATTCGAAAAAGCCAAACTAGAATTTGAGGCTAAAAAGAAGCAGGAAAATGAACTTTTCGCAGAACGTCTGGAACGCGAGAAAAAAACGGCCGAAAAAGAAATCACTGAAAAGCTGAAAACCAAACTCGACGAGGAAAACAAAGATCGTTTGCTTGCCATGGAAAAAGAGCTTTCCGAGAAATCAGAAAAACTCCGTGAACTTAATAAAATGGAAGGTGAAATTGCCAAACTTCAACGGGAAAAACTCGAAATGAAAGAAGCAATCGAAGCCGAAGCACAGAAACAGCTTAACGCCACTTTGATTTTAGAAAGAGATAAAATCAGAAAACAGGAAGAAGAAAAAAACGAATTAAAAATAAAAGAATATCAAAAACAATCCGACGATCAAAAAAAGCTGATCGAAGAAATGAAACGCAAGCAGGAACAAGGTTCTATGCAATTGCAAGGCGAGGTAATGGAACTGGCAATCGAAGAATGGCTGGCTAATAATTTCCCGTTAGACACTATCGACGAAGTAAAAAAAGGCGCTAACGGAGCCGATTGTTTGCAGATTGTAAACACACGCGAATTGCAAAATTGTGGCTCTATTTATTACGAAAGCAAAAGAACCAAAGCTTTTCAGCCCGCCTGGATTGAGAAGTTTAAAAACGACATTAGAACCAAAAAAGCCAATATCGGGGTTTTGGTTACAGAAGTTATGCCTTCAGGAATGGATAGAATGGGCATGCGTGATGGAATCTGGATTTGCACCTACGAGGAATTTAAAGGTTTAAGTGCCGTTTTACGCCAATCTTTAATACAAGTTAGTCAAGCTGTTCAGGCACAGGAAAACAAAGGAGACAAAATGTCGATGTTGTATGATTTTCTAACTAGCAATGAATTTCGCTTACAAGTAGAAGGAATTGTGGAAGGCTTTACCCAAATGCAAAGTGATCTGGATTCAGAGAAAAGAGCGATGCAACGTATTTGGAAACAACGCGAAAAGCAGATCGAAAAAGTGGTTCACAATACTTTAGGCATGTACGGTTCAATTCGTGGTATTGCCGGAAATGCGGTACAAACGGTACGAGCTTTAGAGCTTGATTTTATCGAAGACGATGAAGAAGAAAAAACAAAAGAACTAGAATAAGTAATTCAAATTACTAGTAAATAATTAGTTGCCCCTATTTGACGAAAGCACAAAAGGGTTGATTTGCCTCCTGCTTCAGCTGGAGGTATATGATTGAGAGCTGAATCATTGGCTTTAGCCGAAAGAACCAGGGCATAATTCGGCTAAAGCCATTAAATCTTGAACTACTTGTAATCCTCCAGCTGAAGCAGGAGGCTATTCAAAATGATACTTTTGAAAAAATTTTATTTTTTACTGGAAATTTACATTATTATAATTCAGAAATGAGGTATAGGCCGTCTAATTTCAAACCTAAAACAACTAGCAACTTAAATTAATTATGGGTCAAGAGATATTGTTGTGGAGGGACAAATATCTTGTAGTTCCGTAATTTCGGATCAAGTTAAAAAGTTGTGGAATAATTTTTAGAAATTTCTTTTGTTAGAAGTAGCACATCTTATACTTTTTCGCCACAGCTTTATAAGGACCTAATTTTCCAACTTCTCGCTTTGACGATCTCGCAAAGACGCCAAGCCGCAAAGTTTTTTTCTGTTTTTTCATTAAAACTTTGCGATTTTGCGACTCTGCTAGATTTTTACTTCCCTATAACTTTCGGACTTGATCCTTAATTATACAGTCTGCATACTATTTACCCACTTCCTTTTATATCCAAAACGAATTTTGCCATTCTAACCCGAAAATCAGAATGGCAAAATTTATATTTATTTAAAAAGACCGTATTTAATCTACTTTTCTGAAAACCAACAAGGTTCCGTCAGGATTAGAAAGTCTCAGTCTAAGATCTCCAATCGAATAGGTGTTAGTGCTTTGTAATGCTTTCACAAATTCAGCCTCTTTATTTCCCGGCGCGCAAGCCATCAAAGTCGAAGCGACGTTAGAAAATCTCAATAATCCTTTTTCAAAAAAGATAGTTCCTCCTATCGAATTACAACCTCCAAAACCCATAAATTTATTCTCAGTTGAATTAATCTCAATTCTTGGCAGTTCTTTTTGGAAGTCTGAAAGCGTCACTTTTTTACCGTTTAACTCTTCTAACACCCAGATATCGTACAAACGGTAATCGGTAATGTATTTACCACAACCGTTTAAGGTTTTACCGTTAATTTCAATCTTAACGGTGTAAGGTGAAACCTCTCCTGACATTGAATCCTGGCAATCAAATTGTTGTGTAGTAATTGTTGCCGTAATTTTTCCATTTTTTACTTTATACATCTTCACATTAGCATCCATAGCTCTAATTGGCTCTACAGCGTCAAAACTGATGGTTTCCATTCCTTCAATCAGCGACGTAAAGACAATTTTCTCCTTTCCTATTTTCAATCCCCAAAATGGTTCATTTCCAGTCGCTTTAAAATAAACAGAACCCTCTTCTTCTTCGGAACTTGTTGCAGAAGTTGTTTCTTTTGTGTTTGAATTTTTAACCGCCACCGACTTACAACTTAACATCACGGACATTAATACACATAGTAAAAGTACTTTTTTCATATCATTTAATTTTTATTATGACCTCACACTAGAAAAAATCGAGCCAAAAATCGGTCGCATCCTTTTTTTAAGATTTTTTTAGGTCTAATTTGGTTAAATTTAAGAAAAACGGGATAAATACAGAAGCAAAATTAAAATAAGAAAAAGAATAAAAACAACAATCCGTGCCATTAAAAAGCTTTTCCCAAGAACGACACTTGGAGTAATTTTAAGCTAAATTAATTCTTCCAAATAAGGTTTTGCAACTGCTTAGAATAAATCTTTACTATTTACGAATCGGATAATTTTAATTGACTTTATTCTACACATGTAACCGAACCGTTTCTTAAGTTTGTAGCTCAACAGCTAAGTTTTTGGTATGGGTAAGAATATTAAAATTATTTCATCAGAAGAATTCCCAAGACAATTTATGTCTGATGCTTCTCAGGACTTTGATTTCTTAAAAACTCCTTTGCAGATCTATGATTTAAATACTACAACAGAGTACCTCCAGATTCCAACCCCACTTTTCAGACCCGATTATAACTTTATTGTTCATGTTACCAAAGGCAATGCAAAACAGCAAGTAGATAATGAGGTGATAACAATAACTGAAAATGATGTTTTGTTTGTCAAACAAGGACATATTACCGCAATGAAAGAAATTGACCAGATTATAACGGGGCATTTTATTTTATTTGAAGAGAGTGTCCTCAATCATATTTTATCGAAACAGGAGTTGATACAGATTTTTGCCACTAATTCAGTTCTTAAATTACCTGAAGAAACAAGTGTATGGCTTAATTCTTTGTTCTGTTTGTTAAGTCAGGAATTTCGCAATGAAAATTCCAATATCGAAATTTGTTATTCACTCATGCAGGCAGCTTTCCAGAAAATTATTTTTTCAAATAAAGAACTCAATAAAACGGTGCATCGTGGTAATGAAATCACTTTTTCCTTTAAAGAGCTGGTTTATAAATATCATACGGAGAATAAATCGGTAACCTTTTATGCCGATAAATTAAAAATCTCTGTAAATTATCTCAATAGGTGCATTAAGCAAACCACCGGAATAGCTCCAAAGGAATGGATTAACAATGTTAGTATCCTGCAAAGCCAGATCCTCCTACAAGATTTGACTAAAGATATTTCAGAAATTGCTTTTGCGTTGAATTACGAGGATCCTTCTTACTTTGGACGACTTTTCAAAAAAATAACCGGTACAACTCCTTCTCAGTACCGAAATTCGCTTACGCACGATTTGTCCGAGTAACGGCAAACTAAATCCTAGTAACAATTATTGTTTTAACTGCACCTTTGCTTTAAGAAAATCTTAGAGAGCTGATACAGCTTGTGTGTTTAAATTTAATAAATGTTATTTTGAAAAAAGTACTGTCATTGGTTTTACTGACCTTGTTTATTTGCCTTCCAAATAAATTTTATTCTCAATTAATAACAGATGGAGCCGGGGTTGGCATCACTGTAAATGGAAAAAGTAGCTTTAAGAATTTGTCGGCTGTAGATCCGTACTATGGGAATAAATTCAACTATACTACTTATGATTTTTGGTTGCCCATCCCCTCTTTCAGACTTGGAAAAACGCGAATTCTTGGGATAATCAACTATCGTATTTTAGACTTTACATTTGATAGAGACATTGAAATTAGTCCGAATTACATCACGAAAATACAAGAAATCAAACCTACCCTAGTTGTACGACATCCTTTTGGAGAAAGATGGGCTGCTTTTGGCGTTTTTATCCCCACAATTGCTTCTGATTTTAAAAACTCGTTTTCGATGAATGATATGGTATTCGATGGCATTTTTGGAGTTTCAAGAAAGTTTGGAGAAAAATCAAATCTTGAAATCGGGATTGGCCCCCATGTCATGTATGCTTTTGGCAAGTTTTTAATAACGCCTGCTCTATCTCTGGATTATAAGAGCAATAATGGTAAGTGGTTTGCTCAAATATACTGGCCAAGAGTCAATATTTTCAGAAATCTGGGCGATAATACGCAAGTTGGTCTGGCAGGATCGATTGACTGGACACTTCACAATTTACAAAACTACAAGAATTATCAAGGAGAAGAGATCGATTATGCTCAGTTTTCGGCTATTCATGGCGGTCTGCAAATTAATCAGCGTCTTTTTGATGGTTTTTGGTTGCAATTGCAAGGAGGTTTAGGTTTTGCCAACAAATACACACTGTTTAATGCTCAGAATGACACCATTAGTAATTATAAAGCAAAAGAAATGCCCTATGTAAAAATGATGCTGAGCTATCGTTTTGGGAAATAATTACGCAAATAGAATCACACTAAAAACTATAAAATTAAAAGAGAAAATGAAAAAATCTATTCTAAGTATCCTGTTATTGGGAGTATCGTATTTTACAAATGCACAACAGGTAAAAACGAATGTTGATGTATACAATGTTCAAAAAGGAAAAGGGACTGTTGTACTGAATGTCTACGATAAAAAGGAAAATTTTCTTAAAAGAGCCTGCTTTACCAAAGTCCAAAAAGTGAATCAGGAGACTATGAAATTTCAAATCGATTTACCAAGAGGAACTTATGCTATTACTGTTTTTCAGGATTTGGATACTAATGGAAAACTAAACAGTAACTGGTTGGGAATGCCCAAAGAGCCTGTCGGAAACAGTACTAATTTTCTACCGGACGGTGGGGCACCAACATTTCGAGATTGCGCTGTTTATATTTTAAATAATGACGCTACAATTAAAATAAATCTTTATTAGGAATTTGAAATCTTAGCTTAAAAAAAGCCTGTCTTTTATGAAATGACAGACATTTCCAACAGTACAATTATCATAAGCAAACTTAAATCATGACATAAAATTATGGAAGAGATCACTTCTAAAAAAAAGGTTATTGCAGAGGTAAAGGGTGCTTGCAAGGAGTATCAAACCGGTGACACCTTGATTACAGCTTTAAAAGCAACAACGATTCAATTTAGAACCCGGGAACTTACCTTAATAATCGGTCCCTCCGGTTCAGGAAAAACTACACTATTATCGCTATTAGGCTGTGTTATTTACCCAACAAAAGGAGATGTTTTTATAGATGGTCAACACATAAATACACTTTCGGCTAAGGAATTATCGGCTTTGAGGTTGAATAAAATTGGATTCGTGTTTCAAAGTTTTAATCTCTTAGCGCCACTTAACTCTTTAGAAAACGTAATGATGCCGTTGCAACTTATGAATATGAGTGAGACTGAGGCCAGAAAAAAAGCAGAAAAAGCGCTTGAATTAGTAGGCATGAAAGATCGAATGAAAAACCTACCCAAAATGCTAAGCGGAGGCCAGCAACAAAGAGTTTCTATTGCACGAGCATTGGTAACCAATCCGCCAATTGTGCTTTGCGATGAACCAACGGCTGCATTAGATGTTAAAAGTGTCGGTCTGGTAATGAATGAATTAAAAGCACTTGCTCAAAACGGAAAAAGTGTAATTGTAGTTACACACGATATGCGACTTAGGGAGTTTGCAGACAGAATTATTTATGTAGATAACGGAATTGCAACTGAGACCGAAAATACAACATTTATAAAGAATCATTAATCAAATTATAAAGAATGAAATATACTTTAATTTATCTAATAGCCATACTATTTTGTAATTGCAATAAAAAAGAAGAAGCAAAACCCGATCAGAAAGCTTTTGCCCATGAAATTACTTCATCAGCTATTGTAGGACTCGGACGCATTGAACCGGATGAGAAATTATCTTCATTGGCAACAGAAGTTGGTGGTGTTGTTGTGGCTATCCATAAAAAAGAAAATGATGTCATTGTCAAAGATGATTTAATTATCGAATTAGAGCATTCTGTTCAGGATGCAAAAAAAGCGCAGATTAAAAGTCGTATGGAGACACAAAGAGTTGAGATAAACATGGCACAATTGAATTTAAAAGAGCACAAAATAAATGTTGCTAACAAACAAATTGAATTAGAACGTTTGAAAAACCTACAAGAAAAGGGTGCTGAAACAAGACAAAACGTCGATAATCTTGAAACAGAAACTAAAATTTTCCAAACCAATTTAGAACAACTGCAAAGCAAGATTCTAATTGCAAACTCAAGACTTCAAGAAATTAAACAAGAACTGGAAGTATCAAACAAGGAGTTGCAACGGTATTTGATAAAAGCATTGGACGATGGACAAATTATGACAATGAATGCAACGATAGGAGCTGCATTATCACCAAATCAGTCTTTTGCAGATTTTATTCCGAAAAGTAAATTGGTTGCTACGTGTGAAATTGATGAGTTGTTTGCTGACAAGGTTAAAAAAGGTCAAAAAGCCATTATTCGTCAAATCGGTTCCAATAAAATGATTGGCTCGGGTATTGTAATTTTTGCTTCTTCGGCACTTAAACGTAAATCTATTTTTTCTGAAAAAGCAGGAGATCAGGAAGACAGGAGAGTCCGGGAAATAAAAATCCTATTGAAAAACCAAACGAAGTACCTAATTAATTCCCGAATTGAATGTGTTATTCAAACATCCAATTAATTACGAATCACAAACAAGTATGGCAAGAGTACCACTTCTGTCTGGCCGTAAATGCCAATATAGATACACGAGTTCCATATTTCAATAGAAACAAATAATAAGCTAAGTATGAAATCTAGTATCAAAACAGCCTGGAAGTTTATCCGTTTCGATAAGACAAAAAGCATAGGAGTAGTAGTTGGAATAGTAATCAGTACTTTCCTCATCGGACAACAAATTGGAACATTTAATTTTTTGACAGGATTAATGAGCGTGTTGGTAAAAAATACAACCGCAGATATTTGGGTTGTTGATAATAAGACGACAGATGCCAATCAGCTTAGTTTGATTGATATCCGAAAAGAAAAAGAGATCAAGAGTTTGGCTGGTGTAAAAGAAGCATTTCCAATCGTTGTAACAAACGGTAAGGCAAAATTTCCTGATGGAACCAGTGCTGTTGTAAATATTATAGGGAGTGAATTCCCTTATTTTAAGGCAGGTCCGGACAGTACCAAGATCATACAAGGAAAACTTCCGGATTTATTGCAGGAAGCGGGTGTGTCTGCAGATTATTTTGACCGAAGTAATTTCGGGGGATCGTCAAATGTTGGAACCTATTTTGAAATCAATGGAAAAAGAGCCGTTATCACTTTACAAACAAAAGGAATAAGAGGTTGGGGCGGTTATTTGATGTACACCACAATAGACAGGGCAAGGTTTTATAGCGGTATTTCTTCGACTGATATAAGTGCTTTAATGGTCAATGTAAAAAAAGGGGAAGATGTAGATCAGATCGTAGATCAAATTAATCGTTCTATTTACGGAGTAAGAGCATGGCGCACGTCGTCCTTGAGTTCATCAACAATAAAGAGTGTTTTGGCTTCTACAGGTTTAGGTGCCAGTACAGGATCTTTGGTGGGATTTGCCATTATAGCAGGTTTTTTTATCATTGGCTTAACGATGTATTCATCGGCACTTGACAGAATTAAGGATTATGGAACTTTAAAAGCAATTGGTGCTACTGATTCATACATTAGAAAATTGATCCTTACACAAGCCACTTTATTTGCTGTTGTTGGATTTATGGTTGCCCTTGTTTTCTTACTGGGTTTTAAAAACGGAATGTACCAAACGGGAATATTGATAGATTTTAGTCCAATAATACTTTTCTCCATTCTCACCATCACTTTCTCTATTTCGCTCTTCGGGGCCGTGTTTGCTATTAGAAGAATAAAAAATGTAGAACCTGCCTCTGTATTTAGGGGTTAAAAAATTGTTATAATGAAAAATAATTCAATGCCTATCTGTTTTATAAGATGTCTTCTGTTCTTATGCTTTTTTAAAATGAATGCACAAAACCCGACATGGACCTTGGATAAAGCAATTGAAGCGGCACAAAAGAACAGAAAGTTATTGGCTTCGTTGGAAACAGAACATAAAATCAATCAATTAAAGACAAAAGAATTAAATGCAAAATATTTGCCCAGAGTAGCCTTGAATTATAATTATCAATACAATCCAATTATTGCTACAAGTGTTTTACCGGCCGAAGCTTTTAATTCCCGTGTATCATCAGATGCTATGATTCCAATAAAATTAGGGGCTAATTATTCTCAAAACGCAGGTGTTTTGCTACAACAACCACTGTTGGATATCTCAATTTCAAAATTAATAATTGAATCTAAACTGCAGGAGAAACTAGCCGCTTTAAATGAAAAAGAAGCAAAGCTGGAACTGACTTATGAAGTCTCAAAAGTATATTTAAACATATTGGTAGCTGAAGAACAAGAAAATGAAGCTGTTGGTGATACTGCCCGGACAGCATTGAGTTTGGAGACTATTAACCAAAAATACAAAAACAAAAGAGTTTTAAAAGTTGCCGTAAACGACGCTAAAGTAACGCACAATAATGCCGTTCAAAAATATCGCAATGCAGCAAATAACATATTGGTTTTAAAACAGTATTTCTTGTATGTTATCGGAAACGAATCTTCTATTGCTTCTTCTGTAACATTAGAAAAATACAGCATGGATGAAAGTAGTACTAATCTGGATGAAAGTCTAATTGAAGCATTACCTCCAATTGAAATTTTAAAAACGCAAAATCAAGTATTGGAGAATAAAAAAAAACTGGAAAGAACGAAATATAGTCCATTGATTACGATTAACGGTTATTTAGGAGCCGATCAATTTACAGAAAACATGAATCCTTTTCAGCAAAATAGCTGGTATGGAAATAGCTATATCGGCATGTCACTGAAGTTACCTGTTTTATTTGGAGAGAACACGGCAAAAAGAATAGATCAGCTAAAGTTTCAGCAAAAACAGAATAATGATAAAATTACAGAAAATCTGAATAAAAGTAAATACAATGCCTTAAATGCTGTTACTGTATACACTAATATCCTGGAACAGCTAAAAACAGTGCGCGAAAATAGTAAGCTCACTTCTGAGATTGTGATGATCTACCAAGAACGGTATAAGTTTGATCAAATATCGTTTTATGAACTAAATGACAAAGAGATTCAATTGCAAAATCTGGAACTGTTTCATAATCAACTTAAAAAGCAATTGATCGTATCCTGGCTTGATTGGAAAAAAGCAGCAGGAAAATTAGTCCTGTAAGATTGAAGAGAATTAATAACAAATTTCATAAAGAAAAACATTGTTTTTTAAGCACCTATCTATTTGACTGTTTCTATAATTCCGCCGTGAGTCCGGTTCTGTTTAATTGCAAAAAAACAGATATTCAGAAACAGATTAGAAAACTGCTATTTCTCTGTTTGTATTTCACCCGGGTTTGTTTTTTTATAGATATCAATTTCTGTAGCTGTATTTTTCAGCTTGATACTATTGATTTTAGAAAGTAGTGGCGAAGTAATGGTATTTTACCCGCCACAACTCTACAAGCAAAAAATAGCATTTTCGCCTTTTTTGACTTCCATATTTAGTTCCTCATTTTTGATGCTTCCTTTTATATTTTTCTAACCAGCAACTTGAATTAATTACTGTTTTATTAATTTAACTTTTCTCACATTCTTACCTTGACTTATTTCTGCAAGATATACGCCTGGAAGCAGATTAGCACCTATTACTATTGTTTGTATATTGTTAGACTTTATCGTGTTTAGCTTTCTTCCTAAAATATCATATACATTTACAAAAACGGGCTCTGTAGAATCTCCTGTTAGATGTACTTTAAATTCTGTTTTTGAAGGGTTGGGCGTAACAGTCACTTTAAATTCATTGGATGTTTCCTTATTTGGAGTATTAATTCCCAATGTGGTTTGTACTAATTCCGTTTGAATGGTTAATCCGTTGATTGTACTAAAGGTAACATTGGTATTAACGCCATTTTCCGCGATAGTAACCTTACTTGAAGGGGATGCTAAATCCCAGTTACCGACTAATGTGAGTGTAACCAAATCAGCTTGCGGAACGCTGTTAAGAATTGAATTCTGGCTGCTAATCTGGCTCAAATTATAGGTTTCATTTGCAGCTAATAAACCTAAATTTGGATTGGTAAGACTTACTTTTAACTTCTTTCCGTTGTCAATTGTTTGAGTCATTACAACTGCCGGCTTGTTTACACTAACTACTACATCATAATTCAATATACTGGCAGGATCAAAAATAACATAACCAAATATAGCATCCGGTTTGTATTCGGCAATATGTGCCTGATTGTTCTGCTGGTAAATCGTAAAATAAGACGAAAAATTATCCGCAAGTTGTTTTGTTTTAATTGGACCGCCCTGCATCACAATGGCATATTGAAATTTTCCATCGACAGGCGCAATACCATGATTGATAAATGCCGTGGTAAAATTTCCATTGGTATCCAAAGTGTTGCTATTATTTCGTGAATTTTGTGTGGTTCTGTTAATCGTTATCTCAGCAGTATTGTTTGAATTTTCAGGTAGTACGTATCCATTTCCCACAGCGTCAGTAGCCCATAGAGAACCGGCTGTTTGTGTATGTGTGAAATTTATACCTGTAGTTGCTATATTGTTTACATAAGTCGTAGTGTTGGTATCTGCAAGTGCTGTTTGAAATAAAGTGGTATGAATGGGATAAGTTCCATTTGTGTCTTTGATATCAGATCCCAGACAAAGTATTATGTCTTTAAAAAAGAAATTAGATTTTAAAGCTGTCATGCCTCCAGCAGAGTTTATATCTTTATAATCCATTCCAAAAACACCATTATCATCCAAAGAGGCATGCGTTAAAAACGACTTGCCGTTCATTTCTCTCGAAATCCCGTTTCCAAGTACACTTAATGGAAGATAAGCAACTGAAGTTCCCGGTACATGTGACCAGTCCCAACCGTTTTCTACATAACCATTTGAACTGCGACTTACCGGATTTCCCGAGGTTAATAACTCCAAAGCTCCGGCAGAAGTATACCTCCCGAAAACATTTTCGGTTGCTGAATTTTCGAAATGCCAAATGTGCTTACTTGTTCCTTTTACACTTGCCTGATAGCCGTTATATTTATGCACACTCAAACCTGCGTATGGAAAATTAAATTGTCCTTCCGTTATTTCTGAAGAAGGGGTAATTCCTGAATTTAAAGTTTGTAAAATATCCCCCACTCCGCCAAGCGTATTAACCAATGTGATCGACAATTCGCTTTGTCTGAGCAAGGCAGTATTGGCGGTAGCAGAAAGATTCCACAATCGAACAAACTCCTTTCCGGCATCCAAATTAGTTGTTGGATCTGTTACATATAAAAAGGCCATCGCCGCTCTCAAATCATTAACTGCAGTCGTGTTGGTTGGGAATCTTCCGGCAAGCCCCGAAGGAACTTCAAAATCCTTACTAAATTTACTATAGTTTAGAATGGCATTTTTTAAATTACTTTGCGCTTCTGTATTTAATTCATAGGCCGTATTCTTCAGCATCATATTCAGAATAGAAGACTGTTGTAAAGCATTTGATCCATAGGCATTAGAGTAGGCTCCTCTGTGATGGTAGGTGATAAAATCAGGTTTAATGCAATCGTTCCATCCATTGCTGATTTTTAGTGCATTGTCAATAAACCTTTTTAGAAAATCCATATTAGCAAGCTTTGTTATATCAGAATCGTCTTGTGCAAGTACATAACAAAGCCGCTGTTGAAAAGAAGAACGAATGACATCTGTATTGAATCCGGGATTGGTAAACTTAAAATCCAAATAGTCGGGAGCTATAAAAGCGGTAAGAGCGTTAAGTGCTCCCATGTGATGAGCAAACTCACCGGCGGCAACTAACTCTTCTTTCATCAGAAAAATGGCAGTAGCATATGCCGATGAGCGTAAACAGATACTACTATTAATAAGTACTTCTTCAGTTGCAGGAGCTTTCCGATAATTAAAATCAGTAGTACTGTTAATACCTTTTACTTTCATATAGCTAAAAAGAGATAAGATCTTATCTTTAAGTGCAGTACTGTGGTAATCCGGATTAGGAATATTTACTGCCCCTTTTAGCTGGTAAAGAAATACCAAACGGATTAGTTTTTGCTCAACCAATACCTGATAAGCACTTTGGTCTTTACTTTTGGTAAAATCCCATACCGGGCCGGGATTGGCAAAATCATAAGAGGATAAATTTTTGGCGGCGATTCCGTTTTTCAAAAACCGATTGTACCTTTCATTTACCTCTGTTTTGGTATAATCGACATTTTCGTCCGTCAGCCAATCCTGATATTTTTTTCTAATTTTATTTACCTCACTGGTTTGTGCATAAGACAAATTGAACACTAAGGCAACTAGCCATGCCACTACAGTAGATTTTTTACACATGTTTGATTATTATTTGAATGATTAAACATTACATTTTATTCTTTATTACGAACCGAAATCGAAACTCCGTTACTACCTGAGAATAAAAAAAACAAAAAAAAGACAAAACTTAGTTGCCTACATAAAGTGTTTAACCACTAAATAGGTAACTAAATTTTGTCTTTGGAATTATTTTGGAAAAATACAACTATTTTTTCTGTCAGTGATTCGTTATGCGATTTTTTTTACAAAAGAGCCGTTTTTTCTTTTTGAAGAACTTTACCGGCATGTTTCGATCGTATCAAAAGCGAAAGTGATTGGCATTTAGCTGCTTTTGTTTTTTTTGAATTGTTTTTAAATGCTATCAAGTTCACCAAAATCTCCTGGCGGTAACTTTCAAGCATTCCTTTACTTTAGAGATTAATTGCCTATATTTGAAGTCTATTTCTATGACTAAAATGAATACACCTTTCCAAAAAGCCAGCGAGTGGATCGATGCTGAAAACGCACAAGATCCCAATATTGAAACCGATCAGAACATCGAATATCCGAAAGAATTATTATACTCGGATCGCATGTACAAAAGGCTGATGCAGTTTTGTCCGGAAGCTTCAGAAGAGGTACAAATTGCCTCAAAAGCACAACATATCTGCCGATGGAAGGTTGCCCGTGAATCGTATCCTATGGATCGTGTTGGTTATTTAAGATGGAGAGAAGAACTGAAAAAATTCCATGCTGTAACTACGGCAGCAATCTTAGAAAAAGCAGGTTACGAAAGTACCTTTATTGACCGTGTGTCTTTTTTAATTGAAAAAAAACTACTTAAAAAAGATCTTGAAACACAATTATTGGAAGATGTCATTTGCCTTGTATTTTTAGAATTCTACCTTGATCCTTTTGTGCACAAACACGATGAGGAAAAACTCAAAAATATCATCAAAAAAACTTGGGATAAAATGTCTGACAAAGGACATCAGGAAGCTTTAAAAATAAACTATACCGCAGCTAATCTGGAACTTATAAAAGCTTCGCTCGGGTTGTAATCACAGCCTACTTTTTAGCATTTTTTTTCTTAATGAAGCCTTTAAACAACGCTTCCCAAAGGATGTACAATAAATTTAGTATTTACAGTCATAAGACTACCATGGATCAAGTTCAAAAGTTGTGGAGAAGTTAAATCTCGCAAAGTCGCAAAGCCGCAAAGTTTAAAAAGAAATCAAGAGCTCGTAAAAAGGGATCAAGTGCAAAAGTTGGGGAGTGGGCAAAAAGAAGTAATAAATAAAAGCACTCCGTCTTAATCGGTCCTATTGCTTTCTCAGTATAAAAAATCCGTTTTTGACAGCGTTTTTCTATTGCAAATCCGGATAATCCGTGTCCAATTCTACAGAATGGTTATACACACATATTACAATTTAAATTCAGACACGGATTGAACAGATTCGTTATCACGAAGACACGGATTAAAACGGATTCAAAATTCTTTCTAATGAAATTTAAACAGGGACTTAACGAAATTTTTGTTTTTCCCACAACTTTTTAATTTGCTCTTTTTTCGGCAAGTAGCGTAAAATGAACTTACATCACTTATATGGTTTAAGTACACTTTTACTTAATCCTCAACTTTTGCACCTGATCCGTAAAAGTTGGAATTTAAAAATATTGGAATTTTTCTTTTCTTTACAAAAGCACTTCTATCATTTCTATTACCGGCACTTTGAGTGTTAAAATAATCCTATTTTTCTTTCATTACAATAAAACTTAACATTAGCGTATATTTTTATTGCTTATATTTACTTAACTAAGAATTAACGATTTAGAAACATTGTTAATTTTTTATCGGTCGTAATTTCACAAGATTCAACTTTAAAGTAAATACCATATGGAAAAAGAAACAGACGAAACTATCGCACAAAGTACTGATTTACCTAAAACAGATAGTGCTCCAACAGTTACAGAGGTAAAGAAAGCAGAAACTCCTTCTGCGACAACAGCTGCAAAAAAACCGGTAGCTAAGAAACCCGCTACCACTACTCCACCACCGGCTAAAACTACTGTACCAAGAGCTCTGGCAAAAAAAACTGCTACTACATCACCGACTAAAACTACTACTCCAAGAGCTTTGGTAAAAAAAGCGGCAACGACATCACCGACCAAAACCACTACTCCAAGAGCATTGGCAAAAAAAGCGGCGACTACATCACCGACCAAAACTACTACACCAAGAGCTTTGGCAGAAAAAATTATCAATCCTAAAGTGGTTGTGAAGGCTACAGTTTTGGCAAGTGCAGAAGACGATAATAAATCCAAGAAGACTGTCGCTGTAAAGAATGAAGAAACAGTTAAAAAGGATAAATCAAAAGATAAAAAGAAAAAGATGAAAGACAAGGAAAAAGAGAAAGCCAAAAAGAAACTAGCCAAGAAAAAAGAAAAAGCTAAAAACGACAAAAAGAAAGAAAAGGCTAAAAAGGCAAAACAAAAAGCTAAAGCGAAAAAGAAAGAAAAAGCTAAAAAAGCGAAACTAAAAGCTAAAGCCAAAAAAATTGCTAAAAAGAAAGCAAAAAAATCAAAATCTAAAAAGAAATAATACTACGAATGGGTTTGACTTTTAATAGTTGAACCCTTTTTTATGATTTTTAAAATTAAGCTTAGTTTTCTTTGTGTTTACTTTTTTTAACCACAAGGACCGCAAAGTTTAATTATAACAGTATGGCTTATTTTTAATTTTATACCTTTTTTTTTCACCCAGATTTAGCAGATTTTTTTAAGAAGTAAATAGATCAGCCCAATCTGCTAAATCTGCGTGAAAAAGAAAATCTTTGTGAACCTATACTTTATTTTAATCGCAAAGTAAAGGCAAGCTTCACTAAGATTTGCACAAAGTAAATAGAGGGTTTATCGAATATGCACTAAACTTATTCTGAAGTAATTTTAAAGATTCAGATTGCCGAAAGCTTTTATCTCTTAGCAAACCTCGCGTAAATCTTAGCGAACCTTGCGGTTAAAAACCAAATTAACAAGATTCCCTACTCCAAATCCAAGTTCTGTAATATAAACTCATCATCAAAATGTTCTTTAAAATAAGAAATCAGTTTGGAGTTGTTTTTAACCACTTCTCCAATAACAATAATTGCCGGTGCTGCAATTTCGTGCGCAGCAACCAATTGTGTTATTGAACTTACGGTTCCTATTACTTTTCGTTCTGTAGCTTTCGTTCCGTTTTGGATAATGGCGATGGGTAAATCATCTGTTCTGTTTTCTTTATAAATAGCAATGATTTCTTCTAATTTATGCATTCCCATTAAAATCACTACTGTCGCTGCCGATTTTGATGCCAGATGAATGTCTTTAGAGAGTTCATGATTCGAAGTCGTTCCGGTAATCACCCAAAAACTATCTGCTATCCTACGTTGTGTCAAACTGATTCCAGCAGAAGCAGGAACTCCCAAAGCAGATGAAATTCCGGGAACAATATCGGTTTCTAAGCCCCATTTTTCTACATATTCAATTTCTTCACTTCCTCTTCCGAAAATGAAGGGATCACCCCCTTTTAGACGTACCACATGTCCATGACGGTTGGCCATTACAACAATCAATTCATTAATCTGATCTTGTGTATAGGCATGACAACCGGAGCGTTTGCCAACAAAAATAATTTCCGCATTTTTTGCATACTGCAACAATTCTTCGTTGACCAGAGCATCGTAGAGAACCACATCAGCACTTTCTAAAACTTTTATTGCTTTCAATGTAATCAATTCAACATCACCGGGACCTGCTCCTACAACCGTTAATTTTGGCGTTTTTACTTTTTGCATTTCAGTTAACTTATGTTGATATTAAAGTCGTTTAATTCGTCAGCCGAACTACTATTGGTGAGATGAAAGTTTTCACTTTCTTCAATCGTAATCACCTGATGCGGAATTTTTGCTAATAAATCCGTCACTTTCAATTGGTCTGAATCGATTGCTTCTTTTATAATTGGCAGCATTTTTTTAGAATAAATTCCGATTAGCGAATGAATTTTACTGGCAGATGCAAAAACAGTAACTCCAGCTTCATCGGTATGTTTTGAAATTAACTCCGATAATAATTCAGTAGAAATCAATGGAATGTCACAACTCAGGATCAGGTTAAATTCGGTTTTAGAATGCATCAATGCGGTGTAAATACCTCCTAATGGTCCTTTGTCGGTAATAATGTCCGGTATTTTTTTATAGGCTAAATAATCGTATTCGCTCGTAGTGGTAACCAATTTTATTTTTTGTGTAAGAGGTAAAACCGCCTGAATGATATGCTCAATAAAAGGTTTTCCCTGAAATAAAACCAATCCCTTATCAGATTGCAGGTCAGAGCTTTTTCCTCCACAAAGAATAAATACCGTTAACGCTTTCATAACAAAAAATTTATAGATTAGACGTTACTCAAAAACACTTATTTTTTACTTTTGATGAACATTGATCTCCGTAATTCCTAACGAAATCAAAAAACCAATTACCTCCTGTGTAATCAAAATCTCCGATTCAAAAACAAGATCCCCTTTGGCGATCGGTTGCAACTTAGAAGAAACACCTGCAAATTGTTCCGGCATTATGGTAATCAAAATCGATTTATCATTGACCATAACATACTCTTCCGTAACAATTGTATCTGCGTTGTTTGGTATAAAAGTGCCTAAAGCAACAAATACGGCTTCATTATTTTTTACATTTAAACTAAGACGATCCGCAATCGGCACATCGCAAATCAGATCGTATTGGTGTTTCTCACTGCGAATAAAAGCATAGCCTTCTACTGTTGACAATCTAAATGATGGTATTGCAATCGGTGCATATAGGGCTTCTCCCAAAACACAATCAAATGCTTTAGCTACAGAAATTTTTTGCAAGGGTGATTTTGAACTGGTCGCGTTCCCATCGGTTAAAGCTTTATTAACTTTTATCATTATTATAAATATATACTATGCTAAATACAGCTAAAAAAAGAGAGGTGCCTTTGCAATAGATCGTGTAAAAAAATCAGTCGTATTTTAATGTCTATAAAATTAGTCTAATTTATTCAAAATCACCATTTAAATTGAATGTAGTTTAGAAGTAAAGTTACTTTTTTAAGCTATACTTCCGTCCTGCCTCCCGTTTTTTGTCTTTTTTTAAGATCATTTAAAGAATTAAAAAATGAAAAACAAAGTACAAAATACTACATTTTAAGCTGTCATTAAAAAATAATATCACGCATTAAAAACATAAAAAAACAAACATCATTCCTATAAAAACCAACACTTTAAACACCTTCAACAAACTAAAAAACCACCCTCATTTTAACATTCAAAAAAAATAATTAAACTTTTTTTTGGATATTATTATATTAAAATTAACTTTGTCTATAGAATTAGTAGAGTTTAAAATCATATTTAAAACCAAAAGCACTATATTTTGAAAACAACTGAAAGCATTTCGTATTCCATTTTACTTAAAAAATATACATCTAACATTTTTTGTTATATGTGCTTCTGTTGCTAAACTTCGCCATTAATTCGTTCGCGCTGATTATTCTTTAATCACAAAAATCAATCTGATTTAAAAAACGAATCTTTTAAAAAATCATCACAAAAATATTTACTGAAATTACAAAAATCTGTTTGCTGCATTGCTTTGCACTAAACTGATTATTGAAACGATACCTACAATCCAAAAAAAAATTAATAACTAAAAAAACTAAAATGAAAAAAATGCAAGGCTGTTGCTGTAACTAAAAAAAAAGCCATTTCTGCGGCAACAGAAATGGCGAGGCTTAAGAACAACATTATCGTGAAATAAAGGAAACAAACAGAAAGTTGAAAAATCAACTTTCAAGGCTCCTTGTTAATTACTTAAAACCAATACAAAGAAATGAAAAAAATATTAAAGATATACTCATTGCTTTCTATCTTGCTGTTATCGGCAGGAATTAATGCCCAAAACACCACACCACTCATACAATCAAAGTTAGACGGAACTGTCGTAGATGACATTACTAATCAACCTATTATCGGCGCTTCTGTAACTATTAAGGGAACGACACACGGAGTTGTAACGGATACAGAAGGAAAATTCTTTTTTCAAACCGGTCAAAAATTTCCATATACTTTAATCGTAAGTTACATCGGATATAAAAAAACAGAAATAGTAGTCGAAGGAAATCCGGTAATTATAAATCTTAAAGAAGAGCGCCAGGAATTAGACGAATTAATAGTTGTCGGATATGGTTCTCAGAAAAGAAAAGACATTACAGGTGCAGTAGCCTCAATTCCAAAAGCCAATCTTGCTCAGGTCACCTCATCAGCAGACAATTTATTACGAGGAGCTGTTCCGGGTGTAGTGGTAACACAAAGCTCGGGGCGTCCGGGCGCTTCTTCCAGCGTACGCATCAGGGGTGGAAATTCTATCACTGCCGGTAACGAACCGCTATACGTCATCGATGGCATCCTGGTTTACAATGACAATAGCAACGGTACAGCCGGAGTCGCTCTGGCCGGAGCAGGAGTTAACGTATTATCGACAATCAATCCGGGTGATATCGAATCTATTGAAGTCCTAAAAGACGCTTCTGCAACCGCTATTTACGGCTCTAGAGGGGCTAACGGAGTAATACTTATTACAACAAAAAAGGGTACGAAAGGAGTGGATAGAATCTCTTATCAAGGTTATTTTGGAGTACAATCCGTATCTAAAAAACTGAATCTGATGAACGCTTCCCAATGGGCCAGTTTGCGTAATGATGTTCAGGCCAGTATCGGACAGGCACCTTCTTTTACAGCCGCTCAAATTGAAGATTTTAGAACTTCCGGAAATTACGACTGGCAATCTGCCGCTTTTAGAACCGCAGCTCCAATTCAAAACCATCAATTGACTTTTTCAGGGGGTGATGACCGCTCGAGATATGCTATTTCAGCAAGTTTTTTTGATCAGCAAGGTGTTGTAATCGGGACAGATTTTAAAAGAATTTCCTTAAGAGCCAATTACGAAAGAAACTATTCTCAAGTTTTTAAGTTTGGAGTAAACATCAATTATACCAACTCCTCCTCAAATGGAATTGGCTCCTCCAATTCAGGAAGAGAGCCAAGTCCGCTGGTTAGCGCATTGTTAATTGCTCCCGTAGTTCCGATCAAAAATCCTGACGGAAGTTACAATGTTACCAAAAACCCCTACGCAACCTCAACAAACGGATATATTTCCAATCCGATCAATGATTTGGAAAATACGGTTAATGAAACCAAAATCAATAGAATCCTGAGCAGTTTGTTTGGGGAATATAAAATTACCAAAGAATTAATTGCTAAAGTTTCGGTAAGTGGCGATGTTATCAATACCAAACAAAATTATTACGCTCCTTCTTACACCACAACCGGAGCTTCTACCAAAGGATTGGCTTCAGTTGGTAACCGACTGGTAAGTTCTGTATTAAATGAAAACACACTGAATTACAATACCCGTTTCGGAGAGAACCACAAATTTTCAGCTTTGGCCGGATACACACTGCAATATACCAAAGGTGAAGTGGTTACTGCCGGTGCCAACACTTTCGTGAATGATCATAATCTCTATAATGCCCTGCAAGATGGTGTTCCGACAAAACCGTATAGTGATGCTTTTGAAAGTGTTTTGAAATCATGGTTAACAAGGGTCAATTATTCTTATAAAGACCGTTATAATTTTACTTTGTCTGCTCGTGCCGACGGATCATCCAGATTTGGTTCGGAGTCACTTTGGGGGTATTTTCCGTCAGCAGGATTCTCGTGGAATATTACAGAAGAAGATTTCGCTAAAAACTTAAAAGGAGTTACAGAAGCAAAACTTAGACTTAGCGCCGGAACAACAGGAAATCAGGAAATTGGAAATTATCTTTCTCTGGCTTCTATGGGTTCTGTTAACTATTCTTTTGGAGGCACCATCAACACCGGACTAGCCCCTACCCGATTGGCCAATCCGGATTTGAAATGGGAAAAAACAAATCAGTATAACATTGGTTTAGACCTGTCCTTATTAGACCGAAAAATAAATTTTGTTTTTGATGTTTACTACAAAAAAACCAATGATTTACTGATCAATGTACCTGTGCCGCTTACTTCAGGATATGCCACTGTACTTCAAAACATTGGAGGGGTTGAAAATAAAGGTATCGAGATTGGTTTGATTACCGAGAACTTAAAAACCGAAAACTTTTCCTGGAACTCCAATTTTGTGTTTTCAGCCAATAAAAACAAAGTCGTTGCAATAGGAAACGGAGTTACTCAATTTTTCCCGATCGTTCCAAATGGCTCATTATTACAGCAACAACCTGTAATTGTGAAAGTCGGAAAACCTCTAGGGACTTTCTGGGGATACAGAACCAACGGTATTTTTCAGACTCAGGACGAAATCAATACACAACCTAAAATAAACAGTCTGGCCAATACCAAAGTTGGAGACCGCAAATATGTAGATACTAACGGAGACGGAATAATCTCAGCCGCCGATAAAGGAGATCTTGGAAGCTCACAACCCAAATTTGTGGGAAGTATCAGTAACACCCTATCGTATAAGGATTTTGATTTGCAAGTTAATTTTCAGGGTTCTTATGGCGGAAAAGTTTTTAATGCCCTAAACCAACAACTGGAAATCTCTACACTTGGAACGAATGCGTCAACAGTCCTAAATGATCGTTGGACACCAGCAAATCCGAGTAATGAGATCCCAAGAGCATCAAGTTCTCCTCTGGCAATAGTTTCAGAACGTTATGTTGAAGATGCTTCTTTTTTAAGATTAAAACTAATCACTTTAGGTTACACCTTACCTAAAAGCGTTGCTAAAAAATTAAGAGCCAACAGTGTGAAATTTTATGTTTCCGCAGAAAACCTGATAACCTGGACCAAATACAAAGGCTATGACCCTGAAGTAAGCTCCTACGAACAAAACAATTTATATCCCGGTATTGACTTTGGCGCCTATCCAAATTCCAAAACATTCATTTCCGGTCTGAACGTAACTTTCTAAGTAAAAAAATAAAACGATGAAAAAAATACTATTCACAATTCTATTAGGTGCAAGTCTGCTGGTATCGTGCACCGATCTCGAACTAACACCAATCTCATTTGTTACGGAAGATAAATACTTTGTAACACAAGATGATGCAGTGGCAAGCGTAACAGCCGTTTATGCTTCCTTAAATAATGATCCCGGTGAACAAAGTTTATTTGGCAGAAATCTATATTTTCTAACCGACATGGCTTCTGATTATGCTGCTGCAGGAGTTTCTGCAACGAATCCGCAAGTAAGAGCACTGAGCAGTTTGACACACGATGCTACTACAGATCGTGTTCAAGTGGCGTGGCGTCAGATTTATGCCGGAATCAACAGAGCCAATGTAGCGATTGACAATATTCCAAAAGTTTCTGGCTCGGAAGTAATCAAAACCCGATTGATTAATGAAGCAAAATTCATAAGAGCGTTATTGTATTTTCAAGCGGTTCGTCTTTGGGGAGGCGTTCCAATTGTTTTACATGAACCAACTTCTATTAATGTTGAAAGTTTAAAATCAAAAAGAGCAACAGTAGAGGAAGTTTACGCTCAAATTATCTCTGATTTAACAGCTGCTGAAAGTTTACCTGCAGTTTATCCCGCAAATGATGCCGGTCGCGCTACATCAGGAGCTGCAAAATCATTGTTAGTAAAAGTATACATCACCCGAAAAGACTGGGATAAAACCATTTCAAAATCTCAGGAAGTAATTAACGGGGGGTACGGATATGCTCTTTTTGAAAATTTTGCAGACGTATTCAACAAAGCCAAAAAGAATGGAAAAGAACATATTTTCTCTGTTCAATTCGAACCAAATCAAGCAGGAAACGGTTCTAGCGGCAGTACCTTTCAAGGAACTTCTTTTACCGGATTTACCGCAACAGAGCCTGCAGATATTATTTCAGATGTCGCCTTATTTTATGACATCTATGCTCCTCAGGATACCCGAAGAGATGTGAGTTATGCCAAACAATTGTTCAATCCGGCGACAGGATCGTTATATACTTTTCCGAAACCGATTTTCAAAAAGTATCTGGACCTTACCAATCTGGCTTCTCCCGGTAATGTTGCCATTAATTTCCCGCTGATTCGCTATGCTGACATCCTATTGTCTTATGCCGAAGCGATCAATGAAAAAAGTGGTCCCACAGCAGAAGCCTACGAATATTTAAATCAGGTAAAAAGAAGAGCTTACGGAAAACCAATATTCACTCCTGATGCTACGATCGATTATTCCGGATTAACACAAGCTACTTTCAGAGCGGCTCTTCAGGAAGAACGCAAAAAAGAATTCGTTCAGGAAGGCCAAAGATGGTACGATTTAGTACGCTGGGAAACTCTGGTTACCGAAGTAAAAAAAGTTACTGCCAAAAACTCGGTTTCTGAGAGAAACAATTTATACCCAATTCCACAAAGCGAAAGAAGTATCGACCCAGTTGGATTACCACAAAACACAGGATATTAATTAACCTAAATAAACAACACCAATGAAAAAAGTTAAAAACAACAGTACAATCAAAAGTCCGCAAAAAGGACTTTTGATTACGGCGTTACTAGCCGCACAATTCGGATTTGCACAATTAAATCCTGACACCGAATTTAAAGGAACTATCGGAAAAACTTTAGCCGACTCCAAAGAATACTGGCCGGAACCTGTAACGGCACCAAAAGGAGCACCAAACGTGGTATGGATCTTACTTGATGACGTTGGATTTGGAGCTGCAAGTGCTTTTGGAGGTCTAATACAAACGCCAACTTTTGATAATCTGGCCAACAATGGTCTGCGATACACCAATTTTCACACCACCGCAATTTGTGCTCCGACACGTGCCGCTTTATTAACCGGAAGAAATTCAGGAAGAGTACATGTTAGCGGATTTTCACACACCGTTTTGTCTGCCGGTTTCCCTGGTTGGGACGGAAGAATTCCTGCTGACAAAGGAACAATTGCCGAAATTTTACACGATAACGGCTACAATACTTTTGCCGTTGGTAAATATGGTGTTACTCCTGACGAAGAGGCTACAGATGCCGGTCCGTTTGACAGATGGCCAACCGGTAAAGGATTTGATCACTTTTTTGGTTTCTTAGGTTCCCAAACCGATCAATATAAACCGGATTTGGTAGAAGATCAGGCACACGTAACTCCGGACGGAAGACATTTAACAGATCAGATCACAGACAAAGCGATCAGCTATATTACCAAACAACAAAAAGCAGCTCCGGGAAAACCATTTTTCTTGTACTATGCGCCCGGAGCCGTTCACGCACCTCATCAGGTTGCAGAATCTTGGACCGATCAATACAAAGGTAAATTTGATGAAGGCTGGGATGCTTATCGCGAAAAAGTATTAGCCAATCAGAAGAAATTAGGAGTAGTTCCTGCCAATGCTGTACTTCCGGAACGCAATCCGCTTATTACAGATTGGAAAAAACTAAATCCAAACGAAAAGAAAGTATACGCCCGATTCATGGAAGTTTATGCCGGATATCTTACGTACACCGATCACGAAATCGGAAGAGTTGTAAATCACCTGAAAGAAACCAATCAATTGGACAACACGTTGATTATTGTTTCCATTGGAGATAACGGAGCCAGTAAAGAAGGGACTTTACAAGGAACCATCAATCAAAATCTATTTTCTCAGGGTGTTTCTGACGAAAAAAATCTTCAGGCCAACTTAGATCATATCGGGGAAATTGGTACGGCAAAAGGGCTCAATACCAACTATCCGTTAGGCTGGGCACAGGCAACAAACGTGCCTTTTAAAAACTGGAAACAAGATGCACAATCCGAAGGAGGAACCCGTAATCCGTTGATTATCTTCTATCCAAAAGGAATTAAAGACAAAGGCGGAATCAGAAATCAATACAGCCATGTAACCGATATACTTCCGACTACATTAGATATTGTTGGTATTAAAGCTCCGGAATATATCAAAGAAATCAAGCAGGATAAAATACAAGGTTCTTCTTTATACGCTTCTTTAAATGATCCGAAAGCAGAATCCTTACACAAAGTACAGTACTACTATATTTTTGGAAACAGAGCCATTTACAAAGACGGTTGGAAAGCTGCCGCTGCTCATCTTCCTGATTCTTTTGCCTTAAAAAATAGCTTAGGCAAAAATGAACCTCCTGTAAAAAGCAATTTTGATACCGATGTTTGGGAATTGTACAACTTAAACGAAGATTTTAATGAGCGTGTCAATCTTGCTAAAAAATACCCTGAAAAATTAGCCGAACTTAAAAAACTGTTTGATGAGCAGGCAAAAGAAAATAATGTCTATCCGCTAATTGACTGGCAGGATGTTTTCAGCAGAAGAATCCACAATTCAGGACCGGATAAAGACAAAAATATTCAAGAACTTATTAAGAAAGCCACCCAACCCGCAGGAGGATCACATTAATTCATTACAACTAAAATTCAGGTCTTTTTGGCAAACCTAAAAGACCTGATTCTATTTGAATCATTTAAAATTAAATCAGTATGAAAAGAGTAGACTATGAAATTATTGGAAAAAAGATTGTCGTTGGGGCGATTGTATTTTTAGTACCACTAGTCATTTTGGCTGGAGGTTTAGCATTAGTAAATCAACTTTTAAAATAAAAAATCATGGGAGTAATTCACAATCCACAAAAAAACTTAGCAAGAGACTTTGGAATCAGTCTTTTTATATACAGCTTGCCCGTATTGGCCATTTATTTATATTTCAAATTCAATAATGGGCTGATAGCGGAGTCACATCTTACGCTTCCCTCATTTTTAGAATTTGCAAAGCCGGTCTTTGCCAACATCCGCAGTTGGGGTTTAATCGTTTTCATGCTTATTCTGGGCGTTATCGAATTCGCTGCGGGTCTTTATGACGATCAATGGACAGGACAAGAACGCAAAGTAGACATCATTTGTTTTTTAGCTCCAAAACTGCTATTACCTCCTGTAATTGCGTTTTTCAGTTTAACCGCTTTGCCTTTTCTAATTCCCAATTTAGCAAACACGCTTTCCTGGGTTCCGTTTTGGGGTGGCTTTTTCCTGATTGCCGTAGCCGATGATTTAACGCAATACTGGTACCATCGTTTACATCATCAAGTACCGTTTTTATGGCGTTTTCACAGAACACACCATTCAGCTCCCTACATGGGAATGGCGATGGCATCAAGACAGAATTTTATTTATACCGTTTTCTTTTCACAGATCTATCTAACCGCGACCTTAACGTTTTTAGGTTTAGGATTGCCGGCTTTGTTTGTTACGGTTATAAAAAGTTTTATCACATTGGGTGCCCATTCCAGTATTGCCTGGGATAAACCTTTTTACAAATACAGAATATTGCATCCGATTGCCTGGGTTTTAGAACGTTTTATTTCGACTCCCGCCACACATCATGCGCATCATGCTGACACAAGTGGCGATGGTGTTGGTCATTTTAAAGGCAACTTTGGCAATATGTTTTTTCTTTGGGACATCATCTTCGGAACAGGTTTGATTACCCGAAAATTTCCGAAGTCTTACGGAATGAAATCGTACAAACAAGAAGAATGGTACGCCCAGTTTCTTTGGCCGATTTTCAAATCTAAAAAAGAAGGAAGTGCTTTGGCCGATGGCGTTTTTGCTGCTCCCCTTGCACAAAAAGTGAATAACTACAGTAATGTCAATATTCCTTCTAATGTCCCAGCACCAGCCGGTCCTGCTTATTATGAGCATGTTGAATCTTAAAAAAAGACCATGAAAAATAAAACAATAAAACGCCGTATAACAGCAATTGTATTTCTAATTACAATTGCTGGTTTTTCTCAGAATCGGAGTCAGACAATCGTTCCGTTAGCCTCTTTTTATTCTAAAATTAAAAGTCAAAAAAATCCACAGCTAATCGATGCGAGAGGCCCGGAAGAATTTGCTTTAAATCATATCGAAGGTGCCGTCAACTTGAACCTTCAATCCGAAAATTACGCCAAATATGTGGCCCACCTAGATCCATCAAAACCGGTATTCATTTATTCCATCGGAGCCGGAAGAAGTGTGGCTCTTGCAGACGAATTACTAAAAAATGGTTTTAAGGAAGTCTATAGTTTAGAAGGTGGAATTGCCAGTTGGATTGGTACCGGAAAACCTTTTTATACTAGTTCAAAAAGCAAATTATCTCTAGCCGAATACAAAAAAATCATCGCAGAAAACACGACCGTTTTAGTTGATATCGGATCCAAATATTGCGGTGCCTGCAAAAAAGTCAAACCGGTTCTGGAAACTCTGAAAGCCCAATATGGCGAAAATTTAAAAATTGTAGAAATTGAACTCGAAGACAGCCCGAAGGTAATTGCTGATTTAAAAACAATACAAGTTTTCCCTACTCTGATCTTATACAAAAACGGGAAAATAACCTTTAAAAAAGAAGGCTCTGCTGATTTAAAAAAGGAAGTTGATTTGGCTTTGGCAAACAATTTAAACTAACCCAATTTCAATTAGAACAGCCGTTTAAACCGTATTCAATGAAAACCATTATAGCGACCTCATCTCCTATTATTGGTTTTCATTTTTCAAATAAAATCTTTACATGTCAGTTAAAACAAAACAATTCACAATTCACGAAGACTGGACCGTCGTCATTTTAGGATTTTTAATAATTGGGATCTCTCTATTTATTTTCCTTCCTTCGGTGCCCGTTTTCAAATGGTCAAATCTAACCGATTTACAAAACGATGTTTTTGATTTCGGCAATCTTCAAATTCTTCTATTACAGTTTTTATATTTCATTTCTATAGGGACCATAGGTGTTTTTCTCGTTGGGAAATCGGTCAAAAACTTCTTAATTGTTTTTCCTTTAGTGTATTTACTGACCTTTATTGCTTTAATTATTGCCGGAAATTCTGTTTTGAAAGGATTCAATTTAGAAGCCGTTATTTTTAGTCTGATTCTCGGTTTGTCTATTGGTAATTTCTTCAAACTTCCGGACTGGTTTCGTGCCGCACTTTCGACAGAAGTCTTTGTGAAAATAGGTTTGGTTTTATTGGGTACCAGTGTTATTTTTTCCGATATTCTTAAAGCGGGATCATTAGGATTATTTCAGGCATTACTGGTGGTATTGTCGGTTTGGTACTTTGCTTTTTGGCTTTGCAAAAAACTAAAAATAGATGACGAACTTGCCCTGATGATTTCGAGTGCGGTTTCTATTTGTGGCGTTTCTGCTGCCATTGCGACTTCGGGTGCTATAAAAGGAGATGCCAAAAAACTGTCCTATGTCATCTCGATTGTACTGGTAACGGCCGTACCAATGATGATTTTTATGCCGATTATTGCCAAATATTTCGACTTTCCGGAAGAAGTAACCGGAGCTTGGTTAGGCGGAAGCATTGATACTTCGGGAGCTGTTGCCGCTTCCGGTACATTGGTTGGCGAAACCGCTTTAAAAATCAGTACTATTGTAAAGTTTTCGCAAAATGTATTGTTAGGATTAGCAGCTTTTGCCATTTCAGTTTATTGGACGTATAACGACAACACACTATCTGCAACCGAAGTTTCTAAACCAACTTTAGGCGTAATTTGGCAACGTTTCCCAAAATTCGTAATTGGTTTTATTGGTGCCTCCCTCCTTTTTTCCTTCCTGATTGCTCCGGAAATTCGAAACGAGGTAAAAGACAGTTTGAAAAACCTACAAGGGATTTGGTTTGCTTTGGCTTTTACCAGTATTGGTCTGGAAACCAATTTCAAAGATTTATTAAGCAATACCAGTAAAAAACCGCTGTACGCTTTTCTGATAGCACAGTTATTCAATATTATCATTACACTCCTAATTGCATTTTTGCTTTTCAATAAGTAAATTTAGATTCCAATTTTAAACAAAAACAGCATGAAAAAAATAGCAACCCTACTACCACTACTGTTTCTATCGGTAGTTTTAGTTCAGGCGCAAAGTAAAACAGCAGCTTCAAAACCCAATATAATCCTGATCATGGTCGATGATATGGGGTATTCTGACCTGGGAAATTATGGTTCGGAAATAAAAACGCCAAATCTTGATAAACTGGCAAAAGAAGGAACAAGACTGCGTGAATTTTACAACAACTCGATTTGTGCGCCAACCAGAGCTTCGTTATTAACAGGACAATACCAGCACAAAGCGGGGGTAGGTTTTTTTGATGTGAATTTAGGATTGCCCGCCTATCAAGGGTATTTAAACAAAGAATCTCTCACGCTTGGAGAGGTTTTTCGTTCCGGAGGTTACAGTACCCTCTTATCCGGAAAATGGCATGTCGGTTCTGAAGATCAGGCACAATGGCCCAACCAAAGAGGATTTGATAAATTTTACGGTATCTTAAAAGGTGCTGCCAGTTACTTTGACACCAAGCCGCTGCCTTTCGGAAAAAAACCTTATCCGGTGAAATTGCTTCGAAATAACGAAGAATTACATCCAAAAGATGATTCTTATTATTTTACGGATGAGATTGGGAATAATGCGGTTACTTTCTTGGACGAACAAAACAAAGAAAACAAACCTTTCTTTTTGTATCTGGCGTTTACGGCTCCACACTGGCCCTTGCAGGCAAAACCCGTTGATATTGCCAAATACAGAGGCAAATTTGATGAAGGCTGGGATGTATTAAGAGACCGAAGAATTCAAAAACTAAAAGAAAACGGTATTTTACCCGCAGATCAGACCGTAGCACCAAGAGATCCCGAAGTTCCGGAATGGAACAAACTAACTTACGACGAAAAACAATTCTGGAAAGCCAAAATGGAAGTATATGCTGCAATGGTAGACAATATGGATCAGAATGTGGGCAAAGTTCTGGAAAAGATTAAAGCGTTGAAAAAAGACAAAAACACTTTGATTATTTTCATTTCTGATAATGGAGCCCAAGGCGGTTTCAATACCTACAATCCTTTAGGACGAGGTTTAGTCCGAAACGATGGACCAATTGGAACTTCGGGTTCTTTTGATTATCAGGAACAAAACTGGGCCTATTTATCCAATACTCCATTACAACAATATAAAAACAACATGCACGAAGGTGGATTTAGTTCCCCTTTTATTGCCTGGTATCCTTCAAAAATAAAAGCCGGAAGAATCGATAAAGGAACAGGACACATTATTGACCTCGCTCCTACTTTTTATGAACTGGCCGAAATTGAATATCCCAAAGCATATAATGGTGTGACGACAAATCCTTTGGTTGGGAGTAGTTTGTTACCTGTTTTATTTAATAATGTTTCGCAGGTCGATAGAGGCACACCATTGTTCTGGGAAAGAGCAGGAAACAGAGCCGTAAGAGACGGCAAATGGAAACTGGTTTCTACCTATCCGTCTTACGAATGGGAACTTTACAATATAGAAACCGACAGAGGTGAGACGACCAATGTTGCCCAACAAAATGCGGGAATTGTAAACCAACTTTCGGCAGCTTATTTTGAATGGGCTGACCGGACAGGAGTTGTCGAATACAGCAAATTCAAACTAAAAACAGAGCTGATGCCCGGTGGTGCAGCACTAAAAAAATAATTGTTTTTTTTGATATTTTAAACAATTATAAACAAAAGGCGGTTGTGTTAAACAATCGCCTTTTAAATTTCAATTACAATCTATAATATTTTACATTTATTGATTAAAAACAAAACAAAAACTAATCTTTTAGTTAAAAAGAAAATAATTCAATTATCAATTGATAAAACTACTTTATTTTATCAAAAAACAACTATTTCAATTCAAATGTTATAAATGAAACAATAATTAGATTATTTGTTATTTTTATTGATAAAACATTGCTATTAATTAACATATATTTAAGATATTTGAGATAACTAATCTTAATAAAATACCACATGAGAATTGATTTAAGTTTTAAAAGGTTAGCGACACTGTTATTTGCATTATTCATTCAAGTAGCACTCGCTCAGGAAGTTAAGATAAATGGACACATTTTTGACAAAGCAGGATTACCGATTCCCGGAGCAAACGTAGTTTTAAAAGGAACCAAAGTGGTTACCCAAACTGGTTTTGATGGAGAATTTACAATCAATGCAAAAGAAGGACAAACTCTTATCATTTCTTATGTAGGAATGAAAACGTTGGAAATTGAAGCATCAAAATCAATGAAAATAACCCTTCAGGATGCCTCAAATGAACTTGAAGCAGTTGTAGTTGTAGGATACGGAACCCAATCTAAGAAGAATTTAACAGATAATATTGCCAGAGTTACCGCAAAAGATATCCAGCAGGTACCTGTCGCCAACGTACAAAATGCATTGGTAGGTAAATTAGCCGGTGTACAGATCACGCAAACAAACGGTAAAATCGATGGAGGAATTAACATCAGAGTTCGTGGAGCGGCCAGTATCAGTGCCGGAACACAACCTTTGTATGTATTAGACGGTATTCCGTTAATTACCGATGATGAGTCCAGCAATGGTGCACCAACGAACCCGTTGCTTACTTTGAGCACCAATGAAATCGAGTCTATAGATGTTTTAAAAGATGCTTCGTCTGCGGCTATCTATGGAGCTCGTGGCGCCAATGGAGTTGTAATTATTACCACCAAAAAGGGGAAAGAAGGAAAGGGAACTTTCAGTATCAACCTTTCGCAAGGGGTTAGTGAACCCACACATAAAAGAAAATGGCTGAATTCTAAACAATATGTAGAATTACTACAGGAAGCAGGACGAAATGCGCAAGATCTGGAATCTGTAGAAGAAGAATTAGAATTTTTATCTCAGGGTACAGACTGGAGAAATGGTGCAGTAAACACCGATTGGCAGGATATTGCTTTTCAGACCGGCTATACTACTGATGCAGATTTTTCACTTTCGGGAGGCGATCAGAAAACAAGATATTTCATTTCAGGGGCTTACAATAATACGGTGGGGATCATTGACAGTAATGATTTAGAAAGATTAACATCAAGAGTAAATCTATCCCATAAAGTTTTCGACAATTTTACCGTAGGTATGAACTTAAGCTTCTCAAGATCGTTAATCAACAGAGTTCAGGACGATAATTCCTTTTCAAGTCCATTACAATCAGTAGCACAGTCTCCTATCTCTCCTGCTCGACTCGAAGACGGTAGTGCCAATCCAAATACAGAGTATTCAAATTATCTTTTAGCCAAAGACAATACGTTTTGGAAAACCATTGTGAGAAGACTAACCGGAAAAGTTTTTGCAGAATATAAATTTTTACCGTCTTTAAAATTTAATTCTGATTTCTCTTATGATCTTTTATCTCAAACGGAAGATTACTGGCAAGGAAAAAATGCACCTTTCATGGCTACTGATGGAGCCGTTTTTGCCTCTTCTGTAAACACCGAAAATTACATTTCGAGTAACTACTTTACTTTTGATAAAACTTTCGCGGAAAAACACAGTTTTAATGCTGTTATCGGTATGGAGTATAATAATTACCACAGAAGATATCAGGATGTAAACAGTATTTATTTCCCAAATGATGATTTTAATACCATCGATGGAGGTGCCGAAGTAAATGAAGGCCATGGTAGTGAAACGGATTATGTTTTTGTTTCTCAATTCGGAAGATTAAATTATGCATTTGATAATAAATACCTTTTTAAAGCTAGTATTCGTCGTGACGGTTCTTCCCGATTTGGAAAAAACAACCGATTTGGCTATTTCCCGGCTCTTTCAGCGGGTTGGATTATTTCTAACGAAAGTTTCCTGAAAGACAATTCCGTTTTAACCTACTTAAAAGTAAAAGGAAGCTGGGGGAAATTAGGAAATGCTGAAATAGGCAATTTTGCTTCACGCCAATTGTACCGACCAAATCCTTATAACTTAAAATCAGGTTTAACTTTTGATCAGGCGGGTAATGATAATCTGACCTGGGAAAAATCTACCCAAATTGATTTTGGCTTTGAAGCAGGTTTCCTGGACAGGATTACAATTGAGGTAGACTACTATCAAAAAGATACTGATGGTTTATTATTTGAAGCGCCACTTCCGATAAGTTCGGGAGCAGCTTCTGTTAACAAAAATATTGGGCAGATCAGAAGTAATGGTTTTGAATTTACACTGAATACCAAAAACTTTGATAACGAAAAATTTAAATGGAATACCAGTTTTAATTTAACAACTAACCAGTCAAAAATAAGATCATTACCTAATAACAATGCCGATGTTATTGCTGTTGGCTCCTATACTATTAACAGAGTTGGAGAATATATTTCTTCTTTTTTCCTAGTGGAATATGCAGGTGTTAATTCAGAAAATGGAGATGCTCTTTTTTTCAAAAACACTCTAAATCCTGATGGTACGCTCAATAAAGATTTAACAAGCGACTATTCTCAAGCAAGGAGAGTTATTGTCGGGAATCCTTTCCCTACTTTAATGTCAGGTATGACCAATACGATTATCTATAAAGGTTTTGATTTTACCTTTACTTTTCAAGGAGAATGGGGAGCCAGTATTTATAACACTGCGGGTATTTATCAATCTACAGCTGCCGATTATTATGATAATCAGACAGCAGATCAGTTAAATCGTTGGCAAAACCCCGGAGATATTACGGATGTACCTCAGGCTAGATTTCAAAAACAAAATGGTACACAGGAATCAACCCGTTATTTAGACAAATCAGATTTTGTACGTTTAAGAAATCTTACATTAGGGTATACACTTCCTAAACAAGCCATCAAGGATACCGGAATGAGCAGTCTGAGATTGTATTTTACAGCTGTAAATTTGCTAACTTTTACGAACTACAAAGGATTTGATCCCGAAGCAAGAAGAGATGATGGGGGAATCGGAGAAGACTTTTATTCAGCACCTCCTGCAAGAACTATGGCTTTAGGAGTAAATATTAATTTTTAAAACTTACAAAATGAAATCAAATAAATTAATTATACTTATAGCTTTCACATTGTTTTTTGCAAGTTGTGAAAATGATCTTGAAATCGAGCCTAAACAAAGGGAAGATGCTACTCTTACCCTAAGCACTGAGGCCGGAGTAACAAATGTGCTGACTGGAACCTATGCACTAGCCGCAAACGGAAATGCTTATGGTGGAAGAGTTTTACTTTATGGTGACTTACTTGGTGTAACTGGTATCACAGCTACCACGGACTTCAGATGGAGAGGAACTTTTGGGGAATTAAGTCAGATGTATAACAAATTAATGTTAGCCAATAATGTAATTATTCAGGGAACCTATGCCCGATATTATCAAATCATAAATGCTTCCAATACGGTTATCGAAAACATCGACAAAGTAAAAGATCCCGACAGAAGAGCCACTATGATTGGTGAAGCTAATTTTTTAAGATCTTTGGCGTATTTTGACCTGGTTCGTTTCTTTGCAAAACCCTACGAAAGTGGCAAAGCCAATACACAATTAGGGGTGGTTATACGACCAAAAGCTATTTATGATTTCAATGTTGACCTCTCTAAGGAAAGAAGCACTGTTGATGAAGTCTATAAAGTTATCATTGATGGTTTAAATCTCGCCTATACTAATCTTCCCGAAGAAAACGATTTTTATGCCGACAAGTATTCCGCAAAAGCACTATTGGCCAGAGTGTACTTACAGCAAGGTAATTATCCGGCAGCTAGAGATGCCGCACATGATGTTATTGAGAATAGTGGTCATGGCCTATCTGTTAAATATGCAGACGCCTTTAATCATGACACCGATAAAACTGAAGACATATTTGCTATACAAATCACCAAACAAACTGGCGTAAATGATGTTGTTACCTTTTATGCCTCTGAAGATAAAGGAGGGCGCGGTGGTGATTTTTCTATTAGAGACCCATATTTAGATAAATTCACAGATCCTAATGATGATAGAGCACACTTTAATTACGAAAATCCGGCAAACGGAAGAATACTAACTTCAAAGTACACCGATCAATTTGCCGATGTTGGTATTATTCGTCTGGCTGAAATGTATTTAATAAGAGCCGAAGCCAATTTTCAGGCGGGAACAGCAATCGGAAATACACCTCTTGACGATATCAACATTATCCGAACAAGAGCCAATGCAGAAAATTTAACAACAGTAACTTTAGATGATATTCTACTCGAACGCCAACTAGAATTGGCAATGGAAGGATTTTTAATTCACGATATTAAAAGAACAAAACAATCAATTGCCAGCCAAAACAGTAAAGGAGAACCGAGATTATTAACTTATAATGCAAACGAGCTAGTATTCCCTATTCCAATAGCAGAAATGGATGCTAATAAGCTTATTACTCAGAATCCAGGTTATGGTCAGTAACTAAATTACTTTTAACTAAAGGAAACCATTCGTTGCGACGAATGGTTTTTTTTATTAAACTTACTTTCGAATTTAAGGTCACATCTTTGAAACCAAGCTACCTGTAAAAAACTTATACCCTTCATTTTAAAAAGAATTATTTTCTTCCTTACGAATGTATTTGTCTATATATTCCTACTTAATTATATATTCTATTCCTACTCTATACTTTTTTGTATTATCTATATTACAATACTGATTCACGCCTTGATTCAAATATTTGATGACAGGATTAAAAAGAGATTCTTAAGTATATAGACTTTCCAGATTTAACTCTAATAACACTTAGAGTAAGGAAGAATCATTCTTATATAAACTTTTATAAATCAAATACTCATCAACTACAAGTGTATCATTCTTCCTTTCAATCACTATTCTTTTTCTTTTGTCAAGAATATAATCATTGACCTTCCTATGATCAATTACTTCCTTTGATACCGGTTTTTTTTGCATTATTTTTATACAGATAAATTGAAAAATTATCAAAATTACCATCATACGACAATCTGTTTTGAGTATAAAACGAAGTATCGATCACGAAACAATAATTTAATCTACTATCATTTTTAATTTCAACATTAACAAATTGCCCATCCTCTAGTTTAGAATCTAAAATACTATTTTTTTACCATTATCACTTACTATATTTTGGCCTGATATATTCTGAAAAAACAAACTGAGCATAAATAAATATTTCATCTTTTTCATTTAAAATTGTTTACTAATTTAAATAAAAGCCTAGCCTGCATTCTATAACTATCATCGTTAATTGGATTATAAGTACCCCATTTCTCGCTTCCCAATCATAGAATTGAAATTCATCTACTACATTGAGATAGTCTTCTCCTCCTTTTCTAAACCAAGTATAATAATTTGCAATATGAACTAACTCATAACCCACCGTACTTGCTAATTTTTAGTAACTCGAAAAAGCCATTTTTGCTATTAATGCTTTACCTCCAAAAGCATGGTTCCCATTTGACTCAGAGCCTAAACTTAATCCAAGAGTTGTGATATCAACATCAATAATCTCTCTCTTCTAAAATCTAGGGTTATGAGCATCTGTCATCAAATCAGGGAAAACATTCGCTGCAAATTCATTCAAATTAAGCCCTTCATAATCTGCAGATACTTGAGGATTATCATAACCAGCAGCCTTAAGCCTATCGACAATCATACCTCGTTCAAGAATTCTGCACACAAAATGATTCAACCCACTGACAACTAATCCTGTAACAGCGCCCTGCTAGAAATTACCTCCTGTAAGGTCGCTCCACAGTCTTATTAATCGTTAATATCAATTCTTTTCCCACTATCATTTACAAAATAAGTAAACCTCTTATTTTCTGAATATTTAACAGATACTTTACAATTCTTATCGAATTTTTTAGAATAAAAACCTTTATTATAGTCAATAGATTCATTAGGCATTAAAACAATACAATCTCTAATTATATTTTCTAGTATAAAATCTTTAGAATCTTTGTAGATAGTATTTGTACTAAAATTTTTCTCATAAAGTTTGTTTGCGAATTTAAGTTTTAATTCTTCTATTGATTTTTCATATCTTTCTTTCTCCTCACATTTAAATTCTTTAATTTTTATTGGTCTAATAAATGGTAAATATGTTGGAAGATTATCTTCATTAATTTTTTTTTTGTTTTTAAAAATCTTTAAGTCAATATTCTTTTCAGATAAATAAATCGTATCATTTGTCAGATTTTCAATTTCAAATTGAAGCAAAACAAAATTATTTAAATATGTTTTACTTTCATATCCTAAATAATAGAAATTAATATTTTCAAAATTGTTGTTTTGTTTATGACTCATTATCAAAAAACAAATGCAAATTATATAAACTAACTTTTTCATACATGTTTTATTTAAGGTAAAAGACCGGGCACCCTATTATATCTATTTCCACCACTAACATAATTACGTTGAAGATTGGTATAAGCTTGCACATTTTGCTTTAAGCTAGTACTATCCTTCATGTAATTTATTGTGTACTTATATGCAGCATATTCGGAAGCATTATGGTTGTAATTACCATTAAAGATTTTATTGTGATAATCATGCACAAATTCGTGACCTATGGTTACTTCTAAAAATTCAGAACCATAACTAGCAACTCCATCTGAAATATATGTGGTTCCATTCAGACTAAAGCCTCCTACTTGATCATTCCCTACGGAGATCATTTGTAAATTTGGATCATATTTAGCAAGACCATCACTTGTAATTATACCTCGTCTATTCATTTCACTTCCCCATTTTAAATTTCTTACACCGTATTTAGATTTGTAGTCATCTCCAAATTTCTCTTTTGCAAAAGCGTCTAAATCTTGCCTTTCTTCAATCATATGTACATAATGATTCAATCCACTAACTACCAAACCAGTTACAGCCCCTTGCCAAAAATTACCGCCACTAAGTTTTGCTCCTACTCCTCCTGAAACCGTACCGAAAGCAATCATACCAAGATCACCTAGTCCTGAACCAATTCCAGTATGTTTAGTTAATGTCATAGTATAATTACCATTGTCGGAAATTGTATCTCCTCCTCCCCAAGCACTAGCCGCAATACTACTCAATGCTCCTGCTGCAAAACCACTCCAAAATTTACCTCCAGAGATAGCTGTCATACCTCCCTGAAAAGTACCATGGGCAGCGGCCTGAAATGCGGCCTGCGAGTAAAAATTGCTAAATAAATTACCTGCCGCACTACCAATCCCAAAAGTCACGGCAGAGCTTGCTGCTCCAATAAAGGTAGCTTTAGCTAATCCTCCTACATTAAAAGGAACGTCTGCCAATAATGCGGTCAAAGTATAGGTTACCGCTGCGATAGCTGCACCAATAGCAACAACAACTCCAAATCCAATTTCGGCATATTCACCACTCAGATCCGTGTATTTAAGCGGATTGTTTAACACATATCCATACTTGTTGTAATTTTGAGTATTATAAGGCTCTTGCACATAATTATCAGGTTGCAGAAAACGGTGCAATTTTGGATCGTACAAACGTCCATTCATGTGTATGATTCCTACACTTTGCAAATGTTCGTGTCCTGTATAGCCACGATCCAGAACGGTTAAACCTGCAAGAATATTGCCTGCACCATCTTGTACTTTTACAATATTACCCCAGGCATCAAACAGTCTTTTTTCAACTAACACTCCTGTCTGATTGGTTACCGCTACAATTGTACCTTGATAATCTCTGTGTAAATATAAATAATTTTGTGTTGTTCCATCGCTTTTCAAAACTATAGGTGCTGTATAGCCATCTCCTCCAATGTAAGTTACAAACTCAATGGCTCCTGTGACCATATTTTGTTTTACTTCCATAGTACCATCTGCTGAGTAATGTTTACGATACGTTCTTAACAGTTTATCTGCTTGCAAACCGCCGTAAAACATACTGCTACGGTCATTACCATCATTGTAGGTAAAACTTATTTTATCTACTCCTGTCTCCTCTATTTGTACCGGGCTTTTAAAAGTATTGTACGTAACATTTAAGGCTCTTGTTGCAGTCGCTGCATCACTGGTTTTACGAATCTGAACGTCATCGTACCAAACATTTCCTAATCCATTATTATCTAAACGTAGACGTAACTTCTTTACGTTTGCAGGAACTAAAAATGTTTTTACAACTTGTATCCAACTATTTTTTGTACTTGTTATTTCACTACTATAACTAAGAACATTTAAGCCGTCTTTCATCACTAAAACCAATTCTGGTTGTGGATTGTCGCTATAAACCCAAGCTGAATAGGTATATTGAGTAGCAACTGCATTATCAATATCAACCCACTTATCTGAAAAGACATATTGTTCTGTAGTTGCAGTATTTGCTAATTTTAAAGAATTCTTCCCGCTACGGGCTACTTTAGTATTGTCATAACTGTAGAATGCTGTATTAGGGAATCTTTCAACTCCCCAACCGGTTCTGTCTTCAAAACTATCATTAAAAATACCTTCTCTGTTGCCATAATGACCAAGAGCTTCCGGAGTTGGTCTTATGGCTTTGTTTTGATAGGTTTTAGCAGTATCATATTCATAAGTACCTACAGCATTTTGCGTAATTCTTCCCTTGTCATCATAAACCTGTGTCTCCTGAATACCTAATGCATTAGTATATTCCGTCAAACGATCTAAGGCATCATATTTAAAAGTTTCATTTCTGCTGAACAAGTTATTGCTACGACTGTTTAAATTTCCTCTTTTAATTTCAAAAGCGGTATTAAGTGTTACGTCATTTACAAGCGTAGGACTTGTTTTATCGTGTTTGATTTGAGTAGCGTAACCATATTGATCATAAGCATTTGTTATCACTATTCCGTTTCCTAAAGCAGCTGTTAAAAGCTGTCCTCTTTCATTCAATGTATTCGATTGCCACAATACTTGTTGCGTACTATCGTCTACAATTTGCCACGGAAATCCGTTTTGATAGGTATTTTTTACTGTTTTAGCACTGGTTTTTCCGGCTGCAGTAGCTGTGGAGGTTTCCTTTTCAACTCTTCCTAGAACATCAAATGACAATTGTTTTACAAAAATAGCATAAGGTGTCGTTTCTGTCGTCTTAAATAATCTTTTAAGAGTATCATACTCATAACTATTTGTAGTTGTTTTTACCTCTGCATTGTCTACGAAAGTATTACTTGTAATTTGATTTAAAGCATTATAAACATAAGTCGTCTTACTATTGGTATTGGTTCCTACAATTGTTTTTTCGGTTGGTCTACCTGCTGCATCATACACAAAGGCAGTTGTTCCGTTGGGCGTGGTCTCTGTTTTTAACTGACCAAAAGCATCATAACTATAGGTATAGATTCCTGCACTCGGATCAGACAACCAAATTTTATTACCCCAACCGTCAATATTCATCTGCACCTTATTACCAAGATAATCAGACTCTTTCATGTGTCCATTCGCAAAGTAAGCAAAATTTATAGTTCCTCCAGGATCTGTACTTTGTACTTTATTCCCTAATGCATCTACAGTAGCAGTGGTAATCTTACCATCATCGTTACTGGTAGTCGTTAAAACAGAATACGATAAAGTTTGTATTTTCCCTGTAGGCGCCGTTATTTTGGTGGGTCTCATTAAGTAATCATACTCATAAGTCGTCCAAAGAGTAGGTGCTGAAAAATAAGGTTCGCTTTCTTTTTGCTTGCGTCCCAATCCGTCGTAAACAATTTGCTTAGACACCATCGTATTTACAGTAAATCCTTTTGTAGAGCTTACTACAACTCTTCCTAAGACATCATATTGGGTAACTGTTTTGGCTTCCAGATTATTAGTGCTAGTGGACGTATATCCACCATTTGCTAATTTCGCATATACGATTGTTGTAGAAATTGGAGTTGTTGAAGAATTCGTTACCGTGGTATTGGTCAATTTCCCCCAGCTGTCATAGGTAAAATTACTAACTACTCCCATATAATCCGTAGATTGGGTAACCTGACCGAGTGTATTATAGGTAAAATTGGTTACGAATCCTTGGTGATCTGTTTTTTTAACCACAAATCGTTTGGTAGTGTCATATTCGTCCTTAATTGTTCTGGCAATTGGCATCGGGACAGCTGTAGGGGCTGAAACTGTTTTAGTCAATAAATTTCCTAATGCATCATAGGTCATATCCTCAACAATAGCATAGGTATTATGCCCTTTCTTTTCCGTTTTGGTCAAGTTAGCACCCGTATAAGTATAGACCTCTTCGGCGGTACGGGTATCTCCTGAAGCAACATTATTAGCAGATGTATTTACCTTTTTAGGTCGTCCAACATAATAAGCACTTTCCACACCTGTTGGATTATTATCATATTGAGAATCTGTTGTAACAGATCCTTGAAGTGTTGCGCCACTATATTGTTTAATCACACTTTTTGTTTCTAAACCATAATAGGTTGGTGATGTTACAACACCATCATACGTATAAGTATTTTCACTTTTAACTCCCGTCAAGGCATCAAGTGTTGTTTGTGTACTCAACAATACATTATACAACTTTGATGTTGGATTGATATACGTTGAAAAAACATTGGTTTTCGTGGTTAATAACCCACTCGGAGTGGCATCAAAAACCGTAGACGGATTGGTACTGGTCCACGTAACCGTATTTGCACCTCTAAGTGCTACGTCATTATACACTGTTGTCCAAATTTTGGTATCAGTAGCTGACAAGTACCAGCTGCTTCGTGTAGTTTTAGTAAAACCGACGGTTCCATAATTATAATTCGACACGTATCCTCGGTATCTAAAATCCTGAAATTTAGAAATACCGTTAATAGTGGCCGTTAATTTAGACACCAAAAAACTTCCAGAATTCCTGATAATTTCAATATTAGGATAGGTTACTACATTGGCGGAAGAATAAAAATCAGTGTAAATATCACCCTGACCCCCTCCAACTGCTTCCATTGGCAGATATTCAACTGTTTGTTTGATATTACCGCTGGATTCTGTCACCGATTTTAATCTGTTTTCTGTATCTACATTTTTATTGAATTGATAGTATTCAATTTTATTATAATGACCTCTCACTAAAACCAGATCCGTATTCGCTCCATCATATCTGTAATTTGATGTCACAGGAATTGGAATATCAGGAGAATTGGAGGTAAATACCGTAGAACTATAACCTAATGCAAAACCGGAAGCTCCAACTTTACCTATATTGTTTATAAAACTCGAAACCTCCCATTGCGTATCATGATTATTAATACTCCAATCATCTTTATAATATTTTCTCCACACACGTACCAAATCTGATTTGCCATCAGCATTAATGTCCATTGCATAATAAGTACTATAATGTCTTTGGGTATTGTAATAACTTCCTGTATCAGGCCAGTATTCCACAATATCAAGACTTTCTTTTACAAAAAATTCTCCTCCGGCAGGATTCGGATTGCTATAATAGATGTTCCATTGTGTTTGATTTGCGGCACCTTCACTGGTTGGAAGCATTATATCTGTTTTTCCATCCCCATTAAAATCTCCAAATAACATTTGTTTTGTTGTAGAGTATTGATCTAATGTTCCAGCTCCAAGTAACTCAACCTCAACCCACGGCGCAATCGTCAAGTTCTTAAAACTAACTACTTTATAAGTTTTATTACTCTTAACTAACAAAATATCAGATTTTCCATCTCCATTAAAATCCAATACATATCTTCTCTGATCTCTAGAAAAATGTGTCGAACTAAATTGTGCGTATCCTGGTGTATTGGGAGTTGTTGAACTATTTGGATTTAGATCTAACAAACGATAAACGTTTGGTGTAGTTCCAATTTCTTCATCCATCACACAATCTCTAGTAGTAGGGTCATCAGAATTATAGTTTCTAAATTCTTTGTAACCTAAAATCAAAACTTCAGAAATACCATCCCCATTGAAATCTCCTTCAACATATTCATTTTTAAATTTTTTAAATTCACCAGTAGCACATCTATCTGGCACACAATTAGAGTTGCATTCCCCTGCATTAGGAATAGAGATTACTTTCTCATAATCTAAACCAAAAGTGTTATTTACAGTACTATATATACCAAATATCAAACTATTTAACGATGTATCCTTTAAGTTTAGAATTGAATTATATTGATTCATCTTTCCATTCTTTAAAGTAGTAATTACCGACTTATATAGTGGTGACATTCCTGTAATATTCAAAGGGGAATTTCCGGTATTACCATTAAATAAATTTGTAAAAAGCTGATCATTAGCTACAAAATCTAATCTACCATCACCATCAAAATCACCAGCAAGGCTTATTTCATTAAACAATAAATTATTTGTGTACTCTTTCTCTATCCTTTGAGGTGTAGTAGGACTTAAACAATAGTCAAAAATAACCGGATTTGACAACTCATTCTGAGCATTTATCTCCTGTATTTCTTTTAGTCTCTGATAACCTAAACTGGTATCCTCTATGTGTGTAAGCTTATAAGTCCTAAAAACTACATTGTTTGCATAAACTTTTATGTTATCTAATATTTGTGTTGCGTAAACCGGGATTCCTTTTAAATAATCCCTTTCGATACGTGTTGCTGCTTTATAAAAAAAACTAATTTTATCCTGAGCAGCTATACCTGCTACAGTGTTTCCGCTGAAAACAATATTGTTAATATACAATTGGTTTGTACCATTGTAGGCAACAGTGCTATAATTATAATCGATAAAATTACCATTCACATCTTCATATCGTACAATATACCATGAATTTACAGAAACAGAATTTTGCAAACTTCCCGATCCTTTAGAACCGTACCAACTTCTGGAACCATCCGGAGCGGTTACAATAAAATAGGTTATTGTACCTTCTATCTTTAATTCAATTTTAGTATTGCTTTTATATTCCGTCTCGTATGTTGATCCTGCTGCCCAATAAGTCCCTGTTTTTATAAGCAATCGTTGTCCGTCTAATGACAATTTATCATCAACGTCAAAATCAACACCATCAACAAAACCATCAATATCGCGACGGCTTGCTATACGGCTAATAGTCGAAATACTATTGATACTCCAGCCCTGACCCGCTATACCTCCACGTACACCACTACTGTAGTTAAGATTTATTATTGGTGCTACCCCTTTTATACTGGGAGGAGTTGCAACAGGTAAAGTATAAGTTGCAGTACCTGAAGCCGAAATCTGTAGTTCACCTTTTGTATCCGTGAAATTTTGAGAAAAAACAAACGGAGTAAATAAAATAAAAAAGGATAAGTAAATCTGTTTCATAGAATTAGTCTTTTTGTTTAATAATTTTGACTGTTTTTTGGTCTCCGTCGGTATAGTTTAATACAACAAGATAAATACCTGTCAAATATTGCTGAAAAGAAATAGTAAGCGTATTTATGGTCTCTGTTCTCGAAAAAGTTTCTAATGTCTGTCCATTTAATCCATAGACGACTACCGAAGAAACTTTATTATTATCTATTAATTCCCATTTAAGATAAAGTTCTTCTTTGACAGGATTCGGATAATACGAAATCACATCTTCGGGAAAGAATTTTTGTAAATCCCCATCAACTATAGCATCAATCTCTTTAGTTTGATTCGCTGATTTAGCAGTACAGCCACTTAAGCATAGTACCCTGCTTATCTGATTTCCGGCTGTATCGTATCCGAATGTAATTTTTTGCTGCGCATTAGCTAAAGCGAAAGTAGCCAACAAAACTATCGTAATAACACTTCTCATAAGCACTTAATTTACTGATTATCAAACTTAAAACCATTACAAATAAATAAAATTAAAATCATTGTGCAACATTTTATTTATTCTATTCCTCTATAAAAAAAACTCCAAAAAGCAATATGCCGAAAATACCTGACTTGAGAACGTTTTTTGCAAATGTTAAAATTCATTATTAAACTCTAATTCGTTCAATTTTTACATGTGACTAGTTCTAAATAAACGATACATTTTTTTTAAGACTAGTCAATAAAACGAATTCTCGTTAAAAACAGCAAACTGTTTCTTTGCAAAAATTTTCATAAAATACTTCAGAAAGACTCCCTTGTTTTTTCCTCTTTTGGCTGTTTTTAAATTGCGTTTTGATCTGCATAAAACGCAATTAAGTCCATTAATAAAACGATGTAATTTCAACAAAAACCAATCATTTCTGTACAAATGTTGGTCTATTGCAACTAAAACAATAATAAATCAATTCAATACACTTATAAAGGCATTATCATTAATTAACATAAAATCAAGACGTTTACAAAACTAATCTTAGATAAAATAAACATGAAAAATGATCTAAATTTTAAAAGGTTTGCAACACTGCTATTGATTTTATTTATTCAAATAACAATCGCCCAGGAAGTAAAAATAACCGGGCAGATTTTTGACAAGGCAGGATTACCGATTCCCGGAGCTAACATAGTTTTAAAAGGAACCCAAGTGGTTGCCCAAACTAGTTTTGATGGAGAGTTTACAATCAGTGCAAAAGAAGGACAAACGCTTACTGTTTCATATGTAGGAATGAAAACATTGGAAATTCCGGCATCAAAATCAATGAAAATAACCCTTCAGGGGATCTCAAATGAACTTGATGCTGTTGTAGTTGTAGGGTACGGAACCCAATCTAAGAAAAATTCAACCGATAATATCGCCAGAGTTACCGCAAAAGATATTCAGCAAGTCCCCGTTGCCAACGTACAAAATGCATTGGTAGGTAAATTAGCCGGTGTACAAATCACGCAAACAAATGGTAAAGTAGATGGAGGAATTAACATCAGAGTTCGTGGAGCGGCGAGTATCAGTGCCGGAACACAACCTTTGTATGTATTAGACGGTATTCCGTTAATTACCGATGATGAGTCCAGCAATGGTGCGCCAACCAACCCACTGCTTACTTTAAGTACCAATGAGATTGAGTCTATTGATGTCCTAAAAGATGCTTCGTCTGCAGCAATATATGGTGCTCGTGGTGCTAATGGAGTTGTAATTATTACCACCAAAAAAGGGAAAGAAGGAAAAGGAACTTTCAGTATCAACCTTTCGCAAGGGGTTAGCGAACCCACACATAAAAAGAAATGGTTAAATGCTAAACAATATGTAGAATTATTACTGGAGGCAGGACGAAATGCAAACGATCTGCAATCTGTGGAGGAAGAATTAGAAAATTTATCTCAAGGTTCAGACTGGAGAAACGGACAAACATACACCGATTGGCAGGATATTGCTTTTCAGACCGGTCACACGACTGATGCAGATTTTTCACTTTCGGGAGGCGATCAGAAAACAAAGTATTTCATTTCAGGAGCTTACAACAATACGGTAGGTATCATCGACAGTAATGATTTAAAACGAATAACAGCAAGAACAAATTTATCGCATAAAGTTTTTGACAATTTTACGGTGGGTATGAACTTAAGCTTTTCCAGATCGTTAATCAACAGAGTTCAGGACGATAATTCCTTCACAACTCCGTTACAATCAGTAGCGCAAGCTCCAATCTCACCTGCCCGATTAGCAGACGGTAGTGCCAATCCTAATACCGAATATTCAAATTATCTTTTAGCCAAAGACAATACGTTCTGGAAAACCATCATGAGAAGATTAACAGGAAAAGTGTACGGAGAATATAAATTTTTACCCTCTCTAAAATTCAATTCTGATTTCTCTTATGATCTTTTATCTCAAACAGAAGATAATTGGGAAGGGAAAAATGCTCCTTTTATGGCTACTGACGGCGCCGTTTTTGCCTCTTCCGTAAACACCGAAAATTATATTTCGAGTAACTACTTTACTTTTGATAAAACTGTTGCAGAAAAACACAGTTTTAATGCTGTTGTCGGTATGGAGTATAATAAGTACCACAGAAGATATCAGGATGTAACCAGTATTTATTTTCCAAATGATAATTTTAATACCATAGATGGTGGTGCCGAAGTAAACGAAGGCCATGGTAGCGAAACGGATTATGTTTTTGTTTCTCAATTCGGAAGATTAAACTACGCGTTTAATAACAAATACCTCTTTAAAGCAAGTATTCGTCGTGACGGCTCTTCTCGATTTGGGAAAAACAACCGATTTGGCTATTTCCCTGCCCTTTCTGCTGGTTGGATTGTTTCTCAGGAAAGCTTTCTTAAAGACAATTCTGTTTTAACCTACTTAAAACTAAAAGGAAGCTGGGGGAAATTAGGAAATGCTGAAATAGGCAATTTTGCTTCACGCCAGTTATACCAAACAAATCCATATAACGCAAAATCAGGTTTAACTTTCGATCAGACGGGGAATGATAATCTGACCTGGGAGAAATCTACACAAATTGATTTTGGCTTTGAAACTCGTTTTTGGGACAGAATCACCCTTGAGGCCGACTACTATCAAAAAGATACTAATGGTTTATTGTTTGAAGTTCCTCTTCCAATAAGTTCGGGAGCAGCTTCTATCAATAAAAATATTGGAGCAATCAGAAGCAGTGGTTTTGAATTTACTTTAAATACCAAAAATATTGAAAAGGAAAACTTTACATGGAACACCAGTTTTAACCTGACCACCAACCAATCAAAAGTAAAATCTTTGCCGAATAACAATACTGACATTGTATCAGCCAATACAATCAACAGAGCCGGTGCCAATATCTCCTCTTTTTACTTAGTTGAATATGCCGGTGTTAATTCAGAAAATGGAGATGCACTTTTTTTCAAAAACACTGTAAATCCTGATGGTACGCTCAATAAAGAGCTGACAAGCGACTATTCTCAAGCATCAAGAGTGATTGTCGGAAATCCGTTCCCTACTTTAATGTCAGGTATGACCAATACGATTACCTACAAAGGTTTTGATTTTACCTTTACTTTTCAGGGAGAATGGGGTGCCAGTATTTACAACGATGCGGGTTCTTACCAATCTACCGCTGCTGCTGTTTATGACAATCAAACGGCAGATCAGTTAAATCGCTGGCAAAAACCCGGAGATGTTACGGATGTACCACAAGCAAGATTTGGAGGGAAAAATGGTACACAGAAATCAACTCGTTATTTAGACAAATCAGATTTTGTGCGTTTAAGAAACCTTACATTAGGATATACACTGCCTAAACAAGCCATAAAGGATACCGGACTGAGCAGTCTGAGACTCTATTTTACAGGTGTAAATTTACTTACGTTCACCAATTATAAAGGATTTGATCCCGAAGCAAGAAGAGACGATGGACCAATCGGAGAAGATTTTTATTCAGCACCTCCCGCAAGAACAATGGCTTTAGGAGTAAATATTAATTTTTAAAACTTACAAAATGAAATCAAATAAATTAATTCTACTGATCGTTTTCGCGTTGTTTTATGCAAGTTGCGAAAATGAACTCGATATCGAACCTAAACAAAAAGGAGATGCAAACGTTACCTTAAGCACCGAAGCCGGAGTAACAAATGTACTGATAGGAACCTACGCATTGGCTGCAAACAAAGAGGCCTATGGTGGAAGAATTTTACTTTATGCGGATTTGCTTGGCGTAACCGGTGTAACGGCTACAACTGACTTGAGATGGAGGGGAACTTATGGCGAATTAGGTCAAATGTACAACAAATCAATGTTAGCCGATAATATTATCATTGAAAGAACCTATGTCAAATGTTATCAAATTATTAATGCCACCAATACGGTTATCGACAACATCGATAAAGTAAAAGATCCTGAAAGAAAAGCCATTATGATTGGTGAAGCTAACTTTTTAAGATCTTTAGCTTATTTTGATCTGGTTCGTTTCTTTGCAAAACCTTATGAAAGTGGCAAAGGCAATACACAATTAGGGGTGGTCATACGACCAAAAGCAATTTATGATTTTAGTGTTGACCTTTCTAAAGAAAGAAGTACGGTAGATGAAGTCTATAAAGTTATTATTGACGGTTTAAATGTCGCTTATACCAATCTTCCCGCAGAAAATGATTTTTATGCCGACAAATACGCCGCAAAAGCACTATTGGCTAGAGTATATTTGCAACAAAGCAATTATACAGCAGCCAGAGATGCCGCAAATGATGTCATTGCCAACAGTGGCCATGGGTTATCTGTTAAATATGCCGATGCCTTTAATCACGATACGGATAAAACCGAAGATGTATTTGCGATTCAAATCACCAAACAAACCGGTGAAAATGACGTTGTTACCTTTTATGCCTCTGAAGACAGAGGAGGTCGCAACGGTGATTTTTATATTAGAGATCCCTACTTAGCTAAATTCACCGATCCCAATGATGGCAGAGGAAAATTTAATTATGAAAATCCCTCAAACGGAAAATTACTAACTTCAAAATACACCGATCAATTTGCCGATGTTGGCATTATTCGTCTGGCTGAAATGTATTTAATAAGAGCTGAGGCCAATTTTCAGGCCGGAACCGCCATCGGAAATACACCACTTGACGATATCAACATTCTCAGAACAAGAGCCAATGCCAAAAATTTAACTGCAGTGACATTAAATGATATTTTACTGGAACGCCAACTAGAACTGGCAATGGAAGGTTTTTCAATTCACGATATCAAAAGAACAAAAGGTTCTATTGATGTTAGTGATAAAGGTGATGGCTCGTCTTTGCTTCCGTTTGATGCTGATAAATTAGTATTCCCCATTCCGATAACAGAAATGGATGCTAATAAACTAATTACTCAAAATCCGGGTTATAGTCAGTAACTAAATTACATTTTAACTAAAAAACCATTCGTTGCGGCGAATGGTTTTTTTATGAACTAATAATAAAATGAAATTTTAACTTCTAAACTCATTCAAAGATTTCTCGATGATCTCAAGACATTTCTAAGCCAAATCTGAATCTACATTGCAATTCATTACGATGACGTTTAGCAAGCCTAAAATTACGCAGCACATCTATAAAAATCTAACCATCAGAATATTATATTTTAAAAAAATAAAAAACTTTATCTATTAAGTTGAGGTTTATTCACAATAATCTTAACTTTGAGTGAAACTAAATTATACTAGAAACTCATTTTAAATCTGAGTACGATTATGTTAAAACAATCTATGTTACTCCGTCTTGTACTTGTGTTGCTATTGATCGCGGGAGGATACTTCACCTTCCAGTTTTTCAATAAGAAAAGTCATTCATCCACTATTGCTCCGGCAAACATTGTCCTCCGTGGTGGTAAAATATTTACTGTAGAAGAGCGCCAGCAATGGGCAGAGGCCGTTGCCGTACGTGGCGACACCATTGTATATGTTGGTAACGCAGAAGGTGTCGAGCCCTTCGTTGGGCCAAATACAAAGGTTGTGGAACTCAACGGAAAAATGGTTTTGCCGGGTTTCGTAGAGTCACATATACACCCAATGTTATCTTGGACTACATTGGGTGCTGATCTTCAATTTGATGATCCGAAAGCAATGCTGGCTGCAGTGAAAAACTATGCAAATGCAAACCCAAAAGATGTGGTCGTTCGTGGATTTGGCTGGCGCTATACAGCCTTCCCTGCCACAGGACCAAAGAAAGAAGATATCGATAAAATTGTGTCCGACCGTCCGGTGATGTTGGTTGCCATTGATGGCCACTCGGCTTGGGTCAATTCTAAGGCTCTCGAAATAGCCAATATTACAGCTCAAACACCCGACCCGGTTCCCGGTGTCAGCCGTTTTGAGCGAGACCCTAAAACCGGAAAGCCTACCGGATATGTAATAGAAGTGGCTGCTATGTTCCAGCTTTTAGCGGCACTTGCACCTCCCAATCCTGAGGAGATGTTGACAACGTTGCAAAATAGTCTGAAAGCATTTTCCAAAGCGGGCATCACAGCTGTGTTCGATGCCGGTATCATCGGCATGAAGGAAGAAGACGGCTTTGCAATGTACCAATCGCTCGAAAAAGCTGGTACACTACCCGTACGTGTAGTAGGTGCTCACTATTACAACAACCCGAAAGAAGATCCGTTACCCATTATTAAAGAGCTTCGTCGTCGCTTTAACAGTGAACTTGTTTCTGCAACCACTTTAAAAATTAATGTCGATGGCGGCGATGCGCAATACACTGCTGCTATGCTAAAACCGTATGCTGATAAACCAAATACAAGCGGTGATCTGATTATTCCGGCAGCTATAATGACAGCTGTTGTTACCCGTGCTCATGCGGCAGGTATCAATACGTTTTCTCATGCTTTTGGCGACCGAGCAGCACGTGTTTATCTCGATGCCGTTGCAGCTGCGCGTGCCAGCTATCCAAAAAATAAGACCCGTCATACGGCCAGCCACATCATGTACCTGACAGATTCCGATATCAAACGCTTTAAATTACTGGATGTTAGCGCCCAATTTTCAGCACAGTGGGCTATGCCGGATGCCGCGAACCTGGGTGTTGCTATTGATCGTCTGGGAGAACAAGTAGTCAGTACAGAATTTATGCGCATAGGTTCTGTGGCCGCCGCCGGAGGACGTGTCGCTTTTGGCACCGACTGGCCAGCCGCAGGTTACTACAGTACTTTCAAGCCATTGGAAGCAATTCAGGTAGCGATAACTCGTGAGATGATCAGCGGACGCGGCACACCCAAGCGACCGATTATGCCTCCTGCATCCGAAAGAATTACACTTGAACAAGCATTGCGAGCCAGTACTATTAATTCTGCTTACATTTTAGGAATGGAAGACCGCATCGGATCGTTGCGTGTTGGCAAACGTGCAGATCTAATTGTTCTTAATAAAAACCTTTTCGATATACCACCGCAGGACATCAGTAAAACACAAATTTTGCTCACTCTGATGAATGGCAAAGAAACATTTCGAGATAATGCATTTAAATAGATCTCAAAAAAAAAACCATTCGTCGTAACGAATGGTTTCTATATGAACTAATAATAAAATGAAATTTTAACTTCTAAACTCATTCAAAGATTTCTCAATAATCTCAAGACATTCCTCAATTTGAGCCTCAGTCATAACCAATGGTGGTGCTAATCTGATTTTATTACCGTGAGTTGGTTTGGCCAATAATCCATTGTCTCTGAATTTCAGGCAGATTTCCCAAGCCAAATCTGAATCTTCTCCGCAGTTGATTACGATGGCATTCAATAATCCTTTTCCACGAACCAGGGTGATTAAATCGTTACGTTCTGCAATTTCATTTAATCCTTTTCTTAAAAGAATCCCTAAACGTTCTGCATTTTCAGCCAGTTTTTCGTCTTTAACAACTTCAAGTGCCGCAATGGCAACAGCCGCAGCAACAGGATTTCCACCAAAAGTAGATCCGTGTTGTCCCGGTTTGATTACATTCATGATTTCGTTATTCGCCAAAACCGCAGAAACCGGATAAACTCCACCTGAAATTGCTTTTCCTAAAATTAAAATATCAGGTTCCACATTTTCGTGGTGAACAGCCAATAATTTCCCTGTACGGGCAATTCCCGTCTGAACTTCATCAGCAATAAACAAAACATTATGTTTCTCACAAAGTTCTTTTGCTTTTGCTAAATAACCTTCAGAAGGAACATAAACTCCTGCTTCTCCTTGAATTGGTTCCACAAGAAAACCAGCAATATTTTTTGATGATTCCAGCGCTTTTTCAAGAGCTGCTAAATTATCGTATTCAATTTTTATAAATCCATCTGTAAAAGGACCGAAGTTTTTACGCGCTCCTTCATCATTCGAAAAAGAAATAATGGTAGTCGTTCTTCCGTGAAAATTGTTCTCACAAACAATAATCTGAGCCAGATTCTCATGAATTCCTTTTACCTCATAAGCCCATTTTCTACAAAGTTTAAGAGCAGTTTCTACTGCTTCCGCACCCGTATTCATTGGTAAAACTTTATCAAAACCAAAATAATTGGTTACATATTCTTCATAATTTCCTAATTGGTCGTTGTAAAAGGCACGGGACGTCAAAGTAAGCGTTTGCGCCTGATTTACCATGGCTCCAACAATTTTTGGATGACAGTGTCCTTGATTTACGGCAGAATAAGCAGATAAAAAGTCATAATACTTTTTACCGTCCACATCCCAAACGTATACGCCTTCTCCTTTTTCCAAAACTACCGGAAGCGGGTGGTAATTATGAGCTCCGTATTTGTTCTCTTTTTCGATCAAAACCTCAGATTTTGATGAAAGTGATTCTAGTTTATGTCCCATGATATTTTCTTTTATTAATGCAAAAATATAAAATTTATTGATTTATTGCGAATAAATAGCTATTTTTAACTTAAAAATAAGCTTAATAAAACCAATATAACTTATTTTAACATGTAATTAAGTCATTTTAAAATTTAATATTTACTCAGGTACATTAGACTTATTTTTATCTTTACATAAACTAAACGTAAAAAAGTTACATGGATATTTTAGATGAATTTGATGTGAAAATTATAAAGGAATTAGAAAAAGACGGAAGAATTGCCTATTCTACGATCGCTACTAATCTTAAAATTTCAAATACCATGGTGCACCAACGCATTAATCGTTTATTTGAACAAGGGATTATTACGGGCATCAAGCCAATCCTAAACGAAAAACTTATTGGTTACGATTGGGCTTCTTTTACCGGAATAACATTGAATAAAGATTCGGATTCTGAAAGAATTATCGAAGCTTTAAAAGAAATACCCGAAATTACAGAATGTTATTTTGTAACCGGTTCCTATACACTATACCTCAAAATTACAGCAAAAAACCACGAACATATGCGCAAAATATTATACGAGAAAGTCGATAATATTCCGGGAATTGCAAAAACAGATTCGATGGTAGAATTAGGTTGTGCTTTTAAACGAAATATAAGCTTATAATAAACTTAAAATAAAAAAGTATGCGATTACAAAAACTTTCTTTAGTTGTTCTATTCTTCTGTAAATCAATTTTGTTTTCGCAAAACAGTGTTCCAAATCCTGTAAAAAGTGATTTTTCAGGAACATTGTCTTTTTTAGCTTCTGACTGGATGGAAGGCCGTGAACCAACCAGTAAAGGCGGATTTAAAGCCGCAGACTATATTGCATCCATGATGGAATTGTACCAACTACTTCCCTACAACAATTCGTCTCCATCCAAAAACAATACTTTTTTTCAGGACTTTAATATCAAAAGACATACGGTCCAATCTGTTTCTTTAGCTATAGACAGTGGAAATAACAACACAATTTTACTTTCTCCAAAATCAGAATACAAAGTAACGCCTGTCGACAAATCTTCAAAAAAAGAAGCCGGAATTGTATTTGCCGGTTATGGATTAAGTGTTCCAAAAGAAAACTATGATGACTATACAAAAATATCGGCAAAAGATAAAGTTGTTTTAATTCTAGAAGGCTATCCTGGTTACAAAGACACTGCTTCAGTTGGCTTTAAAAAATTTAAAAAATGGTTTCCCGAAGAAAATAATTTAGAAGAAACCAAAATCCAAAACGCCATACAGCAAGGGGCTATAGCAGTCATTTTTTTGGATGTGACCGGGAATTTTAAACCCAAATCAACAGACAATTACACTTTCGATTCCTTAGAAAATCCCACCTCCCTTTCTATTCCCATCTTTAGACTATCTGCACCAGCGACCGAAAAAATTCTGGCCGGGACCTCCATTCAATTAGCCGAAACAGAAAAAAAAGCGGCGCAGCAATTAAAAACTTCTTCTTCCTTATTAAAAAATAAAAAATGTAATTTTTCAATTGACTTGAAGTCAGAAACTTTTCCGGTTCGCAATGTAATCGGGATGATTCCGGGAAAAGATACTTCTAAATCCATCATAATTGGAGCGCATTACGATCATTTAGGTATCAAAAATGATTCTATTTACAATGGTGCTGACGATAATGCTTCGGGTGTATCAGGAATGTTGGCTTTGGCAAAAAACTGGTCAGCATCTAAAATAAAACCACCATACAACATTGTTTTTGCCTCCTGGACTGCTGAAGAAACGGGACTTTTGGGAAGTGAATACTTTGTTCAACATTTAGATTTAAACCAACAGAAAATCCTTCTTTGTGTTAATATGGATATGATTTCAAGAAGTGCTCCCGAAGATACCAAACAACGCATTTTAAGTATTGGCACTCAAAAAGAAGACGAAAACTTAAGAAAAATCGCTGCTGCAGGCAATCAAAACCTTCAAAATCCGTTTGAACTTGATCTTTGGGAAACTAATGGACATACCGGGAGCGATTACGCTTCTTTTACAACAAAAGGAATTCCGATAATGACTTTTTTCAGCGGCTTCCATGCGGATTACCACAGTCCAAGAGATCAGTCTGCAAAAGTCGATTTAAACAAAGAAAAAGACATTCTTTCTATAGTCAATAGCAGCGTGTTACAATTCATAGAAACGCATTCAACAACCAAATAACCACCAAAAAATAACTGCCATGAAAAAACCACTTTATTTGCCTTATTCTTTTGTCCTTTTTATTTTCATCACAATCCTGGGCTTTTCCAGCACTGTTGCACAAGCCCAAAATCCAAAAGGGAAATTATTTATAATTGGTGGCGGAGACCGGTCTGATGAACTGATGAAACAAGTACTGGAAGTCGCAGATTTAAAAGCAACAGACTATATTGTCGTTTTACCCATGTCAAGCGAAGAGCCGGACGGTTCATTTCAGTTTTTTAAAGATCAAATGGTAAAGCTGACGAAAAATCCAATTGTGATGTTGAATTTCAATACCGAAACCGCGCAAAATAAAAAACTGGCAGATTCAGTACAAAAAGCAAAATTAATCTTTATAAGTGGTGGTGATCAGGTTCGCTTTATGAAAGTTGTACACAATACTCCTATAAAAACGGCCATACAAAAGGCTTACCAAAACGGAAGTACCATTTCGGGAACAAGCGCCGGAGCAGCAGTAATGTCTGAGAAAATGATAACCGGAAACCAAAAACTGGAAAAAGAATACTCCGGTACTTTTGACAACATCCGACACGACAATTTAGAAACGGCTGAAGGCTTAGGTTTATTGAAAACCGCCATTATTGACCAGCACTTTTTAAAAAGAAACCGCTACAACAGATTGCTTTCGGCAATGGTTGAATTTCCAAATTTAACCGGAATTGGAATCGATGAAGCTACCGCCATTATTGTTAGAAACAACCAAATTGAAGTGGCCGGAGACAGCGAAGTTATTGTAATTAAAAACCCAAAAGGGATTGTAAAATCCAAAAAGAACAATCTCATTTCAATTGAGAATTTACAAATGGGAATTTATACGGCAGGACAAAAATTTAACATCAAATAATCATGTTACAGTATTTAAAAAACATTAAACTTATCGTTTTGGTTTCTTGCACAACCTTAACTGCTTTTGCACAAAAAATCAATACAAAAGAAGCCAATCGATTGGAAAAATTGGCGCAGCAGGTGACCATTATCCGAGACAATTGGGGCATTCCGCATATTTACGGGAAGACGGATGCTGATGCTGTTTTTGGTTTACTTTATGCGCAATGTGAAGACGATTTCAAACGAATCGAAATGAATTATATTGAAAAACTAGGTCGTCTTGCAGAAATTAAAGGCGAATCGGTTTTATACAATGATTTAGAAATTCGTCTTTTAATTGATGCTGAAGATGCCAAATCTGACTACAAAAAAGCTCCCGTATGGCTTAAAAAACTTTTGAACAGCTATGCGGACGCGATTAATTTTTATTTATACAAACATCCCGAGGTCAAACCTGCCCTTTTAACGCATTTTGAACCTTGGTATCCGCTTTTATGGACAGACGGAAGCATTGGTGCCATTAGCACTGCGGATCTTTCGACCGCAGAACTTAAAGCCTTTTATTCCGGAAACAATGACAAGGTAGCTTACGTAGAAAGAGAAAAAAATGTACAAACCGGTTCAAATGGTTTTGCTTTTGCTCCGTCTAAAACAGCTGACGGAAATTCGATTTTGTATATTAATCCACACACTACCTTTTATTTCAGACCCGAAGTTCAAGTCACGAGTGAAGAAGGATTGAATGCATATGGTGCTGTAACCTGGGGGCAATTCTTTATCTATCAGGGTTTCAACGAAAATTGCGGGTGGATGCACACCTCATCCAATGTAGATGTTGCTGATATGTACGCGGAAAAAATCACCAACAAAAAAGGAAAACTTTTTTATGAATTTGATAAAAAGTTAGTTCCTGTTATCGAGAAAGAAATCACAATAAATTACACTGAAAAAGAGAAATTAATTGCTAAAAAAATCAAAACCTATTTTACCAATAACGGCCCGATCATGGCCAAACGTGATGGAAAATGGATTAGTTTGAAATCGATGAACCGTTCCATGAACAGCTTAATTCAAAGCTGGGTAAGAACTAAATCAAAGAATTTTGAGGAGTACAAAAAAGCCATGGATCTAAAAGCCAACACCTCAAACAACACCGTTTATGCTGATAACAAAGGAAATATTGCCTATTGGCACGGTAATTATATCCCGATTAGAGATAAAACACTTAATTGGTCTAAAGTGATAGACGGATCTGTTTCTGCTACACAATGGAAAGGTTTGCATGACGTTAACGAAACCGTTCATTTGTACAATCCTGTAAACGGTTGGATTCAGAATTGCAATTCAACACCTTATACTTCGGCAGCAGAAAATAGTCCAAAAAAAGAAAATTATTTGCCTTATATGGCTCCCGACGGGGAAAATTTCAGAGGTGTAAATGCGGTTCGAATTTTTAGCAAAGGAAACAACTATACGCTTGATAAAGTAATCGCTGATGGTTACGACACTAAGTTATCCATTTTTGAAGTGCTGATTCCAAGTTTGATCACGGTCTTCGAAAAAAACATAAAAACTACTGATCCTGAATACTCCGATTTAATTGAGCCCATCACTTTATTAAAAAATTGGGACTATTATGCCAAAGAAAACTCTATTGCTACTACCCTCGCCGTTGAATGGGCTTATAAATTAGACCCAATTATCCAAAAAGCTTATATTGATGAAGGCGAACCGGATCAGGTCGAAAACACCAAACGTTTTGCCCAAAATGCAACGACTTCACAACTAATTCCGCAATTACAATCGGTTTTAAAAGAATTAAAAACCAAATGGGGAACTTGGCAGGTTGCTTGGGGCGAAATCAACCGTTTTCAACGTACAAGCGGAGATCTGGTGCTACAATACGATGACTCCAAACCGAGTTTACCAATCGCATTTGGTCCTTCTTCCTGGGGAAGTTTGCCCGCTTTTAGAAGCAATTATCAAAACAATTCAAAAAAACGTTACGGTTACAATGGTAATAGTTTTGTTTGTGCCGTTGAATTTGGTCCTAAAATAAAAGCAAAATCATTATTAGCCGGAGGAAATAGCGGCGATGAAACTTCTAAACATTTTACCGATCAGGCAGAAATGTACCAAAAGGGAAAGTTTAAAGACGTTTTATTCTACAAAGAAGATATTATAAAAAATGCCGAACGTACTTATCATCCGGGAGAGTAATTTTTAACTTTTAGCATCTCAAAATCAAACCTTGGAGGAAATATCTTTCGAGGTTTTTTTGTATCGTAATATTTCTGATATTTGTTAAAAATTGTAAATTTATGAAAAACCACACTATGCTTCTTTTTGCTACCATTCTATTTTCTAGCACTATAAGCGCTCAATTGAAACCTGTAAAATATGCCGACGGAAATCAGACCTTAAACGGATTATTTATAAAATCAGCCAAAAAAAGCCCTAACAATCCGGGAATTTTACTTTTGCCGGCATGGCTCGGAATCGATAATGCTTCAAAAGGAATTGCAGAAAATTTATCGAAACTAGGGTATCATGTTTTTATTGCTGATATCTATGGCGAAGGAAACTATCCTAAAAATACTACTGAAGCATCAAAAATAGCCGGTCATTACAAAACCAACTTTACTGAATATCAAAACAGGATCAACCTTGCTTTACAACAATTAATAAAATCCGGTGCCGATACTGATAATATTGTCGCAATTGGATATTGTTTTGGTGGTAGCGGGGTCCTTGAAGCGGTGCGCGGACAACTAAATCTAAAAGGTATTGTTTCTTTTCACGGCGGACTGGGTAAGGAAGGTACAAGACCAGTAGCACCAATTTCATCAAAAATTTTGATTTGCCACGGTGCCGATGATCCTTATGTATCACAAGAGGAAATAACAGCTCTTCAACAAGAATTTCGCGATTCAAAAGCCGATTGGCAAATGATTTATTACGCCAATGCGGTTCACTCTTTTACAAATCCTGAAGCAGGAAACGACAATACAAAAGGTGCTGCTTACAATCCGGTTGCTGCAAAAAGAGCTTTTGAACATTTACAACTTTTCTTAAAAGAAGTCTTAAAAAAATAATACAAGCCAATCAAAACTAAATTAGTAAAACCAACCAATGTCAAAAAATACCATTAGAAAAGATAAAACCTGTCTGAATTGCAGACATGTCGTGGAGCAAAAATTTTGTCCAAATTGCGGCCAGGAAAACAGCGATACCAGAAAAACATTTCACCATTTATTTATTCATTTTTTTGAAGATTTAACCCATTACGAAAATGCTTTTTGGAAGACTATACGAAACTTACTTTTCAAACCTTCCACGTTAACCAAAGAGTATCTTTCAGGCAAAAGACTATCTTATTTGGCTCCTGTCCGATTGTATATCTTTATCAGTTTTATAACCTTTCTTTTAATTGCCCTATTTCCAAACAAAGTCAGCGAAGATTTCAATAAAAACGCAAAAGTATTATCAGCAGAAATAGCTAAAACGGATAAAAATAGTAAGGATGAGGAATTGAAAATCTCTAGCAACTATCTAGATATGAGACCTATGAAAGAAATCGATTCTATTCAGCAATACGGAAAAGAAAAAGAAAAACTTTCAGAATTTGAATATTGGGCTTACTCAAAAGTTTATAATATCACAAAGCATTATAGCAAAAAAGAGATTTTTGAAAAGTTTATTGAATCCTTTATTCATAATATTCCCAAAATTCTTTTTATTATTATGCCATTTTTTGCTTTTCTATTATGGCTTTTTCACAACAAAAAGAAATGGTACTATTTTGATCATGGAATCTTTACCTTACATTATTTTTCTTTTCTCCTTCTAATGTTTCTGATTTTATTTAGCATCACAAAAATAATTGGTCTGTTCGCAGAGAATAGTCCACTAAATTTCATCTCCAATATTACCAACTTCGTCGGGGTTATCTGGATGTGTTATTACTTCTATCCGGCACATCATCGCTTTTATGGAGAATCAAGAATAGTTTCATTTGTTAAAAGTGTAATGCTGTTTATTGTAAATTCCTTTTTTATTCTATTTTTACTTACCTTTTATGTTTTTTACATATTTATCAATTTACACTAAACCAAAAATGAAAAAGATTGTTCTCTTATTATTAATTGCTACTGCATTTTCCTGTAAAAATGCGCAGTCTGTTGCGTCGAAAGACAATTCAGATCCAACGAAATACATCAAGCTTATCACCGAAAAAGACTTAAAAACAATGTTATATACGGTTGCTTCAGATGAAATGGAAGGCCGTGAAACCGGTTCAAAAGGACAGAAAAAGGCCGGTCTTTATATGATTGAGCAATACAAAAAAAATGGTATTTCGTTTCCTAAAGGAGCAGCAGACTTCTATCAACCTGTTCCGGCAGCTTTCTTAAATGCCAGACGTAACGAAAACCTACCTGATTCTGAGAATATCTGGGCTTACATCGAAGGTTCAGAAAAACCGGATGAAGTATTGGTAATTTCGGCACATTACGACCATGTTGGTATCAAAAACGGAGAAGTTTATAACGGTGCTGATGATGACGGATCCGGAACTGTTGCTGTTATCGAAATCGCAAAAGCATTCGCAAAAGCAAAAAAAGACGGACACGGGCCAAAACGTTCTATTTTATTCTTACACGTTACCGGAGAAGAGCACGGTTTACACGGTTCTCGTTACTATTCTGAGAATCCATTGTTTCCAATTGCCAATACCATTACCGACATCAACATCGACATGATTGGTCGTCGCGATATAGAGCATGCTAAATCAAACAATTATGTTTACGTAATTGGAGCAGATCGTTTGTCTACAGATTTGCACAATGCTGTTGTAAGTCAAAACGAAAAATATACCAAAGTAGACTTAGATTTTAAATTTAACGACCCAAAAGATCCAAATCATTTTTACGAGCGTTCTGACCACTATAACTTTGCTAAATATGGTGTTCCTGCTGTATTCTTCTTTAACGGAGTACACGAAGATTACCACGGTAAAGGTGATGAACCTGAAAAAATCGAATACGATGCCTTAACCAAAAGAACACAATTAGCATTCGTTGTTGCCTGGGATCTAGCCAATAGAGCGAACAGACCTGTGGTTGATAAACCGATTAAGTAAGGTACTGAGGTGCTGAATGGCTAAGGTTCTGAGGTTTTAAAACGGAGGGGCAAAGGTTTAAAGCGGCTGAGGCTCTAAGATTTTTCAAATAATAAAACTAAAAAAGAGGAGCTAAAAACTCCTCTTTTTTTATATATTTTATTCTGTAAATATTAAATCAAATTTAAAAACCTCTGCCACTTTAAACCTTTCAGTAATCAAATCTAAAAATTGCGAAGAAATAAAAGAGAACTATTAGTGCCTCGAAATGAAAATGACAAATAAAAAAACTAATCCTAAGAGCTGGACGCACTCCATTTGTCATTTCGAAGAATGAAAAATCACACAAGCTGAGCACACACTGTATGGAATATTGGATGCGATTTCTCATTCTTCGAAATGACACTATCAGACAAAATCTATAAAGCTCAGCCACTCGGAACCTGAAACTTGAAACCTGAAACTTGAAACTTGAAATTACTCCCTCCTACTAAATAACACAGAACCAAGCAAAAATAATAAGTTTAAAAAACATGATACCTCCTAATTTAGCATTTCGCTTTCACGAGACTCAAAGAAACAATTGCACAAGATTTACTTGCCTCTTTTTTACTTCTCCATAACTTTAAGACTTCATCCCTTTACCCTTCCCTATAAACATAAACCAGAAAACAAAAAAAGAGGAGCTAAAAACTCCTCTTTTTTATATATTTTATTCAATAAATATCAAGTTAAAAAACTCAGAACCTTAGCAGCTCAGAACCTTCCTCCTTAGTCATTCATAGAAATCAAAAACTCTTCGTTATTTCTGGTTTTTTTGAAACGGTCGTTTACAAAATCCATAGACTCAACCGGGTTCATATCTGATAGATATTTACGCATGATCCACATTCTTTGCAGTGTTTTTTCGTCTAATAATAAATCATCACGACGTGTACTTGAAGACGTTAAATCGATAGCAGGGAAAATACGTTTGTTCGCAATTTTACGATCCAATTGTAACTCCATATTACCTGTTCCTTTAAATTCTTCAAAGATTACCTCATCCATTTTAGAACCTGTTTCTGTCAATGCAGTGGCGATGATACTTAATGAACCTCCGTTTTCTACATTTCTGGCCGCACCAAAGAAACGTTTTGGTTTTTGCAATGCATTCGCATCAACACCACCACTTAAAACTTTTCCTGAAGCAGGCTGAACCGTATTGTACGCTCTTGCCAAACGCGTAATAGAGTCTAATAAAATAACCACATCATGGCCACATTCTACCAAACGTTTTGCTTTTTCAAGTACAATATTGGCAATTTTTACGTGTTCTTGTGGCTCTCTGTCAAAAGTCGAAGCGATTACTTCTCCACGAACACTACGTTGCATGTCAGTAACCTCCTCAGGACGTTCGTCAATAAGAAGAACGATCAAATAAACTTCAGGGTGGTTGGCTGCAATTGCATTGGCAATGTCTTTTAGTAACATTGTTTTACCGGTTTTCGGCTGAGCTACGATCATACCACGTTGCCCTTTTCCAATTGGAGAAAACAAATCGATAATACGGGTTGAAACGGAACTGCCTTTTTCGGCTAATTTGAATTTTTCTGAAGGAAAAACCGGAGTTAAGTGTTCGAAAGAAACTCTGTCGCGAACTACTTGCGGATCGTGACCATTAATTTTTAGTACACGAACTAAAGGGAAAAATTTCTCGCCTTCTTTTGGTGGGCGAACCACCCCTTTTACGGTATCACCGGTTTTTAAACCGAATAATCTGATTTGTGAAGTTGATAAATAAATATCATCCGGAGACGCTAAATAATTATAATCTGATGAACGTAAGAAACCATATCCGTCTGGCATCATCTCAAGAACACCTTCACTTTCTATAATTCCGTCAAATTCAAAATCTGAATCTCTGAAATTATTCTTTTTATTTTTATGATTTGGATTCTGATTCGTACTGTTACCATTTCCGTTCCCGTTTTGATTTGGATTCTGATTCGGGTTTTGATTTTGATTCGGATTCTGGTTTTTAGTCTGATTCGGATTTATTTTTTTTGTCGGAGCAGCCGTTTCTGCTTTTTCAGTTGTCGGAGCGGGAGTTTCCGTTCTTTCTGCTATTGGAGCCGAAGCATCACTATTTTCATTAACTTCCTCGTTGACAAATTCTTTTGCTGCTTCTTTTTCTTTTTGCTGAGCGACCTTTTTTTCGTAAGCTGACTTATTAAATTTTACAATTTTAGGGCCTTTTTTCTCTACAACTTTATTCTCTGCAGCCTCTTCTTCTTTTGGAGTCTCAGTTGGAACCTCCGGAGTTGCTGCTATCACAGGGGCTTCCTCTACTTTATCAAATTCCAGAACCGGTGCATTTTTGCTCGCTGACGCGTTTTTACTAATCGGCGCTTTTTTGACCGGAACAATTCTTGCTCTTTTAGGTTTGTCATCCACTATTTCCGCATCGGCCACAGTGTTAGCTGGCGGCGCTACAGTCGCTTCTTGGTGCGCTAAAATCTGACTGATTAAAGTCTCTTTTTTAACGCCATTAAACTTTATAGTTTTAGCTAACTTAGCTATTTCTTGAAGCTCAGCAAGCTTCATTTCTTTTAATGCAGAAATATCAAACATGAATGTTCTATGAATTTAATTATTTTAACGGAAATACTGTAAAAAGAATAGGTAGATAATTGTTTTGAATTGACCGCAGTATGAAGTGCTTACGGTATTATAATGCAATAATACGAATAAAATTTTATCATACAATAGTATTTATAAAAAAGAAAATATATTTTTGTAAAACAATTTTAGACCATGATACAACGAATTCAAACTATATATTTAATTCTTACCTTTATCGTAACGGGGGTACTACTATTTTTTGTTCCGCTTTGGACATTAAACAACGGAAAAGCATTCTATTTTATGCAAGACCAGATTTACACCGTAGTATTAGGTCTAAGCACAATGCTTACGATTGTAAGTATTATTTCATACAAAAAAAGACAAAACCAGTTTGTAATGGGCAGACTGAATATAATATTAAACTTAATTTTATTAGGATTATTTGTATATCGATCACTAAATTTATCTGGAGAAACTTTACAAGTTTCTGAGAAAGGTATTGGGATGTTTCTACCGATTGTTGCTATCGTGTTATTAGTTTTAGCTAATAAGGCCATCAAAAAGGATGAAGATCTTGTAAAATCTGTAGATCGTTTGAGGTAAACCTATAAACTTAATTTATTTGTGTGAAAAAACCCGGATTTTATGATCCGGGTTTTTTTGTGTCTAAAAGTTTCAGGGATCAAGTCCAAAAGTTGTGGGGAAGTAAAAATCTCGCAGAGTCGCAAAATCGCAAAGTTTTAATGAAAAAACAGAAAAAAACTTTGAGACTCTATAACATTTTTAGAAATACAAAGCGAGAAAGTAGAGAACTGAAAGATGGAACTTAAAAATAGAAAAAAAAAAAAAACTTAGCGGCTTGGCGAGATCGTCAAAGCGAGAAGTTGGAAAATTAGGTACTTAAAAAGCTGTGGCGAAAAAGTATAAGATCTGCTACTTCTAACAAAAGAAATTTCTAAAAATTATTCCACAATTTTTTAACTTGATTCGAAATTACGGAACTACAAGATATTTGTCCCTCCACAACAATATGTCTTGATCCAGTTTCAGTCTGTCCCACCTGCCCTGCCAAAATACCCAAGAAAATGCTCATTGTAAGTTATTTTTCATAAATTTGAGTTTCCCTGATTCAAAAAGCACCAATGACACAAAAAATAAGAATACATCTTGCCGATGATCATCAGGTACTCATAGACGGTCTAAGCAATTTATTACATACTGTCCATGACTTTGAAGTGGTAGGCAGCTCACTGGACGGAACTACTATATATGAAGACGTTATAAAAAATAATGCTGCAATTTTATTACTGGATATCAGTATGCCAAATATGGATGGAATTGAAGTATTAAAGGAATTCAGCCGAAAAAGTTTCCCTTGTAAAGTCATTATTCTTTCCAGTTACGACGATTTAAAAATCGTAAAAGAAGTAATGAAACTGGGCGCAAAAGGTTATCTCACAAAAAAAAGCGCCGGAGAAAATATTATTGAAGCCATTAAAGTCGTCAACGCTGATCAGGAATATTTTGATGATCACGTAAGAGAAAAAATCTTTGCCAGCTTTACCCGGAACAATCCAAAATTGAACAAAAACTCTTTTGAAGAAAACCAAATACTAAGCCCGAGAGAACTGGAGATCATTACTCTGATCTCATTGGAATACAGTGGTAAAGAAATAAGCGAAGAACTTTTTATAAGTCTCAATACCGTTGAAACGCATCGAAAAAACATCATGAAAAAGTTAAAAATGAAAAACGTGATCGGCCTTGTAAAATATGCTTTAAAAAACAATTTAATAAAACCCTAAGTACATTCTTGTATGTCAGTTTTCAGGACGCTTCTACTCTTTTTTCTTCTTTGGACCTTTAGTTCAAACACTCCTACTAGTCAGCTTAATAAACCCTTGAAGGAGACTGGAATTACTGAAAAAATCACAAAGAGTTCCCCACTTCAATCACATCCCACCGTGAATAAAAACACAGTCAGTTTAGTATTTATTCTGGTGATCATGGTATTAATTTTATTCTATTTCTACTACCAAAACAACCAGCTAAAACGAAAAAACAAACAAAAAGACATCAAGCAAAAAATACAGCTTAACATAATCAACGCCGCTATTGACAGTCAGGAAATCGGACGAAAAAAAATAGCTTCCTTTCTGCACGATGACATCAATTCCTTGCTTTCTTCTGTTGGTTTGCATCTCAATACATTTACGGCTCAAAACAATATTCAATCAGACGAAATCACTAAAGCCAAAGCGATTCTGGAAGAAGTTCACGATCGTCTACGCGATATTTCTCATGAATTAATACCTGTGCTTTTAGTTCGTTTTGGTCTACTGTATGCTTTGGAAGATTTATGCGAGAAAAACTCGAATTCAAACCTTCATTTTCAGTTTTCAAGTTCAATTCCTACCAAAAAAAGGTATCTTGAAAAATTCGAAATGAACATTTATTTTATTGTATCAGAACTACTTAACAATATTATAAAACATAGCAACGCATCAAAAGCTGAAATCGTTCTGCACGAAAAAAACAATCGACTCATAATCACTATTCAGGATAACGGAAAAGGGTTTACCATTGGAAAGCTAAACGAAACAGAAGGTTTTGGCCTTAACCGAATCAGAGCGCGAATTAAAAAACTGAAAGGAAATTTCAATATTACTTCTAAAAAAAATGAAGTTACAGGCACGACGGTAAAAATAGAAGTTCCAATTTAGTAACCCTTTATTTTTTACCGATTTCTACAATCTCCAAATCTTTTATCTTATCACCATCAATTACAAATCGCAGCATCGTTCGCATTTGGTGAAAGCCACTTTTTCCCGCAGCACCGGGATTCATGTGCAGCAAATTGTTCTTTTTATCAAACATCACTTTCAGAATATGAGAGTGACCGCAAATAAACAACTTCGGCGGATTTAATGTCATTTCTTCTCTGATATTTGGATTGTATTTTCCCGGATATCCTCCAATATGCGTAATCCAGACGGAAACATTTTCACACATAAAACGATTGTGCAGCGGAAATTCCAATCTTGCCTTAGCATCGTCTATGTTTCCATAAACACAACGCAACGGTTTCAGCTTTTTTATTGTATCGGTAACATTCAGATCTCCAATATCTCCGGCATGCCAAACTTCATCAGCCTGTGCTACATATTTTAAAATAACGTCATCAATATGACTGTGCGTATCGGAAAGAAGGAGGATTTTTTTCAATTTTTATTAAGGTAAAAGAAGGTTCAGAGGCGCAAAGGTACAAAGGTTTTTCCGTAGAGACACACAGCAGTGCGTCTTTAATCGTTATCGCATAGCGTCTTTAATCACCATTGCATTGCGTCTTTGATTCGTTCTAATTTTTAATAATGGTTGAGACGCACTGCTGTGCGTCTCTACGTGCGTCTCTACTTATTCATCACCGCATTGTTGAGACGCACAGCAGTGCGTCTCTACGATTTATAAATGCGTACGAAACGAACCTGTACCACTTTTAAAAAAAACCTTTGTACCTTTGTACCTCAAAACCTATGAACCTTTACTTTGAGATATTTTATTCAATTCGCCTATAACGGAACACCTTATCACGGCTGGCAAATTCAGCCAAACGCCTCTTCTGTACAGGAGACTTTAAACAAAGCACTTTCTGTTTTGCTAAATTCGACCATAAATGTTATGGGAGCCGGACGCACGGATAGTGGTGTTCATGCTCAGGAAATGTATGCTCATTTTGATTTTGAAACTCCAATTGACATTCCGACTCTGGTTCATAAACTCAATTCGTATTTACCTAAAAGCATTGCCATTTTTAACCTGATTTTGGTTCACGATGAAGCGCACTGTCGTTTTGATGCCACCAAAAGAACGTACGAATATCGCATCAACACTGTTAAAAATCCATTTTTGGAAGAATTGAGCTGGTACTTTAATCAAAATTTAGATGTAGCTTTGATGAATGAAGCGGCAAAAATTTTACTGAACCATACAGATTTTCAATGTTTTTCGAAAGTGAATACTGATGTAAACACCTTTGATTGCACGATTTTTGAGGCGTATTGGAAAAAGGAAAACGACAAATTGGTTTTTACGATTTCTGCGAATCGCTTTTTAAGAAATATGGTTCGCTCCATTGTAGGTACTTTAATTAATATTGGTTTACATAAAATTTCGCTGCAGGATTTTGAAAACATTATCGCCAGCAAAAGCAGAGAAAAGGCCGGGTTTTCAGTTCCCGCACACGGATTGTACTTAACCGATATAACGTACGATTATATCAAAAAATAATCCTCAAGTTAAAAAACTGAAATAAGAACAGGAAACAAGCGAAGTAATTAGCTCCAAAATAAAATGAAAGCAAAAGCATTTGATACCCGTTTATTCAAACGAATTCTAAAATATACCAAACCTTACAAATGGCGCTACTATGGCGTTATTATATTTGCTGTTTCGTTGTCTGTTTTTGCAGCACTGCGTCCCTACTTATTAAAACAAACGGTCGACGGCTATATCAAGACTCATGACCAACATGGCTTATTAATGTATATCGTATTAATGGGAGTGGTTTTACTGATGGAAGTTTTCTCTCAGTTTTATTTTGTTTATTGGGCCAACTGGCTCGGACAGGATATTGTAAAAGACATTCGAACCAAACTCTTCAAACATATACTGAGTTTCAGAATGAAATATTTTGATTTGGTTCCGGTGGGACAATTGGTAACCAGATCTGTATCGGATATTGAATCTATCGCCCGTATTTTCAGTCAGGGATTGTTTATGATCATCAGTGATCTGATGAAAATGATTGTGGTATTGATTTTTATGTTTTATATGAACTGGAAATTAACTTGGATCGTAGTGGTTGCCATGCCAATTCTTGTGTACATCACCAGAATCTTCCAGCGCAAAATGCAGGTGGCTTTTGAAGAAGTTCGTACGCAGATTGCCAACATGAACTCATTTGTTCAGGAGCGCGTTACGGGAATGAAGATTGTACAGCTCTTTAACCGCGAGAGAATCGAAGCCGAAAATTTCAAAGAAATCAACAACAAACACAAAGTTGCCTGGATCAAAACCATATTATATAACTCGATCTTCTTTCCGATTGCCGATATTATCTCCTCGATTACTTTAGGATTGGTTGTGGTTTATGGTGGATTCCGAATTTTAAACGGAGATCATTTTACCACTTTTGGGGATTTATTTTCGTATACCATGTTTATCGGAATGTTGTTTAATCCGCTACGCCAGATTGCGGATAAATTTAACGAGATGCAATTGGGAATGATTGCTGCCAATCGTGTTTTTGACATTATAGATACACAAGACCATATTCAGGATACCGGAACGCTTGAGGCTCCTATTTTCAATGGAAGCATTGAATTTAAAGAAGTCCGTTTTAGTTATATCCCGGAAGAAGAAGTTATAAAAGGAATTGATTTATCGGTTGCCTCAGGGCAGACTGTTGCAATTGTAGGATCGACGGGAGCAGGAAAATCAACCATTATCAATCTTCTGAATCGTTTTTACGAAATTAACAGCGGAACGATTTGCATTGACGGACACAATATTGAAAACTACACTTTGGCTTCCTTGCGAAAACAAATTGCCGTGGTTTTACAAGATGTGTTTTTATTTGCCGATACGATTTACAACAACATCACCTTACATAATCCAGAAATTACGCGGGAGCAGGTTTTAGATGCGGCCAAAAAAATTGGCGTTCACGATTTTATTATGAGCCTGCCCGACAATTACGATTTTGATGTTAAAGAGCGTGGCGTTATGCTTTCGTCGGGGCAACGACAATTAATCGCTTTTCTACGTTCGTATGTCAGCAATCCGAGTATCTTGATTTTAGATGAAGCCACTTCATCGATTGATACGTATTCTGAAGAACTGATTCAGCGTGCCACAGAAACCATTACAAAAGGAAGAACCTCAATTATCATTGCGCACCGATTGGCGACTATCGTAAATGCGGACAAAATTGTAGTAATGGATAAAGGTCTCATTGTCGAAGAAGGAACACATCAGGAACTGCTTAGCAAAACAGATGGGTATTACAAAAACCTCTACGATTCGCAATTTGCCGTCGCAAATTAATTTTTTCATTAATACACCAATTATACATTTTCTTTGAAATTCAGTTTTAGCAATACCACCTCCAGACGAGCGTTTTTAATTTACGGCACGATCTCTATTTTAGTTACCGTCATTTCGGTGTACTTTATTAGTAACCTGATTACAGATCTTACCAACAAAACAAATGAATTAAGTGCCAGTCGGAATTTTGTTAAAAAACAGGAGATCATGACGATGGAATTTTCGAAGCTTCTGGAACATGAAATGCAGATTAAACATCTTCTAAAAATCAGCAGCTCTAAAAATCTGTTATCGAATCTTGAAGTATTGAGTTCAATTCAGGCAACAGATTCGTTGGTTACTAATAATTGGTTTCAGATTAATGACGGTCAAATTCACTTTGAGAATGATACGACCTCTGCAGCTTTAAAAAAGGATATTCGTGATTTTACGGCCACCAATAAATCTGCGCAACATATAAACACCATTGTTCCGCAGGGAAAAGACTGGGCCTGGAGAATTTATTTCAAATCAATTAGTCCTGACGGAACCATTGTTCGTTATGGTTACGACGTGAACTTAAGGTTATTGCATGATTATTTTTCGATCATAGATGTCACGACGTCTAATTACGCTTTTATATTTGACGAAAAAGGGAAATGTATTTATCATCCCGAAACTTCTTTCATAGGCAAAAATGTGTATGATATTGCTTCGATTCAGCCCTCTGATACCATTTTTACTAAAAAAAGCGATTATGTAAAACGTACTACTCTTTCCGAATACTTAAAACTGGATGTCATTCGTTTTACTAAAAAAATGGATATAAAAGGCGCTAAATGGTTTATTTGTGTGAGTTTTCCAAAAGATGTTATTGATGAAGATGTTACTTCTATAAAAAAATACGCAACTTCTATCTATTCGATTACTACGATAATGCTTCTTTTTATTTTCTATCTCTTTACTTATGCCAACAGAAGGGCTTATAAAGAAAAAGAAATCGTAATCAAGGAAAAGAATACCTTGTTGGTTGAAAATGAAAAAATAATAAAAGAGAAAGCCCTTATTCAACTCCAACAATTGAAGGAGCAGATAAATCCACATTTTTTATTCAATTCGCTCAACTCACTTTATATGTTAATTGGCAGTGATGTAAAAACGGCACAGAAATTCACCTTAAACCTGTCTCGTATTTATCGTTACTTAATTGACCCGCCTGAAAAAAATATTGTCCTATTAAAGGAGGAGCTATTATTTATCGAAAAATATATATTCCTGCAACAAACCCGTTTTAAGGAAGAGTTGTTATTTTCTATCGAAATAGAAGATGAAGCTGCTTTAACAAAAAGCCTTCCCTATTTAGCACTTCAGATTGTGGTTGAAAATGCCATCAAGCACAACATGGCTACGGACGAAATTCCGTTGCGCACCAAAATCGTTATTAAGGCAGATAAAGTTATTATTACCAACAATCTGCAGAAAAAACAACATGTAGAACCTAGTACTCAGTTTGGATTAAATTACCTCCAGAGTATTTACAATCACTATGCTAAAAGTGATTTTGAAGCCTCAGAAAAAGAGGATAATTTCGTATGTATTTTGCCTTTAATCGACATTCACTCCTAAAAACAAGCCATTCACTCCCTTTCCCTTTTTTTTTGTTAGAAAAACAAATATTTTCGAGCAAAAATTAACCTAAAATTAACACCAAAATGAGGGAAAAGGCACTCCTGTTTGATTTAAAAGTAATCTGTGTATTAGTTTTATTTTTATTAGGCCCGATTTCTGCTTATTCACAAAAGAATAAGAAAAAAGAAAACACTACCGAAACAGCAAAAGACACAACTTCTTCTAAAAAAGAAAAAAAATACAATGACCTTGTAAAAAAGGGAACTGTAAAAAAGGGACTATTCAATATCATTCAAGTTAAGACTGATGTTTATTTTGAAATCCAGGATAGTTTATTCGAAAGAGAATTTCTTGTCGTAAACAAATTATCTCAGGTTCCTTTTGAAGTAAATGACGCCGGATTAAACAAAGGAATGAATTATGAAAATAAAGTAATTCGCTTTTATAAAGATACAATTGCAAAGAAGGTATGGGTAAAGTCATACGTTCCTAAAGTCACTTCTCCAAAAGAAGATGTCATAACAGCTTCGGTAAAAGACAATTTTTCTGAATCAATTATCGAAGTTTTTGACATTGAAACCAAAAACAATGATTCGACTTCGGTTGTCATTAAAGTCAATAAAATCTTTGATGGTAAACAGAAAAGTTTTAACGATGTTCTGAGCAATATCAGCTTTGGAGGATCTGTAAAATCAGACTTGTCTTATATCGAAAACTTAAAATCATTTCCTAAAAATGTGGTGGTAAAATCGCAGCTAACTACTTCTGTTAGTGAAGGTGGCCCTGCATTATCTGTAACGCTTGGCGTAACCAGTAATATTGTTTTGTTGGATAAAGTACCAATGAAACCACGCTTTTCTGATGAGCGTATTGGATACTTCTCAGAAAAACACTGGTATTTTGCCGACGCTCAACAGGCATTGTTGGAAAAAGAACTAATTACCCGTTGGAAATTAGAGCCTAAAAAAGAAGACGAAGAGCGTTATTTAAAAGGCGAATTGGTTGAACCACAAAAGCCAATCGTTTATTATATCGATCCATCGACTCCAAAACAATGGAGAAAATATATTATTGACGGAGTGCATGACTGGCAAATTGCTTTTGAAAAAGCTGGATTTAAAAATGCCATCATCGCCAAAGAACCAACAGCTGACGATTTGGATTTTGATGCAGATGATGTACGCTATTCAGTTATTACGTATGCTGCTTCGCAAAAATCAAACGCGATGGGACCATCAGTTGTTGACCCAAGAAGTGGTGAAATAATTGAAGCTGATATTATCTGGTGGCACAATGTAATGACTTCTTTGCAAAGCTGGATGCGCATACAAACCGGACCAATTGATCCCAAAGCAAGAGGAAATACTTTTAGTGATGAGCATATGGGAGAAGCCATTCGATTTGTATCTTCTCACGAAGTAGGTCACACTTTTGGACTAAAACACAATATGGGTTCTTCTTTTGCGTATGATGTTGAGTCGTTACGCTCGAAAGAATTCACTGCAAAAATGGGTGGAACTGCTCCTTCTATTATGGACTATGCCCGTTACAATTACGTAGCACAGCCCGAAGATAATGTTACCGCTATCACTCCAAAAATCGGTGAATATGATAAATATGCTATCGAATGGGGATACAGATGGTATGCTGCCAACGAGAACGAAAAGTTAAAACAGAATGCTTTAATCGCTTTACACCAAAACGATCCGATCTATTTTTATGGTGAGCAACAAGATGGAGGAAATTTAATTGACCCACGTTCTCAATCTGAAGATTTAGGAAACGATGCTGTTAAAGCCAGCGAATATGGTATCAAGAACTTAAAACGTGTGGTTGATAATATTTTAAACTGGACTTACGATAAAGATCAGTCGTATTATGAAACTGCCAAATTATATATCGGAACTATTGGTCAATGGCAAATGTACAACCGTCATGTATTAAACAATATTGGTGGTGTTTATCTAAATGTAACGGTACATGGTGATAACAAACAAAGTTATATTCCAGTTCCTGCTTTGATGCAAAAAAGAGCAGCAGATTATTTGGTTAAAAATGTACTTACGATTCCACAATGGTTGTTTTTTAATCCAATATTAGATAAAACAAATCCATTGAAAGATTCTCCTTTGGGACCTTACGAATATACGCCGTATACCTTGTCAAGAGAGTTGCAATATGGCATTATGTACGATTTGTTTAGCGATGATCGTTTACTAAGAATTACTGAAAACGAATTGTATCAGCGTAACGAAGCCAAAGAAAAAGTTTTTACGGTAAATGAGTTATTCAGAAAAATACACCAACAGGTTTTTGCACCAACGATCTTAAACAAATCATTATCGATTCTGGAACGTATGACGCAAAAAAACTATGTAGATGTGCTGATTGTTTCAACAAACAAATTATTTGAAAAAACAGAACCTAAAAAAACAATAGAGGTACTACAAACCTTAAGCATGCCACATTTATGTACTTCTCTACAGGAGGAAAAAATGTCCCGTAACATTAACCAATCATCCTTAAAAAGAGTTACAGAAGTCACTTCTGATAAAAAAGGAGAGCTTGCAAAAGTACTTCAACTTATAAAAAGTAAAAAGAATACCGGAGATCAATCGACACAAAATCATTATAGCGATTTGATACAAAGAATTGAAAAAGCATTAAGTAACACAACCTTTTAATAAATAACCCCCGAAAACATGAAAAAAATTTTACATGCCTTACTGCTACTCCTGGCCATCGCAGGAAACTCGCAGGAAACCCGAACCATTACGGGAATTATACTCGATGAAAATGATAAATCTCCAATTCCAGGAGTTTCTATTTTCGTCGAAAACAACTCGATTTCCAACAAAACTTCTATGGCGGGAATCATTCAAACTTCAACAATTGGAACTACTTCTGATTTTGATGGTAAATTTCAATTAAGAATAGCCAAAAATGTTACTGCCTTGAGAGTTACTTTTATGGGATATACTTCTTATACTTTAGAATTATCACCATCTCAAAAAGATTACACAATCAGTTTAAAATCTGAGACTGCAAAACTTCAAGAAGTTGTGGTAACAGGATACCAAAAAATTGAGAAAAGAAAGCTTACTTCAGCCATTACAAAAATCGACATGTCTGCTATCCAGCAAACAGGGGTTTCGAGTATTGACCAGTTATTAGTTGGACAAATTGCCGGAGTTGCTGTTAGCACACCATCGGGAGCACCGGGAGCACCTGCAAAAATCAGAATCAGGGGTACTGCCTCTTTAAGTGGTGCACAAGATCCGTTATGGGTACTTGATGGCTTACCATTAGAAGGAAATGATATTCCTAAAAACTTTGACAAAGACAATATTGATGTTTTAAACAACTATTCTATTGCAGGCTTAAACCCTGACGATATTAAAGATATTACCATATTAAAAGATGCTGCTGCAACAGCTATTTATGGAGCACGTGCTGCAAATGGTGTAATTGTAGTAACTACTAAAAAAGGTAAAGCCGGTAAAATGGTGGTAAGTTTTAATACCAATACTTTTATTACACAAAGACCTGAATTTTCTAAATTGAATTTGATGAATTCTTCTGAGAAAGTAGATTTAGAACTTTATATGGCAGGACGTTCAGATTTAACGTATAGAGACACCGGTGGTGATATAGCTCGTATCCTTAACGGATCGAATGAATTAGATGCTTTCAGAGCCGGTGGATTCTCTTCTTTGAGTCCAAACACACAACAATCGATCAACAGTTTAAGAGGCAACAATACAAACTGGGGTAATTTATTATACCAAACTGCTATCAATACGCAGCACGGTTTAAGTTTATCCGGTGGTGGAGAAAAATCTGACTACTACTTCTCTCTAGGTTATTATGATGAAAAAGGAACTACTATTGGAACTGGTTTCAAGCGTTACAACGTTACCTTAAAAAACAATTACCAAATAACAGACAAATTCAAAGTGGGTGTTAGTATTTTTGGTTCTCAAAACATAACTACCTCTTACTTAACAGATTCTTACGCTTTTACAAGTCCGTCAACGTACTCCAGAAACGTAAACCCGTACTTAACTCCATACAATGCTGATGGAAGCTACAAATACGATCAGGATATTGCAGGATATTCAGATCGTCGAGTACCTTTTAATTTCATAGAAGAAAGAGAAAACACTTCTTACGAATTAAAAGCAAGAGCCTTAAAAGCCTTATTTGATGCTGAATACAAACTTACCAAAAATTTAAAAGTAACAAGTCAATTAGGTTTACAATTAGACAATACCGCTAGTGAGAAATTCGCCGGTAAAGACACTTATTATACAAGAAACTTAAAAGAAAAAACGAGCTACTTCAGTGGTGGTAATCAACTTTATTTTCTTCCGGTTGGTGGTGTTATCCAAAACACCAACTCAGACTTTTTTCAGTACAACCTGAAAACAATGGTGAGTTACGCTAAAACTTTAGGAGGAAAACATGAAGTTGAAGCAATGGTTGGTAATGAGTTAAGAAGAAATTACAACACAACGATCGCTACTAAAGGTTTTGGTTTTGATGAGAACAATTTAACTACACAGCAAATTGTTTTCCCAAATGCTGGTCTGGCTAAAGAATCAGATTACAGAACCTACGCTAAATCTAAAAACGAGAATGCTTTTGCATCATTCTTTGCAACGGCTGCTTATACCTACAATAGAAAATACAGCTTCTTTGGAAGTGTTAGATATGATGGTTCTGATTTGTTTGGTGTAGATCCAAAATACAAATATTTACCTCTTTGGTCAACTTCTGCTTCATGGGCAGTATCTGAAGAAGATTTCTTAAAAGACAATCTAACGATTTCTAACTTAAGACTTCGTGCTTCATATGGTTTACAAGGAAATATTGACAAAAACACTTCTCCTTATGTAGTAGGTACAAACAGTACGGCCATTATCCTTCCAGGACAAGCAGAGCCTACTATTAATGTTACCAGTCCTCCAAATGATAAATTGCGTTGGGAAAAAACAGAAAATACCAACTTCGGTATGGACCTTGGTTTATTTAACAACCGTATCAGCATTGTAACTGATGTCTATGGAAGAAAAAGTACAGACTTAATTGGTCTGAAAGCACTTCCGTTAGAAAATGGTTTTGAGTTCACTAACATGAACTGGGCACAAGTAAGTAATAAAGGTTTCGAGATTACTTTATCTACAAGAAATATCGACCGTCCAAACTTTTCTTGGAATACAAGTATTAACTTCTCTCACAACAAAAGTAACGTAGATCGTCTGGCTGTAAGAGACAATAGTTTCTTACCAAATCAGGAAGGTTACGCTGTAAATGCTGTATTTGGTTTTAAAACAAACGGTATTGACGAAAATGGTTATCCGTTATTTGTAAACAAAAAAGGAGAAACTGTAAATGCTCAAACTTTCTTTGGTTTATATGACGTTTGGGGAGATTTCTTTCCTGGAGAATTTGCTGACTCAAAGTTAACGCCGACTGAATTTAGAGACTTATTTGTTTATTTAGGAGACAGAGATCCTAAGTTTACAGGAGGTTTAACAAATACCTTTAGAGTAAATAATTTTGATCTTGCCATCGCTGCTTCTTTTAACATCAAACAGACTGTTACAAGAACTCCTCCATACAACGGAACACAAGTTGACAGAGGACAAAATTACAGCAGAGATATCTTAGATGCATGGTCACCGACAAATACCTCTTCTAACTTACCTGGAATTACGAGCAAGACATCAGGTACAGGAGATTCATGGATGGCTTACCAATATTTTTCGACAAGGAATCCAATACCTACAATGAACTACTTAGACACATGGACCAGTGAAATGAGTTATATGAGATTAAGCAGTGTTCGTTTAGGATATACATTCCCAAAGACATTTACAGATTACATAAACATTCAAAGTATCAGACTTAATGTTGAAGCAAGAAACTTATTCGTAATCAGTTCTGATTACAAAGGTTACTTTGACCCGGAAACCTTCGGAAATATTTATGCGCAACCTGTTCCTAAATCATTCACTTTAGGATGTAATGTAACTTTCTAATAAAATTTAAAGATGAAAAAATTCTCAAAATATATAGCCCTTTTTGTTGCAGTACTTGCAATAACAAGCTGTGATAATTATCTCGATGTTACCCCTATGGGCCGAGTTATTCCGGAAACATTAGATCAATATCGTGCCCTTCTGACCAGAGGATACAACACTTACCCACAGCACAAATCATTAACTGCAGTTCGTACTGACGAATTAATTATGGATGAATTTGGAGATGAAATCAATCTCTACAAAGACATTTATAACTGGAACGATGCTAACCCGGATCGTTTTACACAAACTTTTCATTATCAGGATTTATATACTACTATTTTTTACACCAATGTAGTCATTAATGATGCATCCTCTAAGCTAGATAATTCTCCCGAAAAAAATCAATTAATAGGAGAAGCTTATGCTTTAAGAGCAATGGCATATTTTGATTTGATTAACCTTTTCGGAAAACCTTACAATCCTGCAACTGCTGCATCAGACAAAGGAGTTCCATTGGCGCTTGAAATTGACTTAGAGCAGGTTTACATACCTCAAAGTGTTGAAGTAATTTACAATCAAATTATTTCTGATACTGATAAAGCAGGGCAATTAATTAACAAAGACACTCAGGCAAAAGGTATTAATTACCGTTTTTCTAAAGTTGCTTTATATGCTTTCGAAAGCCGTCTTTATTTGTACATGCAACAATGGCAAAGATCTTTGGATGCTGCTAATAAAGCCTTGGTAATTAATAACAATCTTGTTGACTTAAAAGCAACTCCGGTTCTTCCAAATAAATACGATTCAAAAGAATCTATATTAGCTTTAGAAGAAGGATATATGACCGGTCTTCAACGTGCTACTTATGCTTCGACAGACTTACTGACAGCCTACAACAGAACAGCAGATTTACGTTTCCCTCTTTTGTTTGTAGCAAGCGGAAGTAAATTCAAAATTCAAAAAGGAGCCAATATCGACCAAAAATGTACTTTCAGAACCTCTGAATTGTATTTGACAAAAGCAGAGACTTTATTAAAATTAGACAAACTTGCCGATGCCAGAACAATTGTATTAAGCTTTATCAAAAACAGATATACTGCGGCTGGATACACACAACTTGAAAGTGCAATCAATACAATGAATGCTACAGATTTAAACACTTTAATTTTACAAGAAAGACAACGTGAGTTTGCTGTAGAAGGACAACGTTGGTTTGATTTGAGAAGAACCTCTCAAAAACAAATCGTTCACACTTTGCATGGTGAAACTCACACTCTAATACAAAACGATCCACGTTATACCATTCTTTTTCCGGCAAACGCGAGATTAAACAATCCCAATCTATAATGCCTATTTGTTTTCTAAAAAGTCCAGTTTCAAAGCTGGACTTTTTTTTTGCTCAAAACGGAAGAAATAAAAATATCCTTATCAATTTTTATCTTCCTGACAATAAAACAGAATCACTTAAAAATTTCGATAAAAAAACAATCCAATTTTATTAATTATTAAGCGTAACTAATATATTTGCAGAGCCAAATACCAGCTTCTTTGATACAGAAGCATCATTAACCTTACATTCAAAAGAAGATGAAAATTGCCATTGTTGAAGATGAGTATCTTGCATCGAGTTTTCTGAAATCTATTTTAGAGCAGCAAAATATTTTACAGATAACGGAAATCACTATTCTAAAATCCGTAAAAGAAGCCGTTCTTTTTTTTACCGGAAATCCTGTCGACCTGGCCTTTATGGACATTCATCTCGGCGACGGAAAAAGTCTTGAGATTTTCGAAAAAACCACGATCGCCTGCCCTGTTATTTTTGTTACCGCCTACGATTCTTATGCGATAACGGTCTTCAAACATTTTACAATCGACTATCTTCTGAAACCTTTTGAAGAGCAGGATTTATTGGAAGCACTCGAGAAGTTCAAAAAAATAAAAAACACTTTCAATAGCGATGCTACGATACAATCCCTTGTTGCTATCGAAAATCCTGAAACCAGTAAAGTACAGCGCCACTTTTTGGTCAATCACGGTTATAAACTTATTTCGATCAACGAAAATGATGTTACCTATTTTGTAGCCTCCGGTAAACATCTTTTTATTTATGCAAATTCGGGGAATAGTTATTTGTACAACAATACGCTTACCGATATAATTCACAATCTGGATCCGGTGATTTTCTTTAAAGTTAACCGCAAATACATCGTGAACAGAAACATTATAAAAGAAGTCATCAAACATTCTAATCAAAAAATAGAATTGAAACTTACGACTTCTCCCTTAGAAACTGATCCTATAATTATCAGCAAAAAAGAAATCAATAACTTTAAAAACTGGCTTGATCAATAAAACACTGCAAACCGTTTTTCTTAGAAAAAAAATGTAATTCAAATTCCGGCACCTCTAAGGCAAGTTCCAAATCCCAAAAAACTTCTTAAAAAAGTTAAATTAGCGTTATAGGAATCATAAAACTGAGCCTCAGAACCAGCAAAGTAGCTTTTCACTTTTCTTTATTATTTATATTTGAGACACAAAATTCAAATGAAAAAGAAAATGCCACAAATAAGATTTTATCCAAACGAAGAATTCAAAGAAATAGAAATAAACGCCTCATTACAACTTAGATATGCCATTTCGAACAGAGGCCGATTAATCAGCTTTATAGACGAAATGGAAAATGGTCGTCTCTTAAAAGGAGGCCTGAGTGACGGCTACCCTACTTTTAGATTTAAAGTCAAAAAAGACGACAAAATTATCAACAAATACCTGTTTTTGTATAAACTGGTTGCGCATTATTTCATTCCAAAAGAATCAGAAGAGCAAACCTATGTTTTGCACTTAGATTACAACAGAAGCAACGACGACAGCAATAATTTATGTTGGGCGACAAAACCCGAAATGATGGCACACAGTCGTAAAAGCCCACGTGTAATTCAGGCCAAAAAGAATCTGATCGAGCACAACTTAAAAGCCGATGGAAGAAAATTGACCACTACGAAAGTCATGTTAATCAAAAAAATTCTGGCCAGACCCGAGCAAAAAACACGTCTGAAAATGATCGCCAAACAATTTGGTGTAAGCGAAATGCAAATCAGAAGAATCGCCAGCGGCGAGAACTGGGGACATATTAAGGTCTAACTTTTCTATCTGTTTAGTGTGAAATGTAAAATATAAAAATGTGATACCCCCAACTGTCAGGCTGAGCGAAGTCGAAGACCTTTTAACCACAAAAGAGCTTCGACTCCGCTCAGCTTGGCAAACGGTACCGTTCAACATCTGATACTATACTGTACACAACTCCCCTTCATTAAGATTCCCATTTCACGTCAACCATTTCACAAATCACAATTCACATTTTACCTTTATAGTCCATTTTTTAAAATAAATCCTTAAATTCGCAATCACAAATAACAAAGAAATTGAAAATGAGTTTCGGATCTATAAAACTTCATTTTCGGTAGTACTATTAAAAGCAAAAAAAATGAAATACGACGTTATTGTTTTAGGAAGTGGTCCTGGTGGATATGTAACAGCTATTAGAGCTTCACAATTAGGTTTTAAAGTAGCGGTAGTTGAAAAAGAAAACTTAGGTGGTGTATGTTTAAACTGGGGATGTATCCCAACAAAAGCATTATTAAAATCGGCTCAGGTTTTTGATTATTTGAAACATGCTTCAGACTACGGATTAAAAGTTACTGAATTCGACAAAGACTTCCCGGCAGTGGTACAACGTAGCCGTAATGTTGCAGACGGAATGAGCAAAGGAGTTCAGTTTCTAATGAAAAAGAACAAAATTGACGTTATCGAAGGTTTTGGAAAACTAAAACCAGGAAAAAAACTGGACGTTACAGACAAAGACAATAAAGTTACCGAATATAGTGCAGATCACATTATCATTGCTACAGGAGCACGTTCTCGTGAGTTACCAAACTTACCACAAGATGGTGTAAAAGTAATTGGATACCGTCAGGCAATGACCTTACCAACACAACCAAAATCTATGATCATTGTAGGTTCAGGAGCCATTGGTGTTGAATTTGCACATTTCTACAACTCAATGGGAACAGATGTTACTATTGTAGAATTTATGCCAAATGTAGTACCGGTAGAAGACGAAGATATCTCAAAACAATTTGAAAGATCTTTGAAAAAAGCAGGTATCAAAGTAATGACTAATTCTTCTGTAGAAAAATTAGATACTACAGGTGCTGGTGTAAAAGCAACTGTAAAAACAGCTAAAGGAGAAGAAATCCTTGAAGCAGACATCGTACTTTCTGCAGTTGGAATCAAAACAAACATCGAAAACATCGGATTAGAAGAAGTTGGTATTGCTGTAGACCGTGATAAAATTCTGGTAAACGCTTACAACCAAACTAATATCCCAGGTTACTACGCAATTGGAGACGTTACTCCGGGACAAGCTTTAGCTCACGTAGCTTCTGCTGAAGGAATCAACTGTGTAGAGAAAATTGCAGGTTTACACGTAGACCCAATTGACTACGGAAACGTTCCGGGTTGTACTTACGCAACTCCAGAAATCGCTTCAGTTGGTTTGACTGAAAAACAAGCAAAAGAAAAAGGATACGAATTAAAAATTGGTAAATTCCCATTCTCAGCTTCAGGTAAAGCAAAAGCTTCCGGTAATTCAGACGGATTTGTAAAAGTAATCTTCGATGCTAAATACGGAGAATGGTTAGGATGTCACATGATTGGTGCCGGAGTTACAGATATGATTGCTGAGGCAGTTGTAGCCCGTAAACTGGAAACTACAGGTCACGAAATCTTAAAATCTATTCACCCTCACCCAACAATGAGTGAGGCTGTTATGGAAGCTGTTGCAGATGCATACGGCGAAGTAATTCACTTGTAAAAATACCCGCGTCAGGACGACGACGGTTATATATAATTTTCAATTAAAAATCCGATTTGTGTAAAGCAGATCGGATTTTTTTTCTGTCGTTTGTTTTAAACCGCAAGGGTCGCAAAGATTTTTTTGATATGCGAGCCTTTATAAAAACGCAAAGTTCGCAAAGCTTTGTCTAAAAAACTTTGCGAACTTTGCGTAAACCCCTGCGCACTTAGCAGTTAAAAAGATTCCTGTTAAGAAGACTTTGTAATTTCAAAATTTGTGTTTAACGGGAAAATATCGCACCTTTAATTTCCAGCCGTAACTAGCCTTAAAACAGTAACGATTAAATTGTTCGAGAATAAAAAAAATAATCTCAATAAATGAAAATTAAATATTCTATTTTATCAGGATTAATCTTTGCAATTATTATGTTTACTTACCTTGCGTACACTGTCAAAATAGACATTGCAATTATTGTTAGTGTCTTTATTTTAGTACTCTCACCTATTCTTTTTTACTTCAAAATATTTTCAAAAATTGATTTCTCAATTAAATTTCAAGAAATTGACAAACAACTCGTAATTTATCACGGAATGACAAATCATTTTAAAGATGGTATAGCAGTTGGAGGAACACTTTACCTAATGAGTGACAGGCTAATTTTTCAAACCAATTTAATAAACTACATAAAACGACATGAACAAATTATACTTCTAAATCAAATCGAAGCAGTTGAATTTGTTAAGACAATGGGTTTGGTAAGTAATGGAATACTCATAAAAAATAAAAATAGTCAAGAAGAACAATTTGTCGTTAACAAAAGAGAAGTTTGGAAAGAGCACATTGAAAAATATTTACTTTCGGATAGTAGGCATTAAAAAAAAATAGAGCGCTAACAACCGTTAGTAATCATCAACCCAAACTTAAACACAAAACCTCCGTGAGAAAGAATATAAAAATAGGATTTTCGGAGATTGGCGGAATCTACATTGGAGAAAACATTCAAACTGAGCAGCACTTGCATCATGCTATTACCATAGCCGTTTCGTTTTCAGAAAAATTTCACTTTGAATCCGGACAACAGAGTGTTTTTTGTTCAGGAATAATTATTCAACCCAATGCCATTCGAAAATTCATCAATCCGTATAAGAGTTATGTTGCTTTTATTCATATTGATCCGTTTTGTATTCAGGGATTCAATCTGACAGACAAAAGCGAAACTTTCAAAGAACTATCTCCTGCTCAAACACAAAACATCCTTGAAATCTTAAGGAACTGGTTTTCCGTCAATGAAAATAATGAGAAACTAACCGAGGAATTAATTGTCCAAATTGCTGCGAAAATCGGAATAATATCCAACACAGTTAAAATGGATTCACGAATTGTACAAGCTATTGATTTAATTCGGAAATCAGAAAAAAGTACTCTCAAGCATGTTGCAGCATCAAACAATTTATCTACTTACCGACTCTCCCATCTTTTTAAAGAACAAACCGGAATGTCGTTTAGAGAATTTGTATTGTATTCCAAATTGATAAAATCTTTAAAAGCGATATGCGACAATCAGAATTTCACACAATCTTCCTACTCAGGCGGGTTTTCTGATCAGGCACATTTTACAAGAACTTATTTTAAAGCTTTTGGCATTTTACCTTCGCGAAGTGTAAAATAGCAACTCCGTTCAATTTTTTGGTCTAACTAATGTCAATCTTTGGCAAAACATAAAATATGAAAACATTAGTTGCTTATTTCACCATTAAAGGCAGAACAGAAGAAGCCTTAGAATTTTACGAAGAATGCTTTAACGGAAAAACAACGTTTGTACAACGGTTCTCTGAAACACCTTATCAAGTTTCGGATATATACAAAAACAAAATTGCTCACGCCGAATTTAAAGCCGAAAATATTCATTTTTATATCTCAGACGGATTTGAAAAAGAAGATGTAAATTATGGAAATGGTATCGGAATGACTATAAATTTTGACAATCCCGTTGAACATAAATCGGTATTCGAAAAACTAAAAGTTGACGGGAATATTACTTCTGACTTTTTTGAAACGACCATCGAAACCAATTTGGTTTGTGTACTGGATAAGTTTGGAATACATTGGTATCTGAACTATATAAAGGTATAAATAATCTGTCACCAACAGCCACAGGATGAGATTGGAATTGCAATGAAATTAGCATTTTTATTCCTATATTCGTTGTAGCGAAAATATTCGGCTTCGAGATCTCCAACCTCGCCTGGTACTGAAACGAAAGTCGTACGCACTTATAAGCAACGAATATTACAGCTAATTATATCATTATTTGAAAAAGAAAAACCATGAAATTTAATACATTACTTCCAAAAGAATTAGCCCCCTATTATAATGAGGAATTAAAAAAATATCAAACTGAATATACTGCCAATAATTTAAAAGCTGCCTGGAATCATCTGGAAAGAGCCCATATTATAGGGCAAAAGTTTCCGATTTCGCATACTTATGTACACTGGAAGATGTTACAATTCGGATTCAAAATAAAAAGTAAAAAAGAAATTCTTGGGCAAATTCCTCGTCTGATCTTTGGTGGTGTAAAATCATTTGTAGGCAAAATTCCCACAGGAAATCCAGGAGGTGCCAATGTCCCTCCTTTAAAATCTTTTCCAATTGAAGAAGAAATAAAAAACATATTCCATAAAGCAGGTGTAAGCTATAATTGAGATTATATGGAGAAAAGATCATACAAAACCGTAGGTAAGATTAGCATTTTAGACTTAATCTGAAGAGAATTTTGTATTTCAAAAACTTGTTTTTAAAGTAAAATATCGCATCTTTAATCCCCAAAAGCACTAATTACCAAAACAGTAGCAACGGGTACACCCCACAACACGTTAAAATTGAGCAACCAAAAACATAAAATGAATGAGACATTTATTTTTAATCTTTTTACTTACACTGACAAGTTTAACAACAGTTTTTGCGCAACAAACCAATCCTGCTGACACTATATACCGTATTCAGGACAGCGTTTTAATACCTACAAAGAGCGGAATCTCGATCTCGGCAATTATAGTTCGTAAAAAAGCAAATGTTCAACCATTACCTGCGGTACTTTTTTACACAACCTATTATCAGGGAGCCGGTGACGCCATTCTTGGCAAAAGATCTGCCGACAAAGATTATGTCGGAATTGTCGCTTACGCCCGTGGTATCAGAGGCGACCTCAAGAACTATGTGCCCTACGAACACGAAGGAACGGACATCTATGACATTATAGATTGGATTAGTAAACAATCATGGTGTGATGGAAAAGTTGGAATGTTAGGAGGCAGTTATACCGGTTTTTCGCAATGGGCAACCGCAAAAAACATTCATCCCGCACTTAAAACCATTGTGCCACAAGTAGCAATAATGCCCGGTTTTGATGTGCCAATGGAGAATAATGTTCAAAGTAATATCGCATTAAACTGGCCCTATCAAAATATATACAAATCGCAGGGCATAAGCAAAAATTTGCCTTTTGAATGGTTTGAAAAAGGAAGTTCTTACAGGAGTTTAGACAGTTTAGCCGGGATTCCAAATCCTATGTTTCAAAAATGGCTGCGACATCCTGCTTATGATGCCTATTGGAAATCAGTAGTACCAACACCACAGGAATACGCTAAAATAAATATCCCCGTTTTATCTACAACCGGATATTATGATGGTGCTCAGATTAGTTCTTTACAATACTTCAAACGGCACAACCAATACAACAAAAATGCCAACCATTATCTTGTAATTGGTCCCTATGACCATTGGAGTGGACAACGAAAAGCAACTCCAAATCTAATGGGCTACGAAATAGACAACGTTGCCAACATTAGCATGGGGGATCTTGCTTATGAATGGCTTGATTATATTCTAAAAAACAAACCCAAACCCGATCTGTTAAAAGACAAAGTCAACTTTCAGTTAATGGGGAAAAACGAATGGAAACATGTTCCCTCATTAAATAAAATAAATAACGACACCCTAAAATTCTATCTCAATACTAAAACTTTGACAGCCAAAAAACCAAAACAGAAAGGTTTTGAAATCCAAACTGTTGATTTTAAAGATCGTGAAAATCAAAACAACTACTACACACCCAAAATTATTATTGATACACTGGATGTAAGCGGTGCTTTGGTTTTTAAAACAGACCCTTTTGAGAAAGAATTTTCAATAAATGGCTCCTTTCTTGGCAATCTTTATGCAACTATCAATAAAAAAGACATGGATGTTTCGTTGGCTTTATACGAGATACTCCCAAACGGAAAATATTTTTACTTAACGCGATATGTCGGCAGAGCCAGTTATGCAAAAGACAACGCTAAGCGACAATTGTTAGAACCCGGCAAAAAAGAAAGCATTCCTGTCAACAACACCCGATTTATAAGCAAGCAAATTAGTAAAGGTAGTCAGCTTTTAATCTTGGTAAACATCAACAAACACCCATTTGATATTATAAATTACGGCTCAGGAAAAGAAGTCGTAGACGAAAGTATAAAGGATGCTGGCGAACCGTTACAGATAAAATGGCATAACGACAGTTTTATAAAAATTCCGATATGGAAGAACTAATTCGACTAATATAAACTGACCGCAGTAACTAATGATCATTTAAAGTATTTTTGTTTTAAGCTCAATCTAAAATTACATTCTACTAAAAAAAAAGATAAATTTAATCCCCCTTCTTTACTATTAAAAATCACCAAACGACTAGACGTTACAAGCTATTTCATGAAAAATCTACAAATTAAGATACTTCTTTTATTTCTCACTTTTTGTATCATAACTTGTCATTCACAAAAGAAAATAGAAAGAGAAAATCAATCAACAATTTATAAAGTCACAGAAGATGATATAGAAATGAACAAAGCTATTGAGAAAGCAAAACAAACTCTTGATAGTTTTGATTACGCTTTTAAAAACAATAACCGCATTTTTACTTTTTTTGGTTTAAAAAAGAGGTTTGAAGAAAATGGAAAAATAGAACATATTTGGATCGGGAATATTCAAAAATTTGAAAACGGAAAATATATTGGCGTAATTGACAATTTTCCGGAAATAATAAAAGGTATAAAACTTCTTGACACTGTAGAAATAGAAAAAAAAGATATTAGTGATTGGATGTATATACAAAACTCTGAATTACGCGGAGGGTATACGCTTAGGCTTTTAAGAGATCGTATGACAGTAGAAGAAAGGAAGAAATTTGATGCTCAAAGTAGAATAAAAATAAAATAAAAACCTTATTTTTAAATTCATAAAAAGGTAAGTCTAAAATGAGTGCAAACGAAAAAATATCCAACAAGAAAGGAAATTGGTATATCGCAGAAATTATTGAAAAACGAGAGCCTTTTAACAATAACAAAGAAAATGATTTGCGACGGGTTGTAACTTGGGGGAACTTCCACTTAATAAAAGCCGAAAGTCCAAAATTAGCTTATGAAAAAGCTGTTAAAATAGGAAAAGATGGTGAAATTAATTTTACCAATTCTGACAACGTTGAAATGGAATATACTTTTGTCGGAATTGCTGATTTGATTCCAATCTATGAGGACAATATTGAAGACGGAAGTGAACTAATGTGGACAAACTATGGATCAATAAGCAATCGAAAATCAGAAAAGTTTGTACGCACCGAGGAAGATATTTTACAAAATATAAAGTTAAAGAAAGATTAAAAATATCTCTTTAATCTGGTTGGGATTTTAAAGGATTAGTATTTTTTCATAAAATAAAAAGCCAAAAAAAACAGATTAACAATTACTAAAAAAATAACCCCTCCTGAAAAATGCCCCCAATAAAAAAAATAATTTACTCCTTCCTCTTTCTTTTCAGTTTATCATTGATCGGACAAAACAACGATTCCAAAAAAGACTACAGAATTGAAATAATGACCATTGAGAAAAAGACAAAAGACACTATAATAGGATCATTTTTCGAAATATACTCCGGTAATAAAAGAATCAAAGCAGAATGTTGCACCAATTTTGATGGCATTGACATTTTCACTCTTAATCCAAAAGACATCGTCAAGAATCGTATTGACATAAAAGTTTATGGTCTAAAGTGTAAACCTTATAAAAAGAAGTTTTCAATTAAAGACGATCTGAAAACCACAATTTACCTCAAATACGGAAAAACCGATTACAACAATCCCAAAGAAGACTTTGACAGGATGTACAAAAAGTTAAAGATACAACCCGAACCTATTGAATGTGGGACAGTTGAATAAAACAAAATCAAACTCCTCTCTTTTTTTATAGTTTTCAAAACCCTTTATAATGAAATACAGAAAGTACATCGCAACGACATTTTTATTTGTTTTTCTCTATCTGTTCTTCACTTCCACTTTCTTGGAAAATCTCTGGGGATGCCTAATTGATCCCAATTACTACATCCCAAAACAATCCAATGTGTTTGTTTTTAATAGTATAGTTATGGAAAACGGTTCTAGTGATGCATGGATTTATGGAGAAGACGACACTAATTATTACTATAATGCAGGAATTAAAAAAGAAGAAATAATTGCGATCTCTAAGGAACAATCCAAAAAATGCCTGGATTTTAATCTCCGAAATATCAATTCTTGGTGTTTATAACCCATTGTTGTTGTAGAGATGCACAGTAGAGATGCACAGCAGTGCATCTCTATTTAATTATATTTTTCTCATATAATTCATCAAATATCAACTGATCAACCAATGAGGAATTTGCCTTGTCTTTAAATTCTAACCAAGCAAAACTTTCAATTTCATTACTGGCTTTCAATTCACCAACATAGTCAGCGAAATAACAAATCATACGTACATTTACACCTTCCGGATGTCCGTGTGCAGGCGCTTCAAAAGTGCCAAAAAACTGAATAGTATCATCATTCAATGTAACATTAAGTTCTTCTTCAATCTCTCTTTTTAAACAATCGATATCTGATTCGTTAGGTTCTCTCTTTCCACCAGGGAAAAAAAATGCGTTTTTATTCTTTGAGAGGGTACTCAAAACTTTGTGATCATTTACGTGAATCAAAGCCACTTTATCAATAAAATCAGGCATACTATAAAATTAAATTTGACCTCAAATATACTATTAATTAAAAAAAATGCTAAAAGAGAGCCGGTATTTTAATACGATTTATTTTTCTTTTTTCGTTCGCTCGATTTCTATGATTCCATTTACTTCTATCACAATCTTCTTTGAAGTTTGTTGCTCCTTTTTTCTAATACCAGTCCTGCTCTGCGAAATCAACGAAGAAGAAATAATTGTTGCATCTCAAAAAAAAATACTCCGATTTTAGTGCCTCATAAAAAATCGAATATAAATTAATTTTTAACAGTTATTGACAGACCTAATTACAATAATAAAATGCTAATTTTGCGGCACCCAAATTAACTACACCTCATGAAAAAAATTTTAATTCTTGTAATTTTTTTAGTTTTCCCTTATGTTCTGTTTTCTCAGACGAAAACGCAAAATGTTTTTGCAAAATCATACAATTATGTAAACGACTTTGAAAAAATTTTGACTCCAAAACAAATAGAAAATCTCAATAACGTTCTAAAAAAAGGGGAAACAAAATCAACTCATAAAATTATAATTGTAACCACTTCTTCCCTAAACCCTTACTCAAACATCTCCGATTATACGTTGGATTTAGACAAATATCTAATCAATGACTTAAAGGTAAATGCTTCGATTTTAATTATCATGAGTGAAAAATTGAGACAAATGCGAATTCAGGGTGTTAACAAACTACACAGCAAAATTTCCGACAAAGAAATAGAAGAAATCGCAGCCAATTTTGTAGTTCCGGAATTAAAAAAGGGAAATTATTACAAAGGTCTGGAAGATGGCATAGCACAAATATTAAAAAAAATAGAATAAACTTACTTCAATTACAGAACTATACCTCTATAAATTGCATGTATTTTTCAATTCAAAAAATCCGGTCTGTCTTCACAAACCGGATTTTTTTTTGATTCTATTAAATCTTCCTAAAAAACAACAAATAGTAACGATTTGGTATCAAATTGCAACTTGATATCTAATAATAATATCCTACTTTTACGACTCCCAAAAACCAAATCTACCCATGAAAAAAATATTTTTCATCATTACACTTTCTGTAATTTTTTTCAACAATTCATTGGCTCAGTCAAAAACAGAAGCGCAAGATATCTTCGCAAAATCCTATGATTATGTAAATGACTTCGAAAAAATTCTGACTTCAAAACAAGTAGAAACTTTAAAAGAAGCCTTAAAATCCTGTGACACAAAAACAAACAATAAAATACTGATTATAACCACTCCTACATTAGGTTCTTACACAGAACTTGCCGATTATTCTTTAGAACTCGACAAATATTTGAATGCCGATTTAAAGATAGATGCTTCTATTTTGCTCGTAATAAGCAAACAATTGAGACAAATACAAATTCGCGGAGTAGAAAAGTTACGCAACAAACTTAGTGACAAAGAAGTAGAAATAATCCTCTCTACTTTTGTCATTCCTGAACTAAAAAAAGGAGACTATTTTAAAGGACTGCAAGAAGGAACAATTCAGATTATAAAAAAACTGGAATTATAACCCGTTAACGGTAAAACACTGAAATCAAAAACTGATTAGTTAAAATCCGATTTATCAATGCAAATTGAATCCTTATTATGAGCGTATTGTTTACATCATAAAAAATCGACATCAATAAAATACTCTTCCATAAAAAATGACATTAACGTACGAATTAAACTATTCAGACTTACTAGTAAATCAATTATACCTTGCTTCTGAATCAAAAAACATTAAGAGAAAAAGAAGAAACGAACGAATTAGAATTCCAATACTATATTTAATACTTGCATTGTATTTTATTCTGCATAAAGGCAATTTTTTCGCTGGAATTCTACTAATTCTTTTCGGAATTATCTGGTTTTCTTTCTACCCGTATTATTCAAAAAGAAGATATAAAAAACATTATGTAAATCACATAAATGAACATTATAAAAACAGTGTAAATCGTACTTCCGAAATTACGTTTACGGAAGATTATATTTACGGTAAAGATGAAACAAGCGAAACAAAAATAAATTCAAACGAAGTCGAAAAACTCATCGAACTTAAAGACCATTTTTTAATACGATTAAAAACAGATCTCTCCATAATAATACCTCGAAAAGCAATAAATCATACAGAAGAATTTAAAACCATACTAATAGAATACAAAGCAGTGTATGTAGACAAAGTAAATTGGGAATGGCAATAAATACTCTTATCCCTCTTTTTCTATATTCTTAAATCAAGTACGTTTTAAAACTCCTTCCCCAACCACATCCAAAATAAAACAATTTCCCTTTTAAATTGTTAAAATCCAAAATACCAATCATAGTTGACACAGCAAAAAATCGTGTCACAAATTGACAATTCCAACGATATAAAATCAGTCTTTTTTTAACTTTTTTAAGTAACAGTTATCAAATGTTAATTTTAAAAATATTTCATTTTAACAGGAAACATTTGCAGTACGTTTGTAGTATAAACTATAAATAATTATGACTGAAATTACTTCTTATTGGTGGATTTTACTACTTGTACTTTCCATCTTATTTTACAAATTTGTGCTTCGCGTTTTCTTCGGAATGGTGATTGTTCCGGAAGATAAAATTGGTCTTGTAACCAAGAAATTTGTTTTGTTTGGTGCCGACAAATCACTTCCCGATGGTAGAATTATTGCCACAAAAGGAGAAGCCGGTTACCAAGCGCAGGCCTTAGCTCCCGGATTGTATTGGGGAATGTGGATTTGGCAATACATAGTAGACATGACAAGCTTTACTTTGATTCCCGAAGGCAAAATCGGACTCGTTTTAAGTAAAGACGGAAAAGAAATCCCTACCGGACGAATTCTAGCCCGAAAAGTAGACAGCGACAACTTTCAGGATGCTACTGCTTTCTTAAACAACGGAGGACAAAAAGGACGTCAGACTGCCTTTATTACAACAGGATCTTATCGTATCAATACGTTCCTGTTTGAGATTGTTATTGCAGATCAAATTAAGATTTACGAAAACATGATCGGAATCGTAACGGCTCTTGATGGCGAACCAATTCCGCAAGGACAAATTGCAGGTAAATCTATCGAAGGGCACAATAACTTTCAGGATTTTGACCAGTTCCTTGACAAAGGCGGAAATCGTGGTTTGCAACCTCAGGTCATGCTTGCCGGTTCGTATTACATCAATACCTGGGGAGTTCTAATTGAACAAAACCCAATGACAGATGTGCCAATCGGTTATGTTGGTGTTATAATCTCCTATATAGGTGAAGACGGACAAGACGTAACAGGCGACACTTTCAAACACGGAAATATTGTTTCCAAAGGACAACGTGGTGTTTGGATGGAACCTCTTGGTCCCGGAAAATATGCACTTAATAAATACACCACAAAACTGGAAGCTGTTCCGACCACTAACCTGGTTTTAAACTGGGCAAATGCACGAAGCGAATCTCATAATTTAGATAAAAACTTATCTACAATTACAGTACGTTCAAAAGATGGTTTCCCGTTTAATTTGGATGTTGCACAAATTATTCACGTACCGGCCAATGAAGCACCAAAAGTTATTGCCCGTTTCGGAAGCATGAACAATCTGGTTTCTCAGGTATTAGAGCCAACGATTGGTAACTATTTTAGAAACTCTGCTCAGGATAGTGATGTAATTTCGTTTTTATCGACCAGAAAAGAGCGTCAGGAATCTGCTAAAAACCATATCAAACTGGTATTAGATGAATACAATGTAAACGCTGTTGACACTTTAATTGGAGACATCGTACCACCAGACTCTCTGATGAAAACGCTAACCGACAGAAAATTGGCCGAAGAAGAGCAAAAAACCTATCAAACCCAAAGAATGGCACAGGAACAACGTCAGGGAATGGAGAAAGAAACGGCAATTGCCGACATGCAAAAAGAAATTGTTCGCGCTTCACAAAGTGTTGAAATTGCACAACGTACAGCAGATGCAACTGTTAAGAAAGCGGAAGGTGATGCAACCAGTTTAAAATTAAATGTAAATGCAGAAGCAGAAGCTACAAAAATGCGTGCCAATGCAGAAGCAGAAGCAACCAAAGCCAGAGCCGGAGCGCAAGCCGAAGCTACAAAACTGACAGCAAGTGCTGAAGCTGAAAGAATCTCAAAAACCGGTTTGGCCGAAGCAGAGAAAATTATGGCCGTTGGTAAATCAACAGCCGAATCGTATCAATTACAAGTTGCCGCAATGGGTGGTGATAATTTTACCAAATACAAAGTAACCGAAGAGATTGGTAAAGGAAACATCAAAGTAATTCCGGATGTTTTAATTACAGGAAACGGTGGTTCCGATGGTTCTATAAGTGGCCTGCTTGGCTTAAAACTAATGGAAATGATGGACACCGAAAAAAATGTAAAAAGTCCTAAAAAATAATTGATTTCAATTTTATTATTAAATCCGATTTGTGAGAACAAGTCGGATTTTTTTTATAATACAATTAATCAAATCGAACTTTACTATTTTTTACTAAAATCAATATATTATATCTTCATATGTTTACTCTTACTTTGAATGAAAGCTACGAAAGACTTTCTAAATAAGTCATTTACTTTGTCAAATCATTGCGGGCACGAGCGGGACGCTCGCGCTAGCATCATAAATTAAATTAGTAAATCTTAAACTTCTACTAACTCATCGCTGGCGCGAGCGTCCCGCTCGTGAATCTACACCCAGTAAGTTCTAGTTATAAATACCTTTGTATACTCAAACTAGACAAAACATCTCATACCCAACAAGTTTTATACTCATTATTGCATTTCTAAGCAACAAAAAAGAACAAAAAATCTAAAATCTTCCCCCAACAGGATGCAACTTGTCCGATTCTCTCCTCAAAATTGTCTTTTCACACCCCTAACGTATTGATATTTAGAACGTACATTTGTTATACTAATTTCTAAATCATACCAAATGGACACGCAAGATTTTACCACAACCCTAATAACTAATCATTCTCCGGAAGACGTTTTTAATGCCATTACGAATGTTCGCGGCTGGTGGTCGGAAGAGATCGAAGGAAATACAGCAAAACTAAATGATGAATTTAACTACCATTACGAAGACGTGCATCACTGTAAAATAAAATTGACAGAAGTAATCCCGAATCAAAAAATTGTCTGGTTGATAGAAGAAAACTATTTCAAATTTACAGCAGACGAAAAAGAATGGACCGGTACAAAACCTACTTTTGAGATCACAGAGAACGATGGCCAAACAGCGTTGCGATTTACTCATATTGGTTTGGTTCCTGATTATGAATGTTTTGAAATTTGTAGAGACTCCTGGACAAATTACATTCAAAACAGTCTAAAAAAACTAATTACAACCGGAAAAGGCCAGCCAAACGGCAAGGACAAACCACAAACCGAAAACGAAAAGAGATTGTCGGAAAAGTGATTAAATACCAACAAACTGCACTTTTATAAATTCATGACTTCATCAGATTAGAAAGTTAATAAAGCGATAATTTTTTAAATTCATAAACAGTTATTTCATAACTTAGTTAGCTTTTTAATCTTTGAAATCATGACTAAGAAATATATTGCAAAAGACTTTTTAAAACTTGCTGCAAAAGGGCATTCGCATGAAGCATTTCGCCTGTATGTCAGTAAGGATTTTAAGCATCATAATGTTTATTTTAAAGGGGATGCCAATACACTGATGCTGGCAATGGAAGAATCCTCCAGACAGAATCCGAATAAAACTATTGAAATTCATCACGCAATAGCAGATAAAGATTTGGTTGCCGTACATTCACATGTCAAACAAAATGCCAATGATTCGGGTGTGGCCGTAGTTCATATCTTTAGATTTGAGTCCGGAAAAATAGTAGAACTTTGGGATCTGGGACAAAGTGTTCCCGCCAAAATGATCAATGAAAATGGAATGTTTTGAAAAAAATGTGAGTTGTAAAATGTAATCTGAGAATGAAAACTGAAACTGAAAACTGAGACTGAGACTAAAAACTAAAACCGCGACTAAAAAAACAAAAAAAGACCAAAAATACCAAATGACCACACTTCTACGAACTTCTATTTTAGTATCCGTTCTGTTACTACTTTCAAGCAGCCCTTCCTTTTCGCAAAAAAAAGACCACTTATACACCCAAATAGACAGTTTAATTAAAGTTAGCGATCCTAAATTTAATGGTGTACTTCTTATTTCAAAAAAAGGAAAAACAGTTTATACTAAAGCACTGGGTTCTGCTGATTTTGATAAAAAGATTCCATTGACAGTCAACAGCCAATTTGAAATCATGTCAAACAGCAAGCAAATCACGGCTGTTTTGATTTTAAAAGAAGTTGAAAAAGGACGTATTGATTTACAGGCACCTATTAAAAAATATCTTCCGCATCTCACACAAACCTGGGCCGATTCTGTTACAGTTCATCAGTTATTAAATCATACCCACGGAATTATCGATTTACAAAAACCACTACTTTTTAAACCCGGAACCGATTTTAAATATGGTGATTTAAGTTTTTCTTTACTGGGTCAAATTGTTGCCTTTAGTACCCAAAAAAAATATCCGGAAGTAGCAGCTGATTTGTTTAAAAAATTAAGTATGAAAAACACTTACTGTTATTCTAAAGACAAAACAGCACAATTGGTTTTGGGCTATATTAATGACAAAAATGTTTTTACAAAAAATGATAAGTCCGGAATAACCTCCGAAACCGTTTCTGCTAATGGGATTATATCAACGGTTACCGATTTAGCAATTTGGAACAATAATCTCCATAAAGGAAAAATCCTGAAACCCGCGACCTACCAATTGATGCTTCGCTATACTATCAAGGCGCAACACAATCTTTTTGGGAAAGAAAAAGAAGGCTATGGGTATGGACTACGAATCGTCGATCAGGGAAATCTAAAATATATGGGCCATTCCGGGCTGGGCGATGGCTTTTCTTCCGTAAATTTATACTTCCCGAAAAGTGATGTCAGTTTGATCGTTTTAGAAAATCAGATGAATACAAATTCTGAATTGTTTTACCAAACCGAAATCAAAATCAAGGGGCTTTTATTAAAAAGTGATTTATTAAATAAAAAATAATCTGTCATGGCTGTAAACAAAACAATAGAAACGGAAGGCAGTGTTAACGATTTCATTAACGCTGTTGAAGACAGTACGAAACGAAACGACTCGTTTGAACTTGTTAAATTAATGCAGGAACAAACCGGTTTTGAAGCCAAAATGTGGGGACCTGCCATTATTGGTTTTGGAAGCTACCATTACAAATATGCCAGCGGTCGTGAAGGCGATGCCCCACTTGTCGGATTTTCACCAAGAAAAGAAGCAATTTCTCTTTATTGTTATGTTACATCTGAAAACAGAGAAGAACTTCTTTCTAAATTTGGAAAACATAAATCCGGAAAAGGCTGCATTTACATCAAAAAACTAACCGATATTGATGTTGAAGTGCTCAAAAAAATGATTTCCCTTTCGGTTGAAAACTTAAATGAATTATACCCACCAAAATAAACCATGACAATAACTTTTATACTACTGCTTGTACTTTTAGCCGTTTATCTTTTTTTACAGGATGCCCGATTTGGTAAAGCTCCTACTGGCGAAAGACTTGCATTAATTGAAAAATCTCCGAATTATAAAAACGGAAAGTTTGAAAACGAACATTTTACGCCGGACCTTACGGAAGGATACACGATGACGGGAGTGTTGTTTGAGTTTTTATTCAAAAAAAAGCAACACCGAATTCCTGCTGATTTAATTCCTTCGATAAAAACAAATTTGTTAAACCTACCTACCGATAAAGACATTTTAGTCTGGTTTGGACATTCTTCTTATTTTATTCAGATTGAAGGAAAGCGAATTTTAGTCGATCCTGTTTTTAGCGGTAACGCCTCCCCTATTGCCGGCACTACGAAGGCATTTAAAGGAACCGATATCTATACCGTTGATGATCTTCCTGAAATTGACTACTTATTGATTACACACGATCACTATGACCACTTGGATTATAAAACAATTCTTAAACTAAAGCCCAAAACAAAGCAAATTGTCTGTGGTCTCGGTGTAGGTTCCCACTTTGAATTTTGGGGATTTTCATCCGATAGCATTATTGAAAAAGACTGGCATGAAAAAATAGAGCTTGACGCCAATATTACACTTTATACAGCACCAACAAGACATTTTTCCGGTCGTGCTTTCAAACGTTGCAATACACTATGGCTCTCTTTTATTTTACAAACCCCAACCTATAAAATGTACTTGGGAGGAGACAGCGGTTACGATACTCATTTTGCTGCTATTGGAGAGAAATATGGCCCCTTTGATCTTGCTTTGGTTGATAATGGTCAATACGACATCAAATGGAAATACATTCACAACCTGCCGGAAAATGTAATTCAAGCCGCAAAAGATCTAAAAACGAAACGATTATTTCCGGTTCATTCTTCAAAATTCCCTTTGGCCAATCATGCCTGGGATGAGCCTTTGAAAAGAGTAACCCAATTAAATCAAAACGAAACAAATCCGATTCCGCTAATTACGCCAATGATTGGTGAATTAGTTGAACTAAAAAATGAAGAACAGGAATTCCGTCAATGGTGGGAAAATGTGAAATAAAAAAGTACCGAATATGAATCCCTCAGCCTATACAATTCGAAATGCCGATCCTTCAGAATTCAACAAAATTGGAGAACTTCTTATTCTTGTTTATTCACAATTAGATGGCTTTCCAAAAGAAAATGAACAGCCCAATTATTATAAAATGTTAGCTAATATTGGCGATTTCACCAATCATCCCGGAACAGAACTTTTAGTTGCTGTAGATCATCAGGACACCATTATGGGTACTGTAGTTTATTTTAATGACATGAAATATTACGGCTCCGGTGGTATTGCAACTCAGGAACAAAATACGGCAGGTTTTAGATTATTGGCTGTAGATCACGCTGCCCGCGGAAAAGGAATTGGCAAATTACTGACTGAAGAATGTATTGGCAAAGCCAAAGCAAACCAACTGGATCAGCTTATTATTCACAGTACTTTGTCTATGAAAACAGCTTGGAAAATGTATGCAAATTTAGGTTTCAAACGATCTGAAGATTTGGATTTCATGCAGGGAGAACTCGCCGTTTTTGGATTTAGATATCCGTTAAAGTAAACACATTCTTCAAATAGTAAAAGCATATAAAAAGTAAAACAGCAATACATCAAAAAAATTGAAACAGACAATATCCATTTTCCTGATCACATTTTTATTAAGCATTTCTTTAAGCGCTCAAAATACCTACGTTTTTCTGGGTTCTTATAACAGAGACAAAACCGCAGCATCCATTCTCGTATACCAATTAGATACTGTAAAAGGAAAACTGACCCAAGTAGCGTCGGTCAAAAACCTCATTAACCCCTCGTTTTTAACGGTTTCTCCAAACGGAAAATATGTTTATGCCTGTACCGACAGTAAAACTCCAAATGCAGGAAGCGTAAGCAGTTTTGAATTCAATCCACAAAATAAGACACTTACTTTTTTAAATAAACAATCAAGTGGCGGCGAGAATCCGGTCTATGTTTCCGTTCATAAAAGTGGCAAATGGCTGGTAAACGGCAATTACACCGAAGGAAGCGTTTCCGTATATCCGTTATTGGAAAATGGAAAAATCGATTCGATAGCACAAAATTTTCAATATCAGGACGGAAGTGTAAACAAAGAAAGACAAACCCGCTCGCACATTCATTCGACAATATTTTCACCGCAGTACGACTATCTATTTCTGCCCGACTTAGGAGCCGATAAAATACGTTGTTATCAATTTGATGCCACACAAAAACAACCTTTAACAGCAACCGAAATTCCATTTATAAAAACAGATCCTGAAAGCGGACCACGTCATTTGACTTTTCATCCCAATCAAAAATTTGCGTATTGTATTGAAGAAATGTCAGGAACAATCAGTGCTTATGGTTATGAAAATGGGGTTCTGCAAAAAATACAGAAAGTAAATACACATTCCGACACCCTTACAGAAGGTTTCGAAAGTTCAGACATTCACATTTCACCTGACGGAAAATTTTTGTACGCTACAAACCGTGGAAAAGAAAACAATATTGCCATTTTTACTATTGATGAAAAAGGACTTTTAGCCAATATCGGTTATCAGTCGACCTTAGGAAAACATCCGAGAATTTTTGCGATAGATGAAACCGGAAAATTCTTAATCGCATCCAATGTGCTAACCGGAAATGTGGTCGTTTTTAAACGAAATCTAAAAACGGGATTGCTTAAAAAAACAGGAAAAGAAGTACAACTGGAAAATGTTTCCTGTGTTCAAATCAAAAAAATATAATTTAAAAACACCATTAAATATGAGTACATCACTTTTAAATTTACAGCCTGAAGTATTAGAAAACGAATTTGTAAAATTAGTTCCGTTACAGCAAACTGATTTTGAAGGTCTTTTTGAAGTAGCTTCTGATCCGTTAGTTTGGGAACAACATCCAAATAAAAACAGGTACGAGAGAGAAGTCTTTCAAAACTTTTTTGAAGGAGCAATGGAAAGCAAAGGCGCTTTTCTGATCCTTGATAAAAGTACAAACGAAATAGCCGGAAGCACCCGTTTTTATGAATATGAACCTGAAAATAAAAGTATTTTTATCGGTTATACTTTTTACGGAAGAAAATTTTGGGGAACAGGATTTAATTCCCATGTAAAAAAAATAATGCTCGACTATGCTTTTGATGCTGTTGATAAAGTTCAATTTCATGTTGGAGCAGAAAATTATCGTTCTCAAAAAGCAGTTGGAAAACTGGGAGCAACAAAAGTAGAAGAAATAGACGTTGCTTATTACAATGAACCATCTCGTCATAATTTTGTGTACGAGCTAAAAAAATAAACCAATACAAAATGAAAAGAATAAGCATTTTCTGCGGTTCCAGTTTTGGAACGGAAGCAATCTACCAAGAGCAAGCAACCTTGCTCGGGCAAACCTTAGCAAAACAAAATATAGAATTGGTTTACGGCGGTGCAGACGTAGGTTTAATGGGTGCTCTTGCTGACGGCGCTTTAAGTGAAGGCGGAAAAGTAATTGGAGTACTTCCCGGCTTTCTGCGTTCAAAAGAAATTGCACACAAAGGCCTAACCGAATTAATTTTGGTAGAAAGCATGCACGAAAGAAAAACCAAAATAAACGATTTATCAGACGGTGTCATAGCACTTCCGGGTGGTTTTGGAACACTTGACGAGCTTTTTGAAATGCTGACCTGGGCACAGTTAGGACTGCATAAAAAACCAATTGCAATCTTAAACATCAACGGCTATTATGATTCCTTGTTAGAACTTACACATACTATGGTTGAAAAAGGTTTTTTAAAAAATGTAAATCAGGAAATGCTTTTGGTAAGCGATTCTATTGATGATCTATTGGAAAAAATGAGGAATTACAGCCCGCCAACGGTTGGAAAATGGATTGATAAGGAAAAAGTGTAAATCTTTATTTGGTATAAAAGTAAGCAACTAATCTGGGGCTTACTTTGGTTACCCCACTGTAAAACATCAATTAAAATCAAGAATAACAGAAAGCTCTTGCGTAGCCTTCGACTTCGCTCAGGGTGACATTGAGCGACAAAATAATAGATTGGTAAGGTAACTGTGGTTTTAAGAAAGACAATCCATAATCTCACCTTTTACAAATATCATTTCACAATACCATTTTACAAACACCTTTTCACAAAAAAGTTCTTCTCAAACAAATCGTATTACTTTTCAAACAAGTCATGAATAATCAATATTTCTAATTTTACATTGTTAACCAAACGACATAAATATGGACACATTTATTATTGATACAAAAACCATTACACTTCTATTAGCCACTATATTTACGGGGCTTTTAGCGGGTATTTTCTTTACTTGGGCTAATGCCGTAACACCGGGAATCGGTAAACTTGATGATATAAATTATCTCAGAGCTTTTCAAAATATGAACCGTACGATTCAAAATCCGTTATTCTTTTTGATCTTTTTCGGTTCGATGTTGTTTTCTTTTATAGCAGCGTATTGCTATAAATCCAATAATGCTGTTTTTTGGATTGTTATTGCTGCAGCTCTTCTTTATTTTATTGGTGTTTTTCTTGTAACGATTCTGGGAAACATTCCGCTAAATGAAATGCTGGACAAAACCAACCTCGCCGCTATCACGCTCCAAGAAGCCACTATTTTGCGAGGTAAATTTGAAGCAAAATGGAATACCCTGCATCTTATCCGAGTTGTGACCTCCTTACTATCTTTTTTACTTTTAATTATTGGCTGTCTGTTAAAAAACAATACTGTTCATTAACTAAAAGCGAAACAATAATTTTTTATCTTAGAAGGTCTGAAAAAAAAGTTTCACGTTTCAAGTTTCAGGTTTCAGGTTACTGGCTATAAATTTCACGGCAGACATTTTACAATTCACATCTCACAACTATACGAAATGAAAACAGAAAACAACAAATTCGCAAAAGCCGAAATGCTAATAAGAAAACCTGTTTCAGAAGTTTTTCAGGCTTTTATAGATCCGGAAATCACAAGTAAATTTTGGTTTACCAAAGGCTCCGGAAAATTAGCAGAGTACCAGCCAATCGAATGGGTCTGGGAAATGTATGGTTTTTCGTTGACGGTTTTAACAAAGGTCATAGAAGAAAACAAAAAGATTGTCGTTGAATGGGGAAATACCGAAGAAACCACAACAGTAGAATGGATTTTTACCCCATTAAATAAAAATGAAACTTTTGTAAGCATTACAAATTCAGGTTTTGTTGGCGATACAGACAAAATAATAGATCAGGTTAGGAATTCAACAGAAGGCTTTACATTGGTGTTAGCCGGAGCCAAAGCATATCTAGAACATCAGATTCAATTGAATTTGGTTTTAGATCGTTTTCCTAAAGGGTTGGCTTGAGTGAGCTGTTTGTTGTGAAAATGTTTGTTGTGAAATGTATGTTGCGAAATGTAAAATATTTTACTTAGCATGTCATTTCGACTTTAGGAGAAATCACACCAGAAACTCCGTTTCTATTTTCCGCAATCTTGTCATACTGAGGAACGAAGTATCTCCGTTCGCTGAATCGATACCGTTGAGCTTCACTTTACGGATTATCACATGAAGATACTTCGTTCCTCAGTATGACAAACTGGGCGTAAGCTGCGTGTGGGATTTCTCGTACCTCGAAATGACAAAATTCAGACACCCTTGAAACCAGTAATCAGTAACCTGAAACTTGTAAAATGTAAAATGCAAAATATTTTACTTAGCATGTCATTTCGACTTTAGGAGAAATCACACCAGAAACTCCGTTTCTATTTTCCGCAATTTTGTCATACTGAGGAACGAAGTATCTCCGTTCGCTGAATCGATACCGTTGAGCTTCACTTTATGGATTATCTCATGAAGATACTTCGTTCCTCAGTATGACAAACTGGGCGTGAGCTGCGTGTGGGATTTCTCGTACCTCGAAATGACAAAATTCAGACACCCTTGTAACCAGTAACCAGTAACTTGAAACTTGTAAAATGCGAAACATAAAACATTTAAAAACGAAAAATGTAAAATGTGAAACGTGTAACCTGAAACATGAAACCTAAAACCCGAAACCTAAAACCAATGAACATCAAAAAACCCACCACCATAAACGAATACATCGGTTCTTTCCCAAACGACGTACAGGAAATTTTAGAAGAAATACGAATGACGATTCAGAAAGCGGCTCCTGATGCCAAGGAAAAAATCAGCTACTCCATGCCTGCTTTTGATCAAAATGGGATCGTTGTTTATTTTGCTGCTTTCAAAAACCATATTGGTTTATATGCTTTACCAAGTGGACATGAAACTTTTAAGGAAGAACTTTCAAAATACAAATCCGGAAAAGGATCTGTCCAATTTCCTTTAAACGAACCGATGCCTTTTGCTCTGATAACTAAAATTGTAAAATTCAGAGTAAAAGAAAATTTAGAGAAAAAAGTAAAAATATAAAGTATGGAAATACACTCCATATCACCAACTCTATTTTGTTAATAAAACTTATATTTTAAGAAATTTAAGCACTACATATTCTTTTATCTTTGAGTTTTAAAAACTAAAAAAACGGAAGCTGAAGTGCACAAAAAATTATACGGACTAGATCATTTAAGAACATTTGCAATCAGTTTTGTTTTTTTATTCCACTATCAAATTCCCATTTTTGGGCATCCGGAATGGTTGACCAATTTTGCTAAATTTGGCTGGACAGGAGTAGATTTATTTTTTGTATTAAGTGGTTTTTTAATCTCTTCTCAACTTTTTTTTCAAATTAAAAATGGAACCGAAATCTCGTTTAAAGATTTCTTTATAAAACGTTTTTTCAGAATACTTCCGGCTTTTTGGTTTGTTACAGCAATCTATTTTTTATTTCCTTTTTTCAGAGAGAAAGAAGCACTTGCTCCCATATGGAAATTTGTGACTTTTACACAGAATATAGGATTAAACATCCAAGATTTTGGAACTTTCTCTCATGCCTGGTCCCTTTGTGTGGAGGAACATTTTTATCTGATATTGCCCATTGTACTTCTCTTTTTACTTAGAAACAATCTGTTTTATAAGTCCTACTGGATTCTAATAGTCTTATTTGCTTTTGGTTTTGCGATTCGCTTTTTTAGTTGGCAGCATTTATACCTTCCTTTTATTGATGCAGAAAATTCATGGCTGTATTGGCACAAATACATCTATTATCCTACTTACAAGCGCTTAGATGGACTTTTGATTGGTGTTTCTATCGCCGGAGTTTATCAATTTATGCCCGATTTATGGGGAAGGCTTTCAAAATTCGGGAATTACTTTTTAGCCATTAGTCTATTTATACTAACCGCTGCCTACTTTTTATGTATGGAACAAAGATCTTTTTACGCTTCTATTTTCGGATTTCCACTTGTTGCTTTAGGGTACGGATTTATGGTTTTGGGTGCCATATCTCCCACCAGTATTTTGTACAAATGGAATTCTAAAACAACCTCTTTTATTGCAGCACTTTCCTATGGAATTTATTTAACCCACAAAGGAATTATTCATATTACCCAACAATTACTTCTAAAACTTACTATTGATATTGATAGTAATTTATCACTCATAATTAGTACTCTATCCTGTATAATTGCTGCATTCCTACTTCATCAGACAATTGAAAAGCCCTTTATGAGATTACGGGCTAAATTTTTAAAAGAGCAATAGGTTTTATTTCTTAAACTCCCCAAAGTGCCACAAAACACCGGACGGGTCATGTAAAAAACATTCCCTTCCCCAGTCGAGATTTCGAATTGGTGTTAATTTTACTCTGGCATATTTCTCCGGAAGATTTAAGGCTAAAAGTTCCTTGTAATAACGGTCAACATCATCGACTTCTAAGAAAATCATCGTGTTTTCTATCCATTCTTTAGCATAATAATCCTGAAGGTAAAATGCAGTTTCTCCAGATTTGAAAACAGAGAAGTTAGCTTCTAATACGCCTTCTTCAAAGCCCAAATCACTGTAAAAACGTCTTGATAATTCAAAATCTTTTGCTCCGATAAACGGTCGTATTGACTTGATTTTATGTTCCATGATATCTTTTTTTAAATTAATATCGTAACGCTAAAAATCCGGTTTTACTTATTTGAACCAAGCTGACTACGCAAATCAACATTCAGGCTATATTGCTCTTCCACCGGAATAATTTTTCGGGAGTTCTTATTAATATCTCCTCCTTCTTTTGACCAAAGAAACGGATAAAAGTTAAAAACCTCGTCTCCTTTTAATTTTGAAACCTCTTCTCTCCATCCTTTCCATCTGTTACCCTCATAAAATTTATCCAAATCATTATAAAAGCAAAATTGCAAAAATTCAGTATACGTAATATCAAGTGGTTCATATTCTAAATTATCAGGTGAAAAATAATATATCTTTCCTAAATCTGTTCCCAGTCCCCCTCCATTTAAGAGATAAAAACCGCCTATCGCATCATCTGCCACGATCAAAAAGGAAGGTGCTTCTCCAAATTCCTTAAATGCTTTTCCTTTGTTCCAATCGGGAAGTGTGCGATTAAATTTTGTATTTCCGGAACCTAAAATTCTAATCCATCCATCATCAATTAAAAGGCCTCCTGTCATAAAAACTATAGCCCCCATTGGTGATTGGGTCGTAACTTGTGTTTTGTACAATACTTCTTTTGCTTTTGCCGCATCAACCGGTAAAATTTCAACTTTATTCGTTGCTGTTTTAATCCAACCTTCAACAACTGTCCAGCCCGGATCTGTTTTGTTTATGAGTTTATCTACTGCTTGCATTTTCGTTTGAGCTGTTGTTACAAAAGTTATAGATAGTGCTATAACGGAAAAAAAATGTCGTGTCATTGTCAAGGGTACCAATTCTTATTCTATTTTTCTTAATTCTTCTTCAATATACTTCCCAGACCTCTACCAATTTGCTCAATCGCCTCGATACTTTTCTTAAGCGGTGTTGCGGTAAAATCTTCGTAGGCATCCATGGCACTTTCTTTACGATCGTCCTGAGGATATACCAATATTATATTATTATCATCAAATGATTTTTCGAATTTCTGCGGCAATTTGTCAAAGATCGACTGGTAGGATACCGAACCTTTACGGGATAAATTAAAAACAATTAAGTCGGTTGGTTTAATTTCATCCGAAATAGCATCAAAATCTTCCCAATCCAAAATACTTTTAAAACCCAGTTTTGCATTTAATCTCAAATTAGCCGCAATTTGCGTAATGGACTGATGCGTTTTATACTCGGCATAAATAACGATCGGGATGCTTAATTCCTGAGACAATCGACTTATTTTTTGCAGCAAAAGATGAAATCCGATTCCTCTTTCTGAAAAAGGCGGACAAATAAAAACCAGCCTTTTTTCTTCTATAAATGTTTTCTGAAATCTGCAGATAAACAAACTCTTATCTACATTATTGATTATTGAATCTACGTTTTCTCCAAAAATCTTATCCAGAAAACCTGTTTTTCTTGGCCAGCCGATAATCACAATATCGGACATAATTTCTTTTGAAGTACGCGCAATTCCACTTGCCGGATTGTGGTCAATTCTGGCGATTGTGGTGATTTTTACTTCAGAGGCAGAACCTTGAATTACAAATTTATCAACCGCTTTTTTATATTTTAAAATATTAATTTCGGCCTGATCGTTGTTCGGAACAATCGTTAACAGCGTCACCGGATTTTTAGATTTTTTATCCTTGATCAAAAGAGCAAAATCCAAAAGACTGGAGGTTGCCGAAGTTTTAGCCAGCGGAATCAAAATGTGTTCTTCTAAAGTCTGATCTTTATTAGCATCTTCCGTAGAAACTTCTTCTTCGCAAATCGCGATTTTTTTAGCCGCTTTTTCAGTGGCAAAAGAAGCCACAATACAGGTTATCAGAATTAAAATAATTGTTCCGTTTAAAATATTTTCGTCCAGAATTTTCGCTTTAAATCCAACCAGGATAACCGCCAGAGTTGCTGCTGCGTGCGCACTACTCAATCCGAAAATAAGCTGTCTCTCGGTTTTTGTATATTTAAAGACTACTTGTGTAAAAAACGCCGCAATCCATTTTCCAAAAATAGCTACAACACTCAAAGTACCGGCCACAATTAAAGCGGTCGGTCCACTTAGAATTACGCTAATATCAACCAGCATCCCAACAGAAATCAGGAAAAAAGGAATAAACAAAGAATTTCCGATAAACTCGATTCTGTTCATTAACGCAGAAGAATGCGGAATCAGAGGATTTAATGCCAAACCGGCAACGAAAGCACCAATTATAGGCTCCACTCCCGCTACTTCGGCTAAAAATGCCGCAAAGAAAACAACCGAAAGGACAAAGATATAGTGGGCGTGTTTTTCACTTTCCAATTTTTTAAAGAACCATTTGGCAATCCTCGGAATGACCAAAAACATGATAGCAGAAAAAATGGCCAATGAAACTCCCAGTTTTATCCAGAATGCCTGATTCAGATTTCCCTGACTGCTTCCCATAATTACCGCAAGAATAATCAAAACCGCGGTATCGGTCAAAATGGTTCCCCCGACTGTTATTGCAACGGCCTGATTCTTGGCAATTCCCAATTTACTAACAATTGGATAGGCCACCAATGTATGAGTTGCAAACATGCTCGCTGTTAAAAAACTGGCATTAAAATCGTACTGCAACAAATAAAAACAAACCGGAAATCCAATACAAAGCGGAAAAATAAAGGTAAATAAACCGAACAATAAACTTTTATTTCTGTTGGCTTTAAATTCATTCATATCGAGTTCCAAACCAGCAATAAACATAATATAAAGTAGTCCGATGGTCGAAAACAAATCGACTGCAGAGTTTTTTGCCAGGATATTAAGTCCGTGAGGTCCAATGATTACGCCCGAAATGATCAATCCGATTATACCCGGAATATTTATTTTCTTTAATAAAATTGGAGATAATAAAATAATGAAAAGTATCAACGAAAAGATCAATACTGGATTGCTTAGTGGTAATTCGAATTCTTGTAAAAAATGCTTGAAAAATTCTATCATAGTTAAATTTTATCTTCTTTATGCTATTCCGTTTTTCGTCAAAGGACACCTTATTTTAAATGAAATCTCAGAACTTCGTTTTACTGATTTCTATAAAAAAAATCAAATTCTCCGGCATTTATTTCCTCACAAAAATACCTAAAAAAAACACGAACTTTTTACGAAAGTTCGATATTAAGAATTTAAATTTACATCGTTGCCAAATTATTAAAATTTAATATCTTTTTTAACAAAACTGCAACATTAACAAATGAAAATTAAGCTTCTTTGCATTATTCAATTATCTTTGTCTTAATAAAAATTGTACAATGGAAGAATGTATCTCTGTTTTTGATATGCTTAAAATTGGTGTTGGGCCTTCAAGCTCACACACTCTTGGTCCTTGGCGTGCTGCCGAACGTTTTTTAGAAGAATTAAAAGACGAATCTATTTTAGACGAAACTGCCAGAGTTAAAGTCGATCTTTACGGATCTCTTTCTCTAACCGGTAAAGGTCACGCCACAGATTTGGCTGTGATGTTAGGTTTAAGCGGTCAGGATCCTGAATATATTCCGGTGGAAGATATCGCTGGAATTATCAAAAACATTGAGACCAAAAACGAAATCATTCTAGGAAATCACATTACGATTCCGTTTTATTTTCTTCAGGACATTGTTTTCAATAAAGACTTTCTTCCGTTTCATGCAAACGGATTAAAATTTACTGCATACAAAGCCGATAATTCAGAATACGAATCTACTTTTTATTCTATTGGTGGAGGTTTTGTTGTGAAAGAAGAACGCACCACTGCCAAAATAAAAGAGGAAATAAAATGTGCCTTTCCATTTCCTATTCAAAACGCCGTTGAACTATTAGACTATACCGTTACAGAAAACAAATTGATTTCTGAAATTGTATACGAGAATGAAAAATCAATGCGTTCCGAAGCAGAAATTCATTCCGAATTAATGCGTATTTGGAACACTATGCTCGAATGTATGTATATTGGTTGTCACTCTGAAGGAATTCTTCCGGGTGGACTAAACGTGCGTAGAAGAGCTTTTGACATGCACCAAAACCTAATCGGATTATCCAACTATAATTCTCCACAAACGTGGTTAGAAGAGATTAGAAAAACGGAAGTAAAATTTCGTCAGATCTTAAAATGGGTAAGTTGTTTTGCACTTGCCGTGAATGAAGTAAATGCCTCTTTAGGACGTGTGGTTACCGCACCAACTAACGGAAGCGCCGGAGTAATTCCAGCCGTTTTGATGTATTATTTGGTAATCGAAAATCACGATGCCGGAGAAAAAGAAATCAAACAATTTTTGATGGTTGCCGGAGAAATTGGAAGTATCTTCAAAAAAGGATCTACAATTTCTGCCGCAATGGGTGGTTGTCAGGCCGAAATTGGCGTTTCGTCTTCTATGGCTGCAGCTGCACTTTGCGAATTAATGGGCGGAACTCCTGCACAGGTTTTAATGGCTGCAGAAATCGCCATGGAACACCACTTAGGTTTAACTTGTGACCCGATTGGCGGTCTGGTTCAGATTCCATGTATTGAAAGAAATACCATGGGTGCCATAAAAGCCATAAATGCAGCAGAACTGGCTTTAGAAACCGATTCTAAAAATGCAAAAGTACCTTTAGACAAAGTAATCAATACGATGTGGCAAACCGCTAAAGACATGAACTCTAAATACAAAGAAACTTCTGAAGGAGGTTTGGCAATTGCAGTAAACATGGCAGATTGCTAAAATAAAATTATTGCCACAAATTTCACGAATTTACACTAATCTCAAATCAGAGAATAAAAACAATTCGTGAAAATTCGTGAAATTCGTGGCAAAAAAATCAAAAAGAACACTTCATGAAAAAATACCACTTTATATTATTTTTTCTATTTTCCACACTGGTCCATTCTCAAGATCGTTATCACTTAAAATCAGACACCAGATTATTCACTTCAAAAAATAATACAGGAGAATTTTTAGGCTATTTCAAGTACGGAGCTGAAATTCAGTTATTATCCGAAAATGAAAAGGGTTGGTATAAAGTACAATCAGATAATTTTTCTGAAGGATATGTAGAAGCAAAATTTGTTTCGAAAACCTTAAATGCTGCCGATATTAAAATAAAAGACAAAGAAAATCCAATTATAGAAGGCAATGACAGCTATTATGGAGGGAATCATCTTTTTGTTTTAGTTGCCGGTTTAAAAGCAAGAGCCTTACCTGACAGAAATTCAAAAGTAAAAGAAATTTTATTTACAGGAGATCCGGTTGCGGTAAACTATCTTCCTAAAAATCCGGAAGAATGGGTTAATATAAATGGTAGTTTTACCCCTGAGTATGCCCAATACACTATAGGAAAGTTTATTGGAGAAAGACCCGATTTTAATGCCTTGTTGAAGAATTTTGATGAACTTGATGTTGCTGCCATTCCCGAACGTAAAACGATTGGAGAACGAATTGTAGAATTGGCCTGGAACAGTGATGTTTCAAAATTAGCTCCTGCGTATCAAAGATATTATGAAGTTGTCAAGCAATTAAATGACCCCAAACTAATTGCTGAAACCGATCTTAATATTGCTATAGCCAAAGGGTTAGCAAAACCTAAAACACCTGAACAAATTATGGCTTTGTGCAAAAAAGCTGAATTTATTCTCAAAGGACAAAAAACAAAATCACTCTATCTTACGCAAAAAGAGTTAGAAAAAACTTTTGGAAAACCAATTAAAAAAGCAACTATCAGTGATGACTGCGGGATTTATTTAAGCAATCTCTTTTATTATTACCCTGATTTGGAAGTTTCAGTTGATGAAAAACAAAACCAAGCAGAAATCATAAAGGTTTTCATCAACGAAAACAACAAACTAGTGCTGAATGCCAATTCAATACTCGACCATTCGATATCAGAAAAAGCTTTTATAGCAAAATACGGCACCTATATTGGTGCTTCTATAAAAATGCCACATTATTACACTTTACTATTGGGAGATGGTCATTTTACAATCGAATTTAAAGACGGAAAACTCCTTTCCATTGAAATAATCTTTTATTGCTGATTCCAATCTATAATTATTCAATACTTTTACATTCTCAAAAAAAATAAAATGTCAGTAGCAAAAAAAGATTATAAAAGAATCACAACAAAGTCATTGATCGAAATGAAAAGCAATGGAGAAAAAATCTCTATGTTAACTGCTTATGATTTTACAATGGCGAAAATTGTTGATACCGCAGGAGTCGATGTGATTCTGGTGGGTGATTCAGCATCCAATGTGATGGCAGGTCACGAAACGACTTTGCCGATTACTTTAGACCAAATGATTTACCACGCTTCGTCTGTAGTTCGCGCTATCGAAAGAGCTTTGGTTGTAGTAGATTTACCTTTTGGAAGTTATCAGTCTGACCCTAAAGAAGCTTTACGCTCTGCGATCAGAATCATGAAAGAAAGCGGTGGTCATGCTGTAAAACTGGAAGGTGGAAAAGAAATTAAAGACTCTATCAAAAAAATATTAAACGCAGGAATTCCGGTTATGGGTCACTTGGGTTTAACACCACAATCGATCTACAAATTCGGAACATACAGCGTTCGCGCCAAAGAAGAAGATGAAGCCGAAAAACTAATTGAAGATGCTAAAATGCTCGAGAAAATTGGTTGTTTTGGTGTAGTTCTTGAAAAAATCCCGGCACATCTGGCCGAAAAAGTAGCCAAAAGTATCTCAATCCCAGTTATCGGAATAGGAGCCGGTGGCGGTGTAGACGGACAAGTATTGGTTATTCATGATATGCTAGGAATGAATAACGAGTTCAGTCCACGTTTTTTACGTCGTTATTTAGATTTATATCACGAAATGACTACTGCAATCGGTCAATACGTAACGGATGTAAAATCCAGTGATTTCCCGAATGAAAAGGAACAGTATTAAGAAAAGGTTCTAAGTTGCTGAGTCGCTAAGTTTCTAAGTTTTCAACTTGAAACCTGAAACTTGAAACCTGAAACTTGAAACTTGAAACTTGAAACTTGAAACTTGAAAAATCAGAAATCTAAAATCTCCCCCTCTAAGTCTTTCTAATGAAAATCGTTTCCGATAAAAATAACCTCCAGGTGCTGCATGAAGACAACCATATTATTGTGGTCAACAAACGTGTAGGCGATATTGTACAAGGTGACAAAACAGGTGATAAACCATTGTCAGATGTCGTTAAAGAATATATTAAAGACAAATACAACAAACCTGGTGATGTATTCCTCGGAGTGATTCACCGTTTAGACAGACCCACTACGGGAATTGTCGTTTTTGCACGAACAAGTAAAGCATTGTCGCGAATGAACGAAATGTTCTCTAATCGCGAAACACAGAAAACCTATTGGGCAGTTGTAAAAAATAAACCTCTTGAAACAACTGCCAAATTGGTTCATTTTTTAAAAAGAAATGAAAAGAATAATACTTCAAAAGCACATTTAAAAGAAGTTCCGGACAGTAAAATAGCCAGTTTGGACTATACTGTTTTTAAAGAACTCCAAAACTATGTTGCTTTGGAAATCAATCTTCATACCGGTCGCCATCATCAAATTCGTGCGCAGTTATCCGCCATTGGATCTCCGATAAAAGGAGATTTAAAATACGGTTTTGACCGAAGTAATCCTGACGGAGGTATCCATCTGCACGCCCGTAAGTTAGTTTTTGTGCATCCTGTTTCTAAAGAAGATATCATAATTATTGCTCCTACTCCAGATGAAACGATCTGGAATGCGCTGTGATTTTATGATTAAATTGTTAATTTTTTAAATTTTATCAATTAACTTGCATAGAGAAAAATCAAGTTAAACATAAAAATGGACTACAGAAACGACATCGGATACAGAAAAGAAACGCTAAAAAAGTTACTCTATAACATTCAGAAAAGCGAGGATTTGATTGTAAAAGCGTTATACGATGATTTTAAAAAACCCGAATTTGAAGCTGTTTTAACCGAAACCAACTATGTTATTTCGGAATTGAAGGATACGATTAGAAACATTCGCAATTGGGCAAAACCAAAACCTGTTTTCCCGTCCCTTCTTAATTTTCCTTCGACTGATTATATTTTCAAAGAACCTTACGGAAATGTTTTGGTTATCGCGCCTTGGAATTATCCTTTCCAACTCGCCCTATGCCCTTTAATTTCTGCTGTTGCAGCAGGAAACAGAGTGGTTCTAAAACCTTCCGAACTTACTCCGCATACATCCGCAATAATAGCCAAAATCATTCAGAAAACATTTCATGTCAACCATGTAGAAGTTTTTGAAGGTGGTGTGGAAGTTTCCAATAAACTACTGGCGCAACGCTGGGATTATATTTTCTTTACGGGAAGTGTCGCTGTAGGTAAAATTGTCGCCAAAGCGGCAGCCGAAAACCTGACACCTGTTACCCTTGAATTAGGCGGTAAAAACCCCTGTATCATTGATGAAACAGCCGATTTAAAATTAGCCGCCAAAAGAATTGTCTGGGGTAAATTTATCAATGCCGGTCAAACCTGTATTGCTCCGGATTACATCCTGATTCAGAAAAATATGAAAATCAATTTCATTTCTTTCCTTATGCAGGAAATCACAAAAGCTTATGGCAAAAAGATAGAAAAATCACCCGATTTTGCGCGCATTGTCAACACCAAAAACTGGCTGCGTTTGGCGAATATGATTGATCCGGAAAGAGTTTTATTTGGCGGAGAAACAGATGCCAATGCCTTATACATTTCACCAACGCTGATCGAAGAGCCAAGTTTGGACAGTGCCGTAATGAAAGAAGAAATTTTTGGACCAATTTTACCGATTCTTACCTATGAAACAGAAGAAGATATTAAAAATGTAATCAGCAGATATGAGAAACCTCTTGCTTTTTATGTTTTTAGTGACAACAAATCTTTTGCTAAAAAATTAATTACGACCTATTCTTTTGGAGGTGGCTGTATTAACGATACTGTTATACATTTTTCTAACAAAAGACTCCCTTTTGGTGGTGTTGGTCATAGCGGAATAGGAGCTTATCACGGACAATTGAGTTTCGATATTTTTTCCCATCATAAAGGAGTAGTCAAAAAAGCAAATTGGCTGGATTTACCGATGCGCTATGCTCCCTATAAAGAAAAATTAGTCGCCATTAAACGTATATTAGACTGGCTATAAGCACTAAAACATTTTAGTAATGTTTCACCGATTTTAATAAGGAATTGATTAAAAATATTATATTTACGTCAGAAAAACAGCTAAACAGACCAAATATAAAACAACTTTACTCAAAAAAATGAAATCAACACTTTACCAAATTGAAGAAATTAGGAAAAATGGCTATGCATTAGATTTTTCTAATGTGTTTAATCATGCCTTCGAAAATTACAAAAAAATAGCGCTGTATGCAGGATTAATCTTATTGGTTTTTTCAATTCTTGCTTTTTTTCTTGGTAGTGGAATTTTGATTTCGCTATACGGTGTTCAACATTTTAATGAAGAATTCTTCAAGAATTTACAAAACGAACAACCTGAAAATTCAGTATTCCTTATTTATTCGGTAGTGATCGCTTTTGTTGCTGCGATTTTTAGTCCATTTGCTGCAGGTTTTTTAAAAATGGCCGATTGCGCGGATAGAGATGAATCTTTCAGCGCTTCTACAATTTTTTCGTATTACACTTCACGTTATTTCCCGCCACTTTTTATTGCGACCCTAATAATCTCTCTACTTGGAGGCTTAATTTCAGTACTCTTTAATCTCATAGGCGTTCTGTATGTAGAGACTATCTTTACAGTTGCAATATCGTTTTTCACAACACTTACTATTCCTTTGATCATTTTCGGTAACCTGAATGCAATCGATGCGATAAAATCAAGTATTATGATTGTAAGCAAACAACCTTTAACAATTCTGCTTTTAATTATTGTTGGTTCGTTGGCCTCTATGGTTGGTTTTATTGGTTGTTGTATAGGAATCGTGTTTACAATTCCGATTACCTACTCTGTAAAATATGCTATTTATTGTGCAATATTTAATATGGAAGATGAGAATTCTATTGATTCAATCGGTAAGTCAGATTTAGAATAATAATCGATTTCTAAATAGAAAAAGAGCTTAACCTACTCTTAAAAAAACTCCCCAAAAGCTAATTACTCAACCAAACCTACCCAAAATACAATGGTACAAGGCTATAGTTCCTTTAATTCATTGCTTTCAGGAATCCCCATTTTTGGAGATCTCTTGAAATCAAATGTATTAAATTGGTTTGTATTTACTTCTGACATCATTTTCTATAACAGCCCTAAAATCATCATTTTAGCACTGTCCTTATTTGGTTTTCTTGGTTTACTGATTTATCAATTTTTTAGAATTAAAACTAAAATTGGGTACTTCATCGAAAAAAAGAAAGAAGACGAAGCCGCAGACCGTGAATACCAACTCTACATATTATTCTTTGGGATAGCGGTTATTGTAATCGAAATTATTAATGAAATTTTTAAGATCAGACCCAAAAGTTTATTGATCTTAAATGTATCTATTGGTTTTTTAGTACTGATGGTGTACTTAATAACAGATAAAGTAAAGTTTCTGAGGAATAAAATCCAGCCGATTTTTATCTTCTTTTTCTTTGTTTACATCTCTTATGTTGGACACAATATCATTTACCTCTCCAACGATGTAGTACCGATTATTGTTTTTCTGATCTCTTTTTTCTTTTCTTATAACATTCTGAAACCCATAAAAATCTATTGGTTTTTTGTTGGTTTGACTTTTACCTTTCAGATTATAACGGTAGTTTTTCATTTAATTCCGTTAAAATCGTCTATACTCTTAATTAATTTCTCGATACTGATCTTCATCATCAATCAGGTAAAATATGCCATTTTATTGAACAATCGTGATAATTTCAGATTTACAAATGAGATCGTCCACAAAGGAAACTCCTTGACAATTGCAACAAATAAAAAAGGAGAAATCTTATTTTGCAGCGAAACCATTACTTCAATTCTGGGTTATTCTCCGGACGATGTTATGGCAAAAAAATTCTGGAAACTCAATGAAGACCACGAGGTAAAACAAGAAAACTACATTAAAAAACAAATTGACGATAAGCTGTATATTCAGAAATTAAAAAATACAAATGGCGAGTACAAATACATCCAATGGAAAGACAAAAAGTTTTCCGACGATTTAATTATTAGTATTGGTCAGGATGTTACCGAACAAATCATTGTTCAGGATCAATATAAAAACCTGATTCAGACGGCCACCGATATTATATTTGAAATCAATGCAAATGGGTATTTTACTTTTGTAAATGAGTTCGGATTTTCGATCTTAGGATATGCTGAAAATGAAATAATTCTACAACATTATTCGAATTTTATTCATGATGATTACATCAAAAATGCAGTTGATTTTTATGAAAATTTAGAACAAAACGAAACCAATTACCCTACTATTGAAATTCCGGTATTAAAGAAAAACGGAGAGGAATTATGGATTTCGCAGAAAGTAATTATCCGCAAAAATGACCTGAATCAGACTATTGGTTTTGCCGGTATTGCTCGGGATATTACCGAAATAAAAAACATTGAAAACGAGAAAAGAAGACGTCACGAAAAAATTGAGGCGTATAACAATTCAACCAAAAAATTATCGACTACCGATTTCCGGAATTACAACACTTTTCAAACGGTAATTGATTCAATCATTGAGGAAGCGGCAACGGTATCAAAAACAAACAGGGTCAGTTTCTGGAGGTATTCAAATGATATTATTACCTGTGAAAATTTATTCAGCAGTGACAAACAAACCACAAATGATAAAAATATTCTGGACAAGGAGTCTTATCCCATTTATTTTGAAACCTTAAAAAACAAGGCAATCATAAATGCGCCTGATGTTTTTGACAAATTAGAAACATCTGAATTTAAGCGCATTTATTTCACAAAAAACAAAATCAAGTCGATGCTTGATGCGCCCATTTTCCTAAACGGACAGTTGGCCGGTGTGGCTTGTTTTGAAAGTACCGAAGAAAAAAGAGAATGGGACAATGAAGATATTAATTATGCCAAAACCATATCGGATGTAATCTCACTCGCCATTTCCTCCCAAATGCGACTCAGAGCAGAGAAAAAACTGGAACTTAAAAGTGAATTACTTTCGGCTTTAGCGCTGTGTACAGAAAAATTCTTAATGAGTAAAAGCACGGAGAAAATGTTTGAAGAAACCTATGAAATTATAGGAGAAGCTTCAAAAGTAGATCATATATTTTATTATCAAAAAGATTTCGACACCCAAACCATTAGTCAGCAGTACAAATGGTCAAGAGAAGGCGTAAAACACCAAATAAGTGATTTACAGAAATTTACAGAAGATAATTTAAAAGAAATTGTTCTTCATTCTCAAAGAAAAAAAGTCTTAAGCACGCTGACGAAAAACCTTGAAGAAACTTTCTTCAAAAAATTACTGATTGCCAACGAGATTAAATCGATTTTAATATTGCCTTTATATGCCAACAATAACTTTTCCGGTTTTATTGGTTTCGACGATTGCACCAGAGAAAGAAAATGGACAGATGACGAGATTTACATCTTTCAGACACTTGCCAATAACATTTCATCGGCTTTAGAACGAAACAGAAATCAGGCAAAAATTAAGGAAAGCGAAGCCGCGATAAAAGCCAAAGAATTAGCAGAAGCAGCAAATAAATCGAAATCTGATTTTTTGGCCAATATGTCACACGAAATCCGAACGCCTTTAAACGGCATCATTGGATTCACACATTTATTGATGAAAACTAATCTTGAAGAAATTCAGGAAAAGTACATGACCACTATTAATCAATCGGCTCATTCGTTATTGGAAATTATCAATGACATTCTGGATTTTTCTAAAATTGAAGCCGGAAAACTCGAGCTTTTCATCGACTTATACGACATTCAGAAAATATTAGGACAAATCTTTGATCTGATTGTTTACGAATCCAATCAGAAGAGTCTTCAACTTGAATTAAACGTTGACCCGAATGTACCGAAATACATCTGGACCGATATAGTGCGCTTAAAACAAATTCTGATCAATCTGTTGTCAAATGCCATTAAATTCACAAATGAAGGTTCCATCAAACTTGCAGTTTCTATCCTTGAAAAAAAATCGGAAGAAAATTATACCATCCGTTTCGCGGTAATAGATACCGGAATTGGAATATTGGAAAAAAATCAGAAAAAAATATTCAAAGCTTTTTCCCAAGAAGATAGTTCTACAACGAGAAAATTTGGAGGAACCGGTTTAGGACTTACCATTTCGAATCAGCTATTGGCTTTAATGGAAAGCCGACTGCAGCTTAAAAGTAAAATAAACAGCGGAAGCACTTTCTTTTTTGACCTGAATTTAAATACCAGTCATAAAAACAACAATGAGAAATATAAAATTATTTCTAAAACGGTTGATGAGGAATACGATTTAGACCATTATGTGAATCATAAAAAAGTAAGTATTTTGATTGTGGAAGACAATAAAGTAAACATGCTGCTTCTAAAAACGATCTTAAAGAATCTGAATATCAACACCATCATTTACGAATGCGAAAATGGCTATGAAGCGGTCAATCAAATCGAGAATATCAATCCTGATCTGGTTTTCATGGACATTCAAATGCCAATTATGAATGGTTATGAAGCGACAAGAGCCATTAGAAACACCATAAATGGCAAACACATTCCGATCATTGCGGTCACGGCAGGTGCCGAAAAAGACGAGCGAAATAAATGTTTGTCAGCCGGAATGAATGATTACATTTCAAAACCAATTATTCGTGGCACTGTTGAAGAAGCCCTGTCAAAATGGATAAGATAATTAGCTCTACTACCTTTAGATAAATAAAAAGTTAATCCTCCTGATTGGCTTTTGTTTCAAAAAAATATATAAATTCGTAAGACCATAACCACAATAACCACTAATACAACACGATATGAAATGGCAAGGCAGAAGACAAAGTGACAATGTTGAAGACAGAAGATCTATTTCCGGCGGAAAAGTAGCCGTAGGAGGCGGAATTATTGGTATTATTATACTATTAGTAAACATTTTTGGCGGTGAAAATGCGCAACTTATAACCCCGGTTTTAGAACAACTACAAGGTGGACAACAAACCCAGACTGAAGCTGCTGCTCCACTAAGCAAAGAAGATGAAGAAATGGGCAATTTTGTCCGAGTTATGTTGGCTTATAATGAAGACACCTGGAGCAAAATATTCGAAGAAAATGGTATGACGTACCAAAAACCAAAACTGGTACTTTTTAGAGGTTCTGTTCAAACGGCCTGCGGGGGCGCCTCATCATCTTCAGGTCCTTTCTATTGTCCGGGCGATAAAAAAGTATATATGGATTTAGGCTTCTTTGAGGAACTAAAATCCAAATTTGGTGCCAAGGGTGGCGACTTTGCCATTTCATACGTTATAGCGCATGAAATTGGCCATCACATCCAAACCTTACTGGGCACCTCAGCAAAAATGCGAGAAGCGCAACAAGGAAAAAGTGAAGCGGAAGCCAATAAACTCTCTGTTGCATTAGAACTACAAGCTGATTTTTATGCAGGAGTCTGGGCACATCATAACAAAGAAAACCTCGATGCCGGCGATATTGACGAAGCTTTGAGCGCTGCAAGTGCCGTGGGCGATGATGCCATACAAAGTAAAATGCAGGGGCATGTAGTTCCCGACTCTTTTACTCATGGTTCTTCTGAACAAAGAATGTATTGGTTCGAGAAAGGCTTTAATACAGGTGACATTAAACAAGGAAATACTTTTTCAGAAGTTAGATAATTCACAAAACTAAATTATAACAACCCGAAAGGCATGATTTTTACGATCGTGCTTTTTTTGTTTTTAAACCATTTAAGTGATGTAAGTTACTATAAGCCGGGATGCTTAATTTACGGGATTGTTCTGACTGTTTCAAATCTAATTTAATCCTCAAAAAATAGATCAATGCAAAAAACTGGGGCGTAGTAGAAATTATTTCTCGCAAAGACGCAAAGTCGCGAAGTTAAAAAATCAAAACAAAAACTTTGCGACTTCGCGTCTTTGCGAGATTTTTTTAGAAGTTTTTCCAGAACTTAAGCATCAAACTTACATCACTCATATGCTTCGAAAAAAAAGGCCACAAAAAAAGCCTTGAATTTCTTCAAGGCTTTCCAAAATCCTGGGTGGCTGACCGGGTTCGAACCGGCGACCCTCGGCACCACAAACCAATACTCTAACCAGCTGAGCTACAACCACCATTTTCTTTGCGGTTGCAAATATACAATAAAGGTTTACTTCTGCAAAGAAAAAAATGGCATATCAGTGATGTAAATTCATTTAAAATTGTATTTGCTTGTAAATCACTTAGAATGTACTTGATTTTTTTTTGAAAAAATTGCTGCGTCTGTTTGTTGATGAACAAACTGACGTTTCTATATCGTTAGTGGTTTTATAGTGTTGAAGATTGATCCGAGCTTAAAAGACGTGTAGTTCCTTACGAAGCCTTCGACTTCGCTCAGGGTGACATTTGGTTTTCCTTTGAGCACAGTCCAATTCGTTTCTTGGAGCCTTCGACTTCGCTCAGGGTGACATTTGGTTTTTAAAAAGAAATTCTTATGCACTTTAGAAATCGTTGCGCATTTGCACTTAAAATAAAAAAGGTTGCTTTTTTTAATCCGGAGGATGGGATTATAGTAAACAGATAAAGCGTTTTCAAGAATTAAGCATCAAACTTATATTAACTTACATCACTTATATGGTTTCAAAAAAAAAAAAAGACCACAAAAAAAGCCTTGAATTTCTTCAAGGCTTTCCAAAATCCTGGGTGGCTGACCGGGTTCGAACCGGCGACCCTCGGCACCACAAACCAATACTCTAACCAGCTGAGCTACAACCACCATTTTTCTTTGCGGTTGCAAATATACAACAAAGGTTTACTTCCACAAATAAAAAAATGAAAAATTTACAATAAATCTTCTAAACTATTGACTGCCAAACACCTTTCAACAGTGAATCCTTCGGCAAAATCCTTTCCAACGAGTCTTCCTAAGTCCTGTGCACGATAATTTAAACTTTCTAAGAAGTTTTTACTCGTAATTGGTGTTGCAGGTTCTTCTGAATTGGCATCATAAAATTGCGTTTTATAGGCCAGAATGGCTTCAATCTTTTTTTCTTCGAAACCAGTGATGTCGACAACAAAATCCGGTTCAATGTTTTTCCACTGAATATAATGATAGACCACTTTCGGTCTCCAGGCCTCCTGACTTACGCCGTCAATCAATGTTTTAATTTTTACTAATCCTGACAAAAAGCAAGCGTCTGAAACTAATTTACTTCCTTTTCCGTGATCAATATGACGGTCATCAATGGCATTACACAAAACGATCTCAGGTTTATATTTTCGGATCATTTTAATGACTTCTAATTGATGATTTTCATCATTGGTAAAAAAGCCATCGCGCATTGCTAAATTCTCGCGAACTACAACTCCTAATATCTTTGCAGCAGCAGCTGCTTCCTGATCTCTGATTTCTGCTGTACCGCGGGTTCCCAATTCACCACGGGTTAAATCTACAACACCCACTTTTTTCCCAAGTGATACTTCTTTTAAAATGGTTCCGGCACAACCTAATTCTACATCGTCAGGGTGTGCTCCGAAGGCTAATATGTCTAGTTTCATTTTTTTTTGTTTTTTGTTTCTTTTTGATTTTTTTTGTTTCAGGTTACAGGTTTCAAGTTGCAGTACAGACTGATACTGAGACTGAAAACTGAGACTATACAGCTTTAATAGACAAAGCCCTCTTCATGGTCATTGATTTATTCACGCTTTCCTCCCACTCTTTTTCGGGAATACTTTCTTTGGTAATACCGCAGCCCATATACAAAATGGCTTTATTTTCCTGAATCTGCATGCTTCGTAAATTTACAAATAAATCAGAACTTACGGCACTTGAAGCCAAACTGCTGTTTAATTCGCCTAGAAAACCCGTATAAAAAGTGCGGTCGTAATTTTCATTTTCAAGGATAAATGCTTTTGCTTTCTTTTTCGGTAAACCACAAACAGCCGGTGTTGGATGTAAGGTATCGATCACTTCTTCTAAAGTAGAATTTTCGTTTAAAACACCCGAAATGTCGGTTTTGATATGCCAGATTGATCCTGCTTTAATACTGTAAGGCTCTGTAACGTTTACAGACAAAGCCACTTCACGAAGTCTTTTAATAATAAAATCGGTCACATATTGCTGCTCCTCTTTTTCTTTTTGTTGCCACAAAATCTCCACTTCCGAATTGGCTTTTTGTGTTCCGGCCAATGCAGTGGTTTCAAATTCATTTCCGTTTGCTTTAAGCAGTTGTTCCGGCGTTGCTCCCATCCAAAATCCGACTTTGGGATGAAAAAAGCAATAACTGAAAGTCGTCGGATACAATTGAATCAATTGCTGGAAAACAACGGTAAAATCAAATTCGCCTAAGGCAACACTTTCGCTTCTTGACAAAACCACTTTTTTGAATTCATCGTTTTTAATTGCCTCAATTCCTTTGGCTACTAAATCTTCATATTGTTTTTTAGCAGCGACATCAAAACCGGAATCATTTATTTCAGTTAAATTGATCTCTACACTTTCCTGTTCAGAAGTAATTATTTCCGATTCATTTTCAGGAATCAGGATCAGTTGTTTTTCATCAAAAGAAGCAAAAACAAATCCTTTCTCCGTAAAATTTGAAACGGTGTGTAAATCATTATTTTGTTGTAAAAGCCCAATTATTCTGGTCGAATTGGGTTTGGAATAAAGCACAAAGGGTAAATTTTGTGCTTTATGATTTTTTATTTTAGAAAAGAAATTATTCATGATACTGTAAAAGTTGAGCTTTATACTCTAAAAGTTCTTTTTTGGTTTTAAAAAATGTTTTTGACAAAACATCCTGATAATCAATCATCGATTTAGATAGCAACTCCAAAACTTCATCTAAATATTGATTACCTTTAAAATAAACCCATTCTTCCGACAAATACTTATTAAAAGAGACTCTCATCTCAATTGTTATAGCTTCCCTATAAACATTACTTTCCAGCATTTTTTCAATTTGAATCTTAAATTGCCTTTCCTCTTCTTTTAGTAGCAACATATTCTTTTCAATAGCATCAAAAGTAGCCACATGATGCATAAAATCAGAGACTTTCAGCATCTTCATATAATACTCGAATTTTTCATCGTAGTTCTTATCTACATCAAAAAAACTATCATATCTGTTTTTTAACTCTCCCCCTTTTCCCTGACTATTTGCCAATTCTAAAAATAGAGAATAAATACGAATATCATTTTCAAGAATTTCCTCTTTAATTTCTTTCAAATCAACTGTTAATTTATCGATCAACTCATCGCAATTTTTTGAGGAAATTTTATGCCCATCATAATTGAATGATTTCACTTTATAACTTCCATTTGAAATTTGTTTTAAAACTTGAATGTCATTTTCTAATGAAATTGAACTGTATACCAAATCAATTGAAGCATTACTGAACAAATCACTCAATTCATATTTTTCGGCTGAAGAATTTAATTCCTGAGTTTTACAATCAGGGTTTTTGTTATCGTAATAATTATTGTAAACCTCATCAAAAGACCCGGACAAAAATTCACTTTCAAACTCTTCAAAAAATTGCTCGTTTTTGTTGTAAACGACCGCATCCGGATACGAAACCGCCAAAAACAACTTGTCTGTAAACTTATTCTGCAAATCAACACGATTGTTTAGCAAACAGGTTGCTAATTTGTCGCTTGCAATAGACTTTTCTATCCCTAATTTTTTTAGTTCCGAAATTCGGTCTTCAATACTAGGATGCGTATCCCATTTATTTTCGATTACAAGCTTTGATTTATTATACCGATTCAAAAAATCCGTAGTCAATTGTGGCAAATCATTCTGAACTTGCAATTTACTTTTAGCTGCAATAAAATTCATCACCAAAGTCTGTTGCTCATATATGTTTTTTGTACTAATAGATTTCGGGATTTTATCTCCATAATAATCTAAAACCTTATTAAACGAATGACTAGCAAGATCAAGACGGAGTAAAGAAGTGATTAAAGGTTCAGAACCCGTTACATTTGCAGCAACGGCATCAGCATGAAATTCCATTTGTCTGGATAAACTGTAATAGCTTAAATTTACAACCTCATAAACCTGCCTCAAAACCCATTGAATTCCTTGCACAATTTTTACTGCTAATCCGGCAAAAAAAGCAAAATATCCATTTACACTTCCCCAGCTTTGTGCTATAGAATTATACGAATCATTATCAAAGAGCATATTATGAATAATCTTGTTTACATTATAAACATAACTTCCTACTTTCATGCTTCTTTGCGAAAAATGACCAAATTCGTGAGCCAAAATAGCTTTAAGTTCTAATTCTGAAACTGAATTGATAAGTCCAACACCAATTTGAAGATTTTTCTTAATCGGTAAAAACATGCTCCAAAAATTGGAATCATAAAAAACGGCAGCATTAACATCTGATGATAAATACACTTTTTTTGGAAAATCTGTCTTTACAGCACCTACAATCTCTTCAATAAAATCAAATAATTTAGGTTCTTCTTCTCTTGTAATTTCGACTAAATGAGATCGGTCAACTACATTTTTCACAAAAATAAACTTGAACAAAAAGATCAAGATTAAAATTCCCATACACAATAATCCACCACCAATCATAAAGGTCAAAAAACTAGGTTTGGCAACAATAAGCATTAGTCCTCCATAACCTGCCAAAACAGTAAGACCAATACCTGAAATAATAAGTAAAAGATAGACAATAAAAAAGAAGATAACAGAAAGAATCGCTTTTACGGTCCTCTCTCTAAACGTAGCAGAAACTGCCGCTGAATTTGTTTGAGCCATTAATTTTTTTAAATATTATTTTTAACTTTTCTTTCTATCCAAAACCATATTCGTCAATTTGCAGAGCGAAATCAGATTCCCGGCTTCATCTGTGATTTTAATTTCCCAAAGATGAATACTTCTTCCCTTGTGAATAATTCGCGCTGTTCCGAAAACATAACCTTCGCGAATGCTTTTTAGATGATTGGCAGAAATTTCGATTCCGCGAACTTCTTGTTCATTCGGATCTATAAAGAAAAAAGAGGCTGCACTTCCTACACTTTCAGCCAAAGCGACTGAAGCTCCTCCGTGCAATAATCCCATTGGTTGGTAAACAGCAGGGTTTACTGGCATTTTTGCCGTCAAAAAATCTTCTCCGGCGTCAATATATTCTATTTTTAACGTTTCCATCAAAGTGTTTTTCGAAAACTCATTGCAGTGCGCTAAAATTTGTTCTTTTGTATACTTCATTAAAATAGGCTTTAAAATCGTAAAATTAAAGAAAAGATGAGATACAAATCCGAAAATCCAATTCTAATATTAAAATTCATTTATAAACCTGTCAGATTTTTGCTATTTTTACCAAAACATAAATCAAAGGCAAATACATTTTCAATAAAATTCAATGCCTTCGATTTCACAGATTATTAAGGAAGAAGGCATTAAGATTAAATAGACAAAAATCTTTTTTAAACCCTTTCAATCTGCAACAAAAAAACTAAACCAATTCAAATGCGTCACTTTTTTGTACTCTTCATTTTCGGAATACTTTTAGCTGCCAGCTCCTGTCGGACTGATTTTGATACCACAGCCAGTTCAGGAAATTTAAAATTTTCAAAAGACACTGTTTATTTGGATACCGTTTTTAAAAACATCGGCTCAAGCACCTATCAACTTAAAGTATACAACACAAGCAAAAAAGACATTTCTATTCCGGTCATTCAACTCAAAAAAGGGTTAAATTCTAAATATCGAATGACTGTAGACGGAATGAGCGGAAACAATGGTAAGATTTTTAACAATGTTACCCTTTTGGCTAAAGACAGTCTGTACATTTTTGTAGAAACTACAGCTGACATTACAGATGCTAACCCAACTGATTTTTTATACACGGATGAAATTCAATTCGACAGCGGAGCCAATCAGCAAAAAGTAGCTTTGGTAACCTTAATTCAGGACGCTGTTTTTTTATACCCACAGCAAAATCCGGACGGAACCAAAGAAAAAATCCAAATCGACGGAAAAGCTGTTGATGGTTTTTATTTGAATGAAACAGATGCAGTTAACGGAAACGAACTGATTTTCAACAATACTAAACCATACGTTATTTATGGTTATGCCGGAGTTCCTCAAAGCAAAACCGTCACTTTTGAAGCTGGAGCAAGAGTTTATTTCCATGCCAATTCCGGACTTTTTGTAGATAAAAATGCTTCTTTAAAAATAAACGGAGCTGCTTCAACCAGTTCAAAACTGGAAAACGAAGTTGTCTTTAGAGGAGATCGACTAGAATCCCTTTACGCTGATATTCCGGGGCAATGGGATGCTGTTATTCTGGCGGACGGAAGCACAAATCACACCATCAATCATTTGACATTAAAGAATGCTACAATAGGTTTATCCATCAGAAACCAAGATGCTACAACGGTACAAATCAAAAATACACAGATTTACAACTGTTCTCAATATGGAATTTTAGCTCAAAATGCACGAATCAACGGAGAGAATATTGTTATAAATTATTCGGGACTAGCGAGTTTATCTTGTATTTACGGTGGAGATTACAACTTTACACATGCTACTTTTTACAACAATTGGTCGAGTAGTCAACATTTCGCCGTTCACTTAAGCAATCGTCTGGCCGGTGCAACACCCGAAACCAAAGATTTAACCAAGGCAACTTTTAACAATTGCATTATCTATGGTACAAGCACAAACGAATTTAACTTAGACAAAAGCGCAAATGCACAATTTGTATACCAATTGAATAACTGTTTATTGAAATTCAGCAGCACAAACAACAGTCCGGATTACCAGTTTAAAAATGATCCTGTTCACTACAATCAAATTATTCTAAATGAAAATCCGAAGTTTTATAATGCCTCTAAAAACAAATTCAATATAGACAAAACGTCTGCCGCTTTCGCGAAAGGAAATCAGGCATATGCAATTCCATTGGATATTATTGGAAATGCCCGAACTTCTCCTCCCGATTTGGGTGCTTATCAGAGTAAAGATTTTCCTAAATAAGTTTTACTGCCCATATAGCTGCCGAATTTAAACCATATAAGTAATGTAAGTTCATTTAAACTTAGCTTAATAGCATGTTACTTATTTGGTTTCTAAGTTCATTAAAGTAAAATTTTCACAAAATAAGTTTTACTACCCACATAGCTACCGGATTTGAACCATATAAGTAATGTAAGTTCATTTAAACTTAGCTTAATAGCATGTTACTTAATTGGTTTCTAGTAAAATTTTTACAGAATAAGCTCTATTGCTTACATAGCTGCCGAATTTGAACCATATAAGTAATGTAAGTTCATTTAAAATTAGCTTAATAGCATGTTACTTATTTGGTTTCTTTATTCCATTTCGGGATTTACCAAAATAAAAAAAATCCAAAAAAATAAGTTTTACTACCCACATAGCTACCTAATTTGAACCATATAAGTCATGTCAGAAAATATAAGTTTCGTTTAAATGAACTTACATCACTTATATGGTTTAAAAAAACACAGCAATTTCTGCGTGTAAAACCAGCACTAAAACAACCGTAAGAAAATATATCCAAAATTTAAACATCTCTTAATACCGCATACTTATAAAAACAGTAGGTTTGGCGCGATCAATAAATTAAATAACTGATTACCAATTTTCTGAAAATTTAATTTATCTTGTTCACCTAACCAAACCTAAACTATTATTTATGAAAAAAAGCTACTCTTCGTTTCTATTACTGGTCTTTACTATTGCTGGTTTCGCACAGATTCCATCCGGTTATTACAACACCGCAACCGCAACCGGTTACACACTGAAAACACAATTGTATAACATTATAAAAGACCATACCAATAACGGATATGCAGGTTTATACACCACCTACCAAACTTCAGATGTAGACAATTTCTACGAAAATGACGGAACCGTTTTAGACATGTACTCCGAAAACCCGTCAGGGAAAGATCCTTATAATTACAGTACCGGAACTACACAAAGATGCGGTAACTATTCTGTAGAAGGCGATTGTTACAACAGAGAGCACATTATTCCACAATCAGTTTTTAATGAGCAATCACCAATGGTTGCCGATGCCCATTTTATTACACCAACAGATGGTAAAGTAAACGGAATGCGCTCGAACTATCCACACGGAGTGGTGAATGCTCCAACTTATACGTCTAAAAACGGAGGAAAACTGGGTCCGAATTCAACATCAGGGTATTCAGGAACTGTTTTTGAACCTATAAATGATTTCAAAGGAGATATTGCCCGAATGTATTTTTACTTTGCAACCCGTTATGAGAATACTGTTTCGGGTTATAGTTATGCGATGTTTGATGGTTCCAGTAACAAAGTATTTACAACCGTCTTTTTAAATATTCTTTTGCAATGGAATGCGCAAGATCCTGTAAGTGCAAGAGAAATTGCCCGAAACAATGCCATCTACGCCCGTCAAAACAATAGAAATCCCTATATTGATCATCCGGAATATGTAAACCAAATCTGGGGTGGTGGTACTTCTCCATCCGGAGACACTCAGGCTCCTACTACACCAACAAGTTTAGCTTCAACAAGTAAAACTTCGGTTTCAATTGCACTTAGCTGGACCGCTTCTACCGATAATGTGAATGTTACCGGTTATGATGTTTATGCCAACAATGTTTTAAAAACTACTGTTTCAGGGTCAACTGCAACCCTAACAGGTTTAACTGCTTCGACCAATTATTCGATCTACGTAAAAGCAAAAGATGCGGCAGGAAACACTTCTCCAGCCAGTACTACGATTGCCGTTACAACCGACAGTAGCGGTACAGGCGGAGCTGCCACCGAGTTACTTTTCTCTGAATATATTGAAGGTTCCGGAAACAATAAAGCTTTAGAAATCGCAAATAACACCGGAAGTGCCGTAAACCTGTCTATTTACACCCTAAAAAAACAAACAAATGGCGCAGGTGCCTGGAGTACAGGATTAGCCTTAACGGGAACATTGAGCAGCGGTGGTAAATATGTACTGGTAAACAGCTCCATTTCCTCGACTTGTTTCTCAACCAGTGCCGCCAATATTTCGACAACCGCAACCGAACTGGCTTTTAATGGCAATGATGCTGTCGGTTTATTTAAAAATGGTGTTCTGATTGACATCATCGGAACGTTTAGTGGCGGAACAGCCAACTTTGCCGCCGATGTTACACTAAGAAGAAAGGCAACCGTAACTTCTCCATCCACAACATTTAATTTAACCTCGCAGTGGGATTCGTACACTAGTGACACCTGTAACAATTTAGCAAGTAAAATAGCAAAAGCAAGTAAAGAGGAAACAGTTACTGCTACCGATGACATTCTGATTTACCCTAATCCTTCAAAAGGAAACTTCACTATTGGATTTCCTAATTCAACAGAGCACTATTCAGTTGAAATCCTTTCGTTTTCCGGACAAAAAGTTTTCGAAAAACGAAATAACACAGATTCCGAAATAGCAGTTCACCATCTTGCAGCAGGAATATACATAATCAAAATAGCCACCGACGCAAAAACGGTTTACAAAAAAATCATAATCAACTAATTAAAAACTAGAATATTCATAATTTAAAAGCGGCAGATTGCCGCTTTTTTTATTTCACAAGAATCAAGAAGACCATTTTTTAAATTATTTAAGATGTTTTTTTAATAGCCGTTGATTGAAACCAAAAGCAATTCAAAGCCTATCCAAATTCCACCTGCAAAGCCTAATCGCAACAAAGTTTAAACATCCTAACACACTAATAAAACTTTGCGACTCCGCGCCTTTGCGAGATTAAAAAAACAAAACACAACAACCGCCTCGTTCCCACTTTCAAAACGAACTTACATTACTTGCTTTCATAAAAAAACAGCCTTTAATTTTTTTTCAAAAGAGATGGTTTTCAAATTTGCGCTTACTATTTATTTACACTAAATTTGCACTTCAATACAACAAACTACACAAAATGATCCATTTCTTTGAAAACCAAAGCAAAACTGTTTTTGCCGTACAAACGCAAAACGAAATTTCAGCTCAAGACATTTCAAAATTAAACTGGCTTTTTGCCGACTCCAATAAGATCGAAAAATCCGCACTGACGGATTTTTTTGTTGGCCCACGTGCCACTATGATTACACCTTGGAGTACAAATGCAGTAGAAATCACTCAGAATATGGGTATTTCGGGCATTATCAGAATTGAAGAATTTCACCCCGCAACGGAGGATTTCACCGATTTTGACCCGATGCTTTTGCAAAAATTCAGCCAATTAGATCAGGAAATTTTCACGATCAACGTACAACCGGAACCGATTCTCGATATCGATGATATTGCGGCATACAATAAAACGGAAGGTTTGGCTTTAAGTGAAGAAGAGGTAGCTTATTTAGATAATTTAGCCGTAAAACTTGGAAGAAAACTAACCGATTCTGAAATTTTTGCTTTCTCACAAGCAAATTCAGAGCACTGTCGTCACAAGATTTTCAACGGAACTTTTATTATTGACGGTGAAGAAAAAGAGACTTCTCTATTCAAACTAATCAAAAAAACATCTCAGGAAAATCCTAACGATATTGTTTCTGCTTACAAAGACAACGTTGCTTTTGTAAAAGGACCAAAAGTGCAGCAGTTTGCACCAAAAACTGCCGATAAACCTGATTTTTATGAAGTAAAAGAATTTGATTCGGTTATTTCATTAAAAGCAGAAACACACAATTTCCCAACAACTGTAGAGCCTTTCAATGGAGCTGCAACCGGATCAGGAGGAGAAATTCGTGACCGTTTAGCGGGTGGTCAAGGTTCATTGCCATTGGCAGGAACTGCTGTTTATATGACTTCTTACTCTCGTTTAAACGCAGAACGTAAGTGGGAAAATGCTGTTGAAGAAAGAAAATGGTTGTACCAGACTCCAATGGATATTTTAATCAAAGCATCAAACGGAGCTTCTGATTTTGGAAATAAATTTGGTCAGCCTTTAATTACAGGTTCTGTTTTAACTTTCGAACACGAAGAAAACAACCGCAAAATTGGTTACGACAAAGTAATCATGCAAGCAGGTGGAATCGGATACGGAAAACTGGATCAATCCATCAAAAAGAAACCACAGGAAGGCGATAAAATCGTGATACTAGGTGGAGAAAATTATAGAATCGGAATGGGTGGTGCTGCAGTTTCTTCTGCAGATACAGGTGCTTTTGGTTCAGGAATCGAATTAAACGCGATTCAGCGTTCTAATCCGGAAATGCAAAAACGTGCCGCAAATGCAATTCGTGGTTTAGTTGAAAGTGACAATAATCCAATTGTTTCTATTCACGATCACGGTGCGGGTGGGCACTTAAACTGTCTTTCTGAATTAGTGGAAGAAACCGGAGGTTTAATCGATTTAGATAAATTACCTGTTGGAGACCCTACCCTTTCTGCAAAAGAAATTATCGGTAACGAATCTCAGGAAAGAATGGGATTGGTTATTGGCCAAAAAGACATTGACACCTTACAAAGAATTGCCGACAGAGAGCGTTCTCCAATGTATCAGGTGGGTGATGTTACGGGTGATCATCGTTTTACTTTCCAATCTAAATCAAATGGTTCAAAACCGATGGATTATGCTTTGGAAGATTTCTTCGGAAGTTCACCAAAAACGGTAATGACTGACAAAACAATCGACAGAAAATATGCTGATGTTTCTTACTCGGCAAATGATTTCGAAAGTTATTTACAAGACGTTTTACGTTTAGAAGCGGTTGCCTCAAAAGACTGGCTGACTAATAAAGTAGACCGTTGTGTAGGTGGAAAAGTGGCTAAACAGCAAAATGCAGGTCCGTTACATTTACCATTGAACAATGTGGGTGTAATGGCTTTAGATTATTTAGGTAAAGAAGGAATCGCAACTTCTATCGGTCACGCTCCTATTGCCGCTTTAATTGATCCGGTTGCAGGAAGTAGAAATGCTATCGCAGAGTCGTTATCAAACATCGTTTGGGCTCCGATTAAAGACGGAATGAAAGGAATTTCACTTTCAGCTAACTGGATGTGGGCTTGTAAAAATGAAGGAGAAGATGCTCGTTTGTACGCTGCTGTTGAAGGTTGTTCTGAATTTGCTATCGAATTAGGAATTAATATTCCAACAGGAAAAGATTCCCTTTCGATGAAACAAAAATACCCTAACGACGAAGTAATTGCACCGGGAACGGTTATTATTTCTGCCGGAGGAAATTGTATCGACATTAAAAAAGTAGTAGAACCGGTTTTACAGAAAAACGGAGATGCTATTTATTATATCAATTTGTCTCAGGATGCTTTCCAATTAGGAGGTTCTTCTTTTGCACAAACCAGAAACACAATCGGAAATAAAACATCTACTATAAAAGATGCTTCTTTCTTTAAAACTGCCTTTAACACAATTCAGGAATTAATTTTAGAAGATCAGATTCTTGCCGGACACGATATCGGAAGTGGTGGTTTGATTACTACTTTACTGGAAATGTGTTTTGCTGATGTAAATCTTGGAGCCAAAATTGATTTTAGCGCTTTCGCTGAAAAAGACTTGTTAAAAATCCTTTTCGCTGAAAACATCGGAATCGTTTTTCAAGCTAAAAATAATGCAACTGTTGAAGCAAAATTGAGTGCCAACAATGTTGAGTTCTTCAAAATAGGTTCCGTACAAAACACCGCAATTTTGGAATTTGGAGCTTACAAATTAGATATTGCGAAGTACAGAGATATCTGGTTTGAGACTTCTTATTTATTAGATCAAAAACAATCTAAAAACGGAAGAGCTCAGGCACGTTTCGAAAACTATAAAAATCAAGTATTAAACTATACTTTCCCGGCACACTTTACAGGTAAAAAACCTGTCATCTCGAGCGGAGTCGAGAGACCAAAAGCCGCTATTATTCGTGAAAAAGGAAGTAATTCTGAACGTGAAATGGCAAATGCTATGTACTTAGCCGGTTTTGATGTAAAAGACGTTCACATGACCGATTTGATTTCAGGTCGTGAAACATTAGAAGACATTCAGTTTATAGGTGCAGTTGGAGGATTCTCTAATTCAGACGTTTTAGGTTCTGCCAAAGGTTGGGCCGGCGCTTTCTTATACAACGAAAAAGCAAAAACAGCTTTAGCTAATTTCTTCAAAAGAGAAGATACTTTATCGGTTGGAATCTGTAACGGATGTCAGTTGTTTATGGAATTAGAAGTAATCAATCCGGAACATAAAGTACACGGAAAAATGCTTCATAACGAAAGTAACAAACACGAGAGTATCTTTACTTCGGTAACCGTTCAAGAAAACAATTCGGTTATGTTATCTACATTAGCGGGAAGTACTTTAGGAGTTTGGGTTTCACACGGAGAAGGAAAATTCAACTTACCGGAACCGGAAGAAAATTACAACATCGTTTCTAAATATGCTTACGAAGGTTATCCGGCAAACCCTAACGGTTCGGATTACAATACGGCAATGATGTGTGATAAAACTGGAAGACATTTGGTAATGATGCCACATATTGAGCGTTCAACGTTCCAATGGAACTGGGCACATTATCCAAAAGACAGAAATGACGAAGTTTCGCCTTGGCATGAAGCTTTTGTCAATGCCAGAAAATGGATTGAGAAAAACTAAATATAACAAAAACGCCTCAGTACTATCCCCAAATAGCTGAGGCATTTTTTTATTTTCTTGCTAACGAAGCAAGACCGGTAACTATACCCGAAGCGGCAAAGGCTGCTAATCCGGAAGCGACTGCATTTTGACCAGCAAAATACTGATTATCAATCGTTAGATTACTAAATACTGTTCCACCTACAACTCCGGCTATTATTCCCAAACCAAGAACGGTGTAAATCCACCAAGGTTCCGGATCTGGATGTGGCGGCACTTTCCATGGTCTCCAACCAGGATATTTAGTACCACACCAGCCCATCATTAAAAAAAAAGCAGTTTCCATGATCATATTTTTAAATTAAAGCCTACTCGTTTGCTTTTCGGCTTACGCATTTAATTATTTGATAAAATTACTGCAATCCAACTTTTTGCTTCTTCTGCTTTTTCCTGTTTTTTTTAGGGGAAAAACACCCTTTTTTATTCCTAACCTAAATTCGATTATTAAGTAACTGATTGATGTATTGCGATTTTCCTACTAAGCCTTTTTTAAACCCTGCTAAAGTCTAAAACATAAATAATGATCCCTACAAGGTTAAAAAAAGACCTTGCAGGAGATAGAAACAACACATTAAATACTGATAAACAACACTTTAAACCAAAGCTATTAATCGATTTAAGGTTTATAATCTAATCTTTAGCACGGACTAAGATTAATTTAATACTATCTTAAGCCAGTTTCTTCACACCTAATTCATCTGACAAATATCTTTGCCTTATGAAAAAATACATGCCTAAAATAACACTGCTCATCGCTTTACTTATCATAAGTCAATACACCTTTGCCCAAAATTCACCTTCCATAAAAGGAACTGTTTCTGACGGTAAAGTTCCAATTGAATTTGTTTCTGTAATCCTGAAAAAAAGTAATGACTCCACCAAAGTTGCTTCTTATGCTGTAACAGATGCGTTAGGAAATTTTTCTTTAGAAAAAATCGTTTCAGGCGATTATCAGTTGCAATTCGAATTAATTGGATTTAAAACTGCTTCTAAAAAAATAACATTTATAAACACCGGCATAAATCTCGGCACAACGGTTTTACAAAACGACACGAACGTATTAAACGCCGTTATTGTAAATTCTAATAAAAAACAAATTCAAAAAACCGATGAAGGATTTGTTTTTAATGCCGCATCAAATATTTCACAAACCGGCGGTACCGCTACAGACATGCTAAAAAGCATTCCAACCGTTGCCGTAGATGCTGACGGAGGCATTTCGCTACGCGGAAAAACACCAATGATACTAATTAACGGAAAAAACTCTGCCATCACCAATATGGATCAGATCGCGGCAAGTAGTATCGAAAGTATAGAAGTAATCAGTAATCCGACTGCCAAATACGACGCCAATGCCGAAAGCGGAATCATCAATATAAAACTCAAGAAAAACAATCAGGCGGGTCTTAACGGTGCTGTAGTTTTAGGTGGAGGATTTGGAGCGAAAGGCAGAATGAACAGCTCTGTACAATTAAATCAGAAAACCGAAAAATGGAATTTTGGCTTGGGTTACGACAACCGTTTTGCCGGACGAACAAAAAAAATAAAAGGCGAAAGAACCAATTATTTTATTGCTGACGAACATTATATCGATCAAAACAGAAGCGATCAGCGCACGGAAGGATTACAAAATCTAAAATTTAATATTGATTTTTCGCCAAGCGAAAGAAACACATTCTCTTTTGAAGCGCTCGGAAATTTAGAAAATCAGGACAATGACGAAACTTTGCATACCGCAGTTCATACCAACACGAACAACTTTTTTTCAAACAACATCAGACATTCTCTGGAACTGGAACGCTCAAAAGCAGCAGAACTGGCTTTTAATTATGATCGAAAATTTTCTGATAATAGAAAAAGTCTAAATGCAGGTATTACTTCGTCATTCAATTTTCATAGAGAAAATACCGATATTGATACAAATAATTATGATGAGAATGAAGTCATAATTGGAAATCCAGACCTTCAAAAAACACATAATTATGAAAAGGAAAATATCTCGAATGCCTTTTTAAACTATGTCGTTCCAATTTCAGAAAAAGCAATCGTTGAAACTGGATACAAAGGAACTTTCCGATTTTTTAATTCCGATTTTCAGAGTGCGGACCAAATCAATAGCGATTATGTGGTTAATCCTTTAGCCAGCAACATTTTTGATTTTAACGAACAAATCAATGCGGCCTATGGTTTGTTGAATTCCTTTATTGGCACTGCCGAAAATCCAAAATGGAAATACAATCTGGGCATTCGTGCCGAACAGGTCACTAACAATGGAAAAACGCAAAACAACAGCGACAATTTCTCGAACAATTATTTAAAACTCTTTCCGTCAGCATCCTTACAACTGAATCTGAAATCAGATGAGTTTCTGAAATTGGGCTACAGCAAACGTATCAATCGTCCTGATTTAGACAATCTGAATCCTTTTATCGACATTACAGATGCATTGAATCCGCATGGTGGAAATCCTTATCTGAAACCTGAAATTATACATATTGTAGAATTAGGATACAATAAAGAATGGGAGAACTATTCCATCTCAGCAAATGCTTTTTACAGAAATGCCAACAACACCATCAAACAATACGCGGAACTTCAAGACAACGGCGTTGTTTTACTGAAACCGCAGAATATCGGCACAACTACCACGTATGGTCTGGAAACCATCTTTAGTTTAAAACCATTTAAATTTTACAATGCAAACCTTAGCATAACCGCTTTTCAACAAAATATTGATGCCTCTAATCTGGCGCAGGATGTGGTCAATAATGCTTTTAACTGGTACGGAAAAATCATTAATAATTTTGCTCCGTGGCAAGGAGGAAAACTTCAGATAATTGGAAATTACAATTCTGCATTGGCTACTCCACAAGGAAAAAGGATTCCGATTTATAATGTAGACATGGGTTTCCAACAAAAATTAGGAAAAGGAAATGCCCGTCTGGGACTGGTCGTAACCGATATGTTTAATACACTCGAAAGCGGCTACAAAAACAACACGGCTCTTTTTAGTAACAACCGAACCTCAAAATCAGACACACGCGCCCTAATGCTTACTTTTGCTTACACATTCAAATCTGATTTCAAAGAAAAACTACTGGAAAATCAATTTTCAACAGAGTAACCCTTCTCCAAGATCACCGCAGTCTAAAAAAAAATCAAAAAAAAAAATCAGTTTCATCAGCGTTTTTGCGACAGCAAATCAGCGTAATCCGCGTCCTATCTATATACATTCTTTGCACACAGACAAAACAGATTCGCTATCGCGAAGATGCGGATTAAAACGGATAAAAAAGTTAATTTTCTTAGATAGCAATCTTTGGAAATGAAATGTTAAAAAAAAATATCATTCTTGTAATTTGGATTCATTTTTTTATTAAAATTTGAACTATATTCGCTTAAAAAACCTGCTAAAGGATTTTTTGAGGCCCCCAAAACACTAAAATCTACATAGAATGAAAATTTTAAAAGCATTTCTTTTTGTCTTATTTTTTATTGCCACGCAATCTTATTCTCAGGAAATCAACATTGATAAAATTGTTTACAAAGGTCGCGAACGTTACATCACCACTACTATTTCTTATCCGATGCAAGGAACTTATTTGCCTATTGGAAAAAAAGAACCTAGTACAGTTCTAAATCCAGATGGGACAGGTATCATTCAAGATGATGATTTAAGCAAAAAAAAGATAAATTGGGGTGTTGAATGCACAGAAGAAGGTGTTGCCGTTTTTAAAGAAGGTTTCAACAGTGCCTCTTATACCTTTTGGTACAGAACAAACGATAGCGATGAATGGAATTACACGCAACTTTCGATTCATTTTGTCAAAAAGAAAATGTTCTTAATGGGAGAGAGAGTAAAAACTTATGAAGATTTTCATGTGCAATAAGCAGCAGGTAAAAATTAAACATTTCTTGATTTTTTCTGAAATTTACTAGTGAAAAGAAAACGTTTTCGTTGATTTTTAATAGTACTTATAATTTTTGCCATAAAATTCTACAAAATTAAAAATTATACCCATTTTTTATTTAATTTGCAATAAAATTCAATATTTTAAACATGGTTTCAATCACACGCCTTTTTGATTTTCCTTATTATCAACAAGAGACTTATAATCTACAGGTTGCGCTTGCAACCAAAAAAAATGGAACCTGGGAAAAAACATCAAGCCAGGAATATATTGCTAAAGCAAATGCTGTTTCAAGAGCATTATTACGCATGGGCATTCAGAAAGATGATAAAATTGCATTAATCACTTCTAATAACCGCACCGAATGGAATATCATGGATATTGGTATTTTACAAACGGGAGCACAGAACGTTCCGATTTATCCAACTATATCTGAAGAGGATTACGAATATATTTTAAACCACAGCGGAAGCATTTACTGTTTCGTTTCAGACGACGAAGTATACCAAAAAGTAAAAGCAATCCAGGCCAATGTACCGACCTTAAAGGAAGTGTATTCTTTTAATGAAATTGCAGGCTGCAAACACTGGTCAGAATTACTGACTTTGGGTGCAGATGAAAGCAATCAGTCTGAAGTTGAGGCCAGAAAAGACAGCATTCAAGCCGATGATTTGGCTACTATTATTTATACATCAGGAACTACCGGAAGACCAAAAGGGGTTATGCTTTCACACAAAAACATTGTTTCCAATGTTTTAGACAGCTCACCGAGAATTCCTTTTGATCCGGGAAAAAGTACTGCTTTAAGTTTCCTACCAATTTGCCATATTTTTGAAAGAATGATTTTGTACATCTATCAATATTATGGTGTTTCGGTTTATTTCGGAGAATCTATTGATAAAATCAGTGATAACCTGAAAGAAGTTCGTCCAACAGTTATGACAGCTGTTCCGAGACTATTAGAAAAGGTATATGATAAAATCTATGCAAAAGGAGCTGAATTAACAGGAATCAAGAAAAAACTATTCTTCTGGGCTATTGATTTAGGTCTAAGATATGAGCCATACGGAGCAAACGGTGGCTGGTATGAATTTCAATTAAAAATTGCCCGTAAACTTATTTTCAGCAAATGGAAAGAAGGTTTAGGAGGTAATCTGGATTTAATGGTTTCAGGAAGTGCCGCTTTACAACCCCGATTAGCAAGAGTTTTTGCAGCTGCAGAAATTCCGGTTATGGAAGGATACGGTTTATCTGAAACATCTCCTGTAATTGCTGTTAACGACCAAAGAAACAGAGGTTTCAAAATTGGAACTGTTGGAAAAGTAATAAACAACGTTGAAGTAAAAATTGCCCAAGACGGTGAAATTCTTTGCAAAGGACCAAACGTAATGTTAGGTTACTTTAAAGATCCTGAAAAAACGGCTGAAGCTTTACAGGACGGTTATTTCCACACCGGAGATATTGGAGAAATTGACAGCGAAGGGTTCCTAAAAATTACCGATCGTAAAAAAGAAATGTTCAAAACTTCAGGCGGAAAATACATTGCTCCTCAATTAATTGAAAATGCGATGAAACAATCTCGTTTTATTGAGCAAATCATGGTAATTGGTGAGGGCGAAAAAATGCCGGCAGCTTTTATTCAGCCAAATTTTGAATTCGTAAAAGAATGGGCTAAAATCCATAAAATTACTTTAGGAGGTTCAAATAGTGAAATTGCTTCAAACGCTCAAGTAATCAAAAGAATTGATGAAGAAGTAGAAGGCATTAACGAAAAATTCGGTCACTGGGAAAAAATCAAACGTTTTGAACTAACTCCGGATGTATGGTCAATCGATGGTGGACAACTTACTCCTACCCTTAAATTGAAACGTAAAATTATAAAAGAAATCTACAAAGATCTTTACGTTAAAATCTACGGTAACAACTAAGAATCAAATTCTATATATTTTAAAGGACTGTCTCGCAAGGACGGTCCTTTTTTTATTTCGTTATTTTAAAAATTGTTTTTAAACGGATCGGGTTCAAAAGTTGTGGAGAAACAAAATCTCGCGAAGTCGCAGCGTCGCAAAGTTAAAAAATCAGGATAAAAACTTGGCGACGCTGTGTCTTTACGAGAAATAAAAAAAAACATTAAATACTATTAAACAATAATCTAAATTTTGAATATTAATGTAGCTCAGGTCTAAAAACGAAAGCAAAGTTCGCCACAACTTTTAGAATTATTCTTTCTAAACCTTGCATTTTCCTTTAATCCAAGCATTTTTTTCCAAATAATAGTCTTTAAAAAAAAAGCTATCCTATTGTAATTCAATATTTAAAAAAATCGTTCTAACCAAGCTAACAAAAAGACTCCTCTATTTTAAATTTTAGTAGTATTGAATTAAAACTTTTTTACTATGTTTGTTTTGAGTTTAAGAAATACCTTGCTTTTCTTGTATAAAGAAAATGATGATGTTTCGTCATCGATGTAAGATTATTTAACATTCAGCACTACTTCTATCTTATGGATGAGAAAGGGTACTATACGTACAGTTTCGGTTCCACCTCCTCGAGATTAACTGTACGTATAGTACCCTTTCTCGGGAGTTGATAGACATAGTCCTTAGAAAATACGAAGGTTTTAAACTTTAAGCCCTATTGTTGCAATAGGGCTTTTTAATGTAAAATAGCGATTGTAATATGTCTGAACAGCTTAGTAAACAAGAAATCTATGATAGAATAAGAGCTACCTCAAAGGATAGCTACATATTAGAAGAAATGCAACGTTTAGGGTTTTGGCAATCCGGGTCCGAACCTACATTGTCTGAAATTCTCATCCATCAGGAAACAAAGATTGAAAAAGAGCTCAATGAACTTTTAGCACAAGACAAAAAGTTTAGCAATAGAGAAGCCATGCTACTCGAAATGCGTAAAGCCCGAATGAAAATTGCTAAGCAAAAAAGAATTGAGACTATACTTAACCGCGAGAAAAAACAGCTGGAAAAGGCAAAAAACTGGAAATTAGTACAGCAACAGCAAATTCTTTATTTAGGTGAAGAAATATCCGGAGGTCTAAATACCAAAGAAACCAATACTACCCTTTTAGAACACTACAATTTACCTGTTTATCAAGATGCGCTGGCATTGGCCAAAGGCATGCAAATTGACCTCAAAGCTTTACAATACCTTGCTTATAACAGAAAGGTTTCTAAAATCAATCACTATCATACTTTTGAGCTTGAAAAAAAATCAGGCGGTAAACGCAAAATATCAGCTCCAAAAGCAAAACTAAAAGAGGTTCAAAGCTGGATTTTAGAAAACATACTTCATAAAATACCTTATACAGAGGAAGCGCATGGTTTTATAAAAGAACGTTCTATAGTAACCAATGCAAAACCACATCTGAACAAAGAGGTTGTGGTTAATATCGATTTAAAAGATTTTTTCCCTACTGTAACCCATAAAAGAGTAAAAGGCTTGTTTCATAAAATAGGCTATTCGGAAGAAATTGCTACTCTTTTGAGCTTACTGTGCACCTACTCTGAAATTAACGAAACCACACTAGACGGCGTTACGTATTACGTGCAATCCGGTGAACGTAAATTGCCACAGGGTTCACCTGCCAGCCCAGCCATAAGCAATATGATTGTTTATAAAATGGATAAAAAAATTAAAGGGTTGGCCAAAAAGTTAAATTTCGACTACAGCCGTTATGCAGACGACATGAGCTTTTCTACTACGAAAGAGAACAGCAAAAATGTATCCCGATTATTATATTTTACTAAAAAAATCATTGAATCCGAAGGTTTCATCATTCATCCTGACAAAATACATGTCATGCGAAAAGGCATGCAACAAAAGGTAACCGGAGTTGTGGTAAATGAGAAACTTAATATTGATCGCATTCAACTACGAAAATTCCGTGCCCTGCTTCACAATATCGAAAAAAATGGATGGAAGGAGCAACAATGGGGAAAAGCCATTCATTTAATTAATGCTATAGAAGGTTACATCAATTATGTGTTTATGGTTAACCCCGAAAAAGGAGTAGCATTCAAACAGACTTTAAAAAACATTATAAACAAACACGGTTTGCCTATTATAGAAAAAACAAGTATTCCCGAAGAACTGACTCCAATCGTTATTCCGGTTTTGCAGGAGACAGAAGAAACAGTAATGGAGCAAAAGCCGGAGAACTGGTGGAATATTTTTTAATTAATAGCCTTTTTCAATTATGAAATTAATTAAACAGATTAAACTTTTCTATAAAGAAGGGAATTCAGATAAAGTATACGAGATTGACTTATGTTCTATTGATGCCGATAATTATGTGGTCAATTTCAGATATGGAAAAAGAGGCAGCGTATTAAAAGAAGGAACAAAAACCCCTGAATACGTTTCGGCTGACAAAGCACAAGTAATTTTTGATAAACTTGAAAATGAAAAAAAGGGTAAAGGATACGCTTCAGAGATCGAAACACTAATTGAACTTCCATCTCTAGAAAGTGTAGAACCCGATTCTATAAACGGTGTAATCCTGCAACGTTTAGAAGACGCTGTAACAGGCAGAGCGTCTTTTAAAACAAAATGGAAAACCAGCCGTGTTATTTGGAAAGCAGGTTTATTAGACATTAAAGAAGCCATTCCTTATATCATAAAATTAGCCTCAAAAGGGGATGATTTACAAACGTATTCTGCTATTTGGTCTTTAATAAAATTTAAATCTACTGAAGCAGAAGCGGTTTTCAGCTCTAATGCTTTACAAGCCAAACAGAAAGAACACATACGAAATCTGGCTCATGAGGGATTATTAGGAATCCTGAAAGACGAAAAATTACAAAAACATATTGCCTCCATTCTCGAGACCATACCTCAGGAAGCACGCTATTATATTGATAAAAAGGATTATGACTCGCTGATCCTTTTTCTAAAAGAAGAACTGGAACAGAACTCTATCAATTATCTGACTGCTTTGTATTTAGTGGCGAAATTTGATAGTAAACTACACGAAATTGTTGTTTTTTTATTGGAAGCCGTACCATTCAGACCGCCTTATTTTAAACACATTAGAGCGATCTACAAATTAGCTCATATCAGAAATGATGCCGATGTAATAGCGGTTCTTGCTTATCGTTTTGAAAATGAAAATCCGATGTTTACCCGAACTGTTTCGTTAGAGGGGGACTATTACGATACACAATTTGTTGCTGCTGTCAATGAAAGAGTAAATATTGGAAAAGAGCTTCGTGCAAAAGACAGTAAAATTGCTTTCTCGAATTTCACCAAACTCTATTTTCAAAAAAACAGCCTTCGCTTTTTAAAGGAACTGGATGCAGAAACAGACTCCAAAAAATACCTTCGATTTGCGGTGTCTATTTTATCCAAATACACCGAAGACAATTACACCAAAGCCGAGAAATCGCCTTTAAATACCTATGGACAATACAATTACAATGATAGAAAATATTATTACACTGTTGTAGATTATCCGGAGTGTTCTAATTTATTATTGTTGTCTACTATTTTATTTGGGAATGATAAAAAACGAATTCTAACTCCTAAGATGAAATTCATTTTAAGTCAGGAAATTTTCTCAAGCAAAAATTATTATTATTCTGTAAATGAAGTCACTAAGGTAGAAGACAAAAAAACGGTCAAAGAAGAAAATACAACAGCTGTAGCTGTTCCGAATTCCGAATCTGTTCTTGATGTAGCAAAAAAAGCATTTTCAACTTTCTTTGGTAAAAAAGAAACGGAGAAAAAGTCTCCAAGTCTAATCGTTCCCGAAGAAGAAAAAACAGTCCAAAAAGACAACCAAAATCGTTTAGAGTTATTCCCGGAACATTGGGATGCTTTTCCGGAAGCTTACATTCAGCTTATTATGGAAGCTCAAATGAATATCATTCATGAGTTTGCTTATCATAATTTAAAGGCACGAAACGATTTTAATACTTTACTCGATCGTTTTGATGAGACAAGCATATTAAAATTATTGAATAGTGATTTTACCATTCCAAATACTTTAGGGTTCGAAACAATAGTTCTTAAAAATGTAGCGCTTTCTACACAGCTTGGTTTTATTGCAACGGTACTGAATTCTAAAACCGAGTCGGCTAGAAACTGGGCCAAAAACCACATTACAGCAAATCCGACACTATTTCTAAACGATATCGAATGTGTTGTAAAACTGATTTTCAATGAGGTTCCTGATGTAAAAAACTGGATCACTAACACCTTAGAAAATTTTGCTTTTACGGAAGATAAAGCCAAAATAATTACCGGAAAAGTAATCGTTGAGCTCCTTACATTCGAAGAATCTGAAGCCAATAATAAGGCAGCAACATTAGCTATAGAGAGACTTAAAAAAATAGCTGCCTCACAACTAGAACAACTAAGCTGGGATATTGTAGCGCGTTTAATCTCTTCTGATTTAAAAACAAATAACCTGCTGGCCAGTACTATTTTAATCTTAAAATCTGAAAAAGTAGCCTCAAAAGAAATCCCATTTTCACTAATTGCGCTTTTCTTAGCAGATGAAAGTTTTGAAATTAGAAAAAATGGTATTCAGCTCTTAAGTAACTATCAGGAAGATGATTTGCTGGCAAATAGTAGTTCTTTATTAGATTTACTACAGACTAACTATCAAGATGTTCTGGAAGCTGTTTTGGCGCGTATTACACAATTGAGTAAATCAAATTTCGACCTGCTTGACCTTGCACTCCGCAATACGGTCTATGCCATGATTCGAAAAGAAAAATTTGAACGTTCGCATCTGATCTTTAAAAAATTCATACTCGAAGAAACGAGTCAGCAGTGGAATACCGCATTAGAACCTCGTGATGTTATCAAATTAATTTACGCCAATTATAGAGAAAGTCAGTTAACCGGATACGAGATATTGAAAAAATATACCCGTAAAGACGCTTTTACAATCCGTCAGATTATCTCTTTAGGAAACCATGAAATCCTGGCCATCCGTCAATGGTGCTGGAATTATTTCATGGATAAAAAAGAACGTATACGCTCTGAAAGAAATAACGCTTTAGTCATACTGGATACGACTTGGGACGATACGAGAACATTTGCCTTTCATTTTTTCAAAACCGAATTTGACGAAACCGACTGGGATTTAGAATGTCTGATCAGTATCGTAGATTCTGTATTGCCTGCTGTTGAACAGTTTGGAAAAGAAATTATCACGCACTATTTTAATCCGGAAGACGGCGTAACGTATTTAACGAAGTTAAGCCAGCATCCTAGTGTAAATATTCAAATATTTGTTACGAATTACCTCAACACTTATGCTTCAGATAATCTGCCGAAGCTGAAAGAACTTGATTTTTATTTCCGTTCTGTCTTAACACGCGTGCATAAAGCCCGAATTGCAAAACAACGTATTTTTCAATTCTTGCATCTGGAAGGAAAGAAAAATGAAGAAGCTGCTGCTTTTGTAACGCAGATCATCGATGAAGTTTCTGCCACCGTAGCAATACAGGACAAAGCAACTTGTATCGAAATCCTGACCGATTTAAAAACGGTTTACCCGCAATTGCATACCCATTTAATCCTTAAAAACTAAGTTATGTTATTTGATTATAAATACAGCGGAAGCACCATTGTAAATAACACCTCAACAAGTACCGGCATGAGTTTTTCGCCGGATACCTTGCGGGAACCTACTTTTTTTGTTGGAAAACTAAACCAAAAAATAGCCTTCAGAGAAGCTATTTCGGCATTGCACGATGTGGTAATCTCCGATTTACGTTTTTTTCCAAAGGATAAAACAGCTTACAAATTATGGGCTGCAGAACAAGAGAAATTATGGTTAAGCGAGTACATGGCCGATTTTCAGATTGAAAATGTCCGAACCCGTATTCAAGAACTAAAAGAAGAATTAAGCATCGTTCAGAAAGAGAAAAGAACCATCATGGGGCCTTTTAACCAAGCCAAAACCGCTTATTTTGATTATCTGTATAAAAATGACAAAGACGCTTGGTTTGTTCTCGATCCTGTAATTACGGTACATCCCGATGAAGTTTTTTTTGAATGTTTCAGCAAAGATGAATCTTCATACGGAAAATTAAGCTGTAACTATAACATATTTACAGAGATCAGCGACTTTAAATGTGGCACTACCAATATCGATTATTCGGAAGGATTGTATAATGAATTCCAAAAAATAAGAAACTACAAGGAAACCGAATTTAAAATTGATCCTTCCGGTTTTGAAGCCAAAACAACAAACGAAGAAGTTTACAAGGAAGTAAAAATTGACCTCCCCGATTCCTGGGTCAGAGGTTTTCTACAGGTGAGTTCAGCGATGACTTTGCCGGCAACTGTACTGGATTTACACCCTATGGATATCTTTAGTTTGTGTCAATATTTGCGTCGTTTCAAAGAAAAGAAAGGACCAAGAGCATTACGTTTTGTACTGGAACCGGACAAACCTATCAAAGCAATATTTGAACCTTCGCATGACGAAATAACGTTTCATCGTTCTTTATTTCAAGGAAATGAGTCCAAAACAATTCGCATTTGGGGAAGACGTCGTTTACTAATTCTGGAAAGATTAATTCCTATTGCCCGCAATTTTAAGGTCGTTTTACTGGGATCCGGTTTGCCTTCCTTTTTCATCGCAGACTTGGGCGATATGTCGTATACTTTAGGTTTATCAGGATGGACTAAAAATGACTGGAGTACCGCCGGAAATTTTGATTTAATGGCACCCCGAACTAATGTCGATTTATTTACGCAGGAAAAAGTTTTCAATGCCTTGAAAGAAAATTGGCTGGATACCTCTGATCATTTGGCTAAAAAACTGAATCTTGACCCTTCAGTAGTTTCAGCCTCATTGGCAGCCTATACACAAGCCGGAAGAGTAATCTATGATTTGAACTTAGGCCTATATCGAGTGAGGGAACTGACTCAGGAGCCTTTGAATATGAAAACCTTGCGTTTTGCAAGTCCACAAGAAGAAATTGCAAATCAATATATAAGCGAAAATCGCATAAAAATTACTTCCAATGTAAAAGCAGATCATCTGCAAATCAAAGGAAAAGTAACCGATAAAAATTTCACTTATACTACCCTAGCCGTATTAGACAAAGACAACCGTCTGATTGAAGGCAATTGTGAATGTTCCTTTTACCAATCCAATCAATTGCGAAAAGGGCCTTGCGAACATATACTAGCGACTAGAATGGCGTTGCATAACCAAGTGGCCGTATAAATAAAAAGAAGCCGTTTCAGTACTGAAACGGCTTCTTTTTTCTTTTATGATTTTAATTTCTTTATTCAAAAAGCTTACTACTTTTTTTAAGTGTACTACACTCAAAGTGCCTTAGTTTATCTGCGAAACGCCAATTTTTTCAAGCGTTACTTTAGCATCACCACCTCCGGTTTTTTTAATAATGATTTCATAATTCGAATTCGTTTTCAATAAATTGTCCGAAATATAATAGGAGAAGCTCTTTTTTATCCCATCTTCACTTATTGCATGACTTTCATCAACTCCGTGATCATGTTCAAGTCCAAAGAACGTCATTGTTCCAACGTATACATCTTTTTTCTTCGGATAACGAAGATAAACCGTATAGTAATCTTTTGGTTCTTTGTACGCTACTACATCCAAATTTAGTACAATTTTGGCATTTGCTTTACTGGTAAAAACTTTATTGGTATTTTGAACAAGTTTACTGGTTACTTTATGACTATAATCAGTTCCCCCAAGTGGCTTACCTACTTTTTGTTCCCAGATCACAGCTTCTTTTGAATCTTGAAATGACACTAATTTTTTAGTTTTCGTTTCATTGGCCGCTACAACCGGAGTTTTAGAACCATAAAGTAAATTGTCGTATTTGTAATCTAAATCGAAAACGATCTTGTACACTTCTTCCATTGTATAAGTAAGGTGATCTCCATTAGGCGCTATAAACTGATAAGGCCACGGATTCTCTTTTAGCTGTTCTAAAGTAGGACGTTCTCCGTAAGCCGAAACATCCCAGGACTCCCAAATACGATCGACCATACTGTGGTGCAACCAAAAAACAGGGTCAAATCCTGCCGAATCAACATTTGCCATTAAACCCGATGTCACCTTTTGGTATATTTCATTATAATAACTTTCGCTTGGATCTGCATATCCTCCACCTATAAGATTATGCATAAAACCATGAGGCGAACCTTCAAGATTTTGACTAAATCCAGCTGATCCGGTAAAGGAAGGATTGGTTCTCAATTCTTCAAGCGCTAATTGTATCTGCGTAAGTTGCTTTTGAGGAATCGGTTTTCCGTTGTTCAGAACCGTATAACGGGCTGCTGTAAAGAGCGAACCTGATTTGTCTCTTATCGGTTCTGCCAAGATATTATCGACTGTATCTTTGCTTCCATAATTCCAATACGGTATAGCAAAATCGTCTTTTCCGGATAATTCGCGAACAATTTTTTCTAAAAACCAAATGTACATTCTGTGCCATAAAAGAAAATTTAAAGAAGCTGCATCTGACCCATTATGTGTGCAATCACCCCAAGCCCATAATTTATCTTTATCGGTCTGATACGCCGCACAAAGCGCATTAGGGCCGTTAATTGCATTCGGGATATTATGTATTGCTCCCTGATAGTACCAGGAAACACCCATCTCACAGCCCATTGCACGCATTTTCTCAAAAGCGATATTCATTGCTTTCAGATTTTCCTGTCCTTGTGGCGTATTGGCGTTCCATCTAATGTATTTCACATTACTTTTACTTTGACCATAGGAGAGCCCCGAAATCAAAATAATAAAGAATAAAATAGTAATTTTTTTCATTTTGTTTGTTTTTAGGTTTATAATCAGTTGTGTATTGCTGTTAAAGCACATCGACTTCAAAAGTCAAAATCTTCGCATAGCTGGGATTTGCTTTATCATAAATTTTAAATTTTACAATGCCATTACCCGATTTGTTTGCCGGAATCACATGTATGGCTATAAATCCCTGCTGATCGGCATTTAATTTATTAAAAGCCGAACCTTTCGGAATCCCGATCTGGCAAGCCCCATGCTGACACATCGAGCAATCCCATTCTTTTGGAAAAGTGTTTGATACCGTTTCCCAAACCAAATAGATGGGTTTGTTAGAGATATTTTCGACTTTGATTTTAGAAATATCCAGTCGCTTATTTTTCTGCAGGCTTTCCTTATTTGTTGCATTACCCACTACCGAAAAAGTAGCTTTGCCTTGCGCAAATGAGTTCAAAGAAGCAAAAAACAACATAAAATATAAGATTCTTTTTTTCATGAGTACTGATTTAAATTTTAATAAAAAACCGGAATTTCAGCCTTGTATGCTACCTTTTTTGAAATCGGTTCTATAAAATGATACCTAATCTTTTCCATCTCGTTTACCTGATCTAAAAAAACAAGCACTTCCAGACATTCCCCGGAATGAAGCTGTATTTTATATCCGTTAGGGCCTGCAATCAGATTGCGATCACTTCCCGAAATGAACTTCAGTTTCGCATCAGATGGAAACTGTATTTCATGAAGGTATAATCCCGAATTAACCAAACGAAGAAGCACCTTCTCTTTTTTATTCACAAACGATTGTAATCCTTTGTTTTCTATCGTTGTTTTTCCATTAATCAAGAAATAATTGGGCTTGTAGAGCGGAAGAAGTATGGGCTTGTTAGAAACATCATATGCTGTACCCATAATAGCATCTGTATGCCATTTGGTATCTATTTCGTTACTGCACCATAGTATTTCCTGCGATGGTTTGTGGTCTAAAGAATCTGTCTCTTTTGGGCGTATAATAAGCACTCCAAACATACCGGCCTGAAGATTGAAGGGGTAATTCTCGGGACTATAATACAAATAAGTTCCTGCTTTTTTAGCCTGAAAAGAATAAAACCCATGCACCATATGATGAATTGGCTCTTTGACCTTCACTACTTCGTTCTCTGCATTCCGCTGCTGAAACTCAATTTCTTTACAATATAAAGAGACCGGATTTCCTTGCGAGATATTCCAAAAATCAATACTTATGCTATCTCCTTCCCTAGCCTCAATCTCCGATCCCGGGAAAGTAACCTGACCGGAAAGCGAGTCCGTAAAACCGAAAGTACGTATGGTTACGTTTTTTGCAATCGCTAACTTCCCTGTTGTTCGGCCAATAATTAATCTTTCGTTCTGAGCAGACAAAAAGGGGCCGGTGCATACAAAAAGAAATACCAACATACACTTACACCGTCTTTTCATTTCTAAACTCAAATTATCATGTACCAACAATGGTTTGCTATTACAAGTCAAATTTAAAGTTATTTAAAATCAAAAGACTGCGTATAAACACCTGTTTTAGTAGTAAAAATCCGAATTCTATTTCAATTTACTTCTTTAGATAAAATTTAAACAAAATGGAAGGGAATTATTTTTAACAATGTCTTTTTAAGAACAAAATGCATACAACTTCAAAGGTAATCCTGTTATAATCAAAGAGCAAAGCATTCTTTAATTGGAAAACTTTCTGAAGATTCTTGTACTATTTTATTTCGACCTAAACGAGATAATTTAGGTACTTCTAATAATCTCTTTTCAACACTAATTTTTTTGCTCTTTATATTTTTCCAGACTAAAGTGATTTCTCCAAATATAAATAGAAATAGTTCATATATAAATCTAGCATTCCTTTATATCAAGTTTGTTTTTAATATTGTCCAAGCTCCAAGGACTTGCGAAGTAAAACTGGATTGGCTTCACTTCCCGTTTAAGTTTTTACCCGAATATATAATTATTGTGTGTTTATGTACCCAAAACCATTTGCAAATAGTGATTGTATTCAAACGTTAAAGCCTTAAAAACAAAAGCAACGATATAAAACAATTAAAAAACAACTTGAATAGAAGTTTTATGGATAGTATATACTTCACTTCTCTTTCTCCTTCAGAAGGTGCTACAGGAACTACAATTAGATTGTCTACAGATGATAATCCTTATAAAGAGAAGATACCACCGCGATCATTAAAACTTGTTGCTGTACATTTTATACCTTATCGATATCCTGCCGTTCATTCCCCTATTATTGCCGATTCTGGTAGAATATTAGACGAAATCGGTTACTCCCGCTTTTTGGTTAGAGTTCCTTCGGGTATTAGAGTGGGAGAAAATTATGGAGTCCTTTTTAAATTAAAGGAAATAAAATCAAAAAAAGAGTTTTATTTTAGTACTGGTGGTCGGCATCACTTCACCGTTAGATGACAATGTAAACGCAGACTTGAAGTCTTTTAGCTTGATGTGTGCTACACTTTTATAGACCAATCTCTCTACTATTTATTTTAACCGCAAAGAGCACAAGGGATCGCAAAGATTTTCTTTTGCACGCAGATTTAGCAGATTGCACAGATTTTTTTAAGAGGTAAGTAAGATCGGCCTAATCTGCTATCCGAGCGATAGCGAACTGTCGAAGCAAATCTGCGCACAAAAAAATTAGGTATAAATTAAAAAAGAGCCATACTGCAATAATTAAACTTAGCACGCCTTGCGGTTATTTTATAGATTAGAATACGACATCTTAGTAGCCCGTGTCATTTCGACGTAAGGAGAAATCACACTAGAAATTCCGCAAAGCAAATCGGCAATCGTTGTAGAAAAACTCTTGCGCTTTCTGCTTACTTCGAAAGGACAAAAAAACAAAAAGCTCCGCAATGACGGAGCTTTATTGATATTCTAAAAACTAGAACACTACATTTTAACTTGCTGCACTACTACAGACTTTTTGAATTTCTTCATCTGTAAATGCTGCCAACGTTTGGGCCAAATTTCTACTCGTTCGTAAACAACTGAGCATTTTTAGCCTTAAATCGAGATCGCCGCCGTACTCCGTTTCGAGCAGTAACTCGAAAATTTCCTGCAAATACAATGGTTGTTCTTTAAATTCTCCTTCAAACCATTCGTTCGAAAGGAATTTGACCACGGATGGCACCACGTCATTGTTTGATGTTTTTTGATTTTCTTGTGTCATAATTAAAAATATTAGACCTCGAAGTGTTTTTGACAATTGCAAAGATATTAATTTTTATAACAAACTAAGTTTTTACCTATTAAAACTACTTAACTAAAATATTTTTATCTGACATATTGAAAATTGATATCAAAATATAATTATTCTATATTAAAAACCATACTTCTCTTTCCTTTTAATAAATGCAGGCTCAGTCCCTTCTAAAATATCGACAATTGCATTATTAATTCTTTTATTCTCAATTGCACCAACATTAAATGAAAAAGTATTTTTATTTTCCTTATCTATATTAACGTGAAGAACCAATTCTGCATCTGACACAATTGCAAGATTAGGATTATGAGTTACAATTATAATTTGCCTTCTTTTCTTTGCATCTTTAATGAATGGAACTAAAATTTTATAAACACTATGATTATCTAAATTATCCTCTGGTTGATCAATAATTAACGGAATATCATTATTATCTAACAATAAATAAAATACAATTAAAGCTGCTCCTCTTTCACCAGGAGAAAGTTGTTCTATACTTTTACCATCAAGTTTTAATTCATATTTTTCTTTTAGAAAATCTAATGCAAAAATGAAATTATAAAAATCTAAAGGTTCTTTATTTTGCTTCAATTGGATAAACGGAGATTCATTTTTTCCTCCATTGTTCTCAAATTTAGATTGGATATCTTCTAAAAATTCTTGGAAAGATTCTTTATTATTAATGTCTGTAGAGTTAATTAACTCTTTAATAATTCGTTCGGCTTCATTATTACCATAAAATGTTCCCGCAATATTCTTATTGATATACTCTAAAAAATTGATAATGAATATATTTATTTCGAACGTGGCATCAATATTAATATTATACTCTTTAATCTTATCACTGTTATTGTCTATTATCTTTTCAATATTACTTTTTAAAGACAAATAAATATCGATGATTTCTTTTTTCTTATTATAGATATCAATAGATAAAGAAATTCTATCTGCTTTTAATTCCATGAGATCGGCAACATAATCTTTTTCACATCTTTCAATTTCCTTTTTAAAATAGTTTATTGTATTTAATTTTTTACCCGTTTCATCTCCAAGTAAAATTTCTTGTTTTTCTTTCCATTCATTTTCAAGCTTCACAAATTCCTGAAACGCTTTTATATTACCCTTCAAACCATTCAATAGAACATCCTGTTCGGAAGCAAGTTTAGTTATTCTATCATTAATAAAATTATTAGTATCAATATTCAAATACGAATGAAATACTTCATCATAAATCACTTTACCTAGGTTAATCTCTATAGTCAATTTTTCATTTTCAAGTAATACAATTTTACTAGCAATTTCACTTATATTAAATACAATTTTTTGAGAAAAGACTTTTTGTGGGCTAATACCAAATTCTATTAAGTTTAATGTTTCGTCCTTAATAAAATCATTAATAGATATTTCTTGTCTTTTAATTCTTTCTTCTAATTGATTTAATTTTAAAATATCAGAATTAATAATTGTTAATCTCTCAAAATTTACTTTTTCTTGTTCTTTAAGCGAAGAAATCGATAACGAAATTTCCTTTGCATTTATAAAAATAGGATTATTATCTAAATCACTTACGAGGCTTTCATCATAAGTTTTAACAGGTGCATTTTTTTTTAAATTTTCTAATTCTGTTTCTTTTTCTTTAAGGTTACTTTTTAAACTCTCGATATTATTTTTTCCCGTTTTAATCTGTTTTTCAATGATATCAATATTTAATTCAGAAATTTTATCCTTAATAGACTTTATTTGATCGTAAATTATTGTTTGCTTTTCACGAACAAAATCATCAAAAGAATTTTTATTAAGTCTTTCCGTTTCATCAATATGCCTAAAAACAACATCATTTATTTCTCTTCGAAAAGCTTTATCATCATCAATATTATTACACAACTCTTCAAAAAAGTTTTGTGGGATATATTTCACTTTTTCAATAGAATTTTCGTCTACTAAATCATTTAGATTTTTTTCAATTTTATTTCCATCAAACCATAATAATATTGAATTAAAACTTTTAGCTAAATCTTTCTTTTTAAACTTTTTAACATTCAAAAAAGAAAAATCTTTTTGCCTTTGTGAATTTCCACACAATCCAATAACATCTGTTATGGCACTTTTACCCTTTCCTTTATTCCCAATTATTACCGTTAGTTCTGGATTAATATATGTTTTTTGATTCTTAAACCAGATACCATCCTTTTCATCATATCGATCAATCTGATTGATCTCTATTGAGTCAACATACTTATTTGGAAATTCTTTAATTCTTCCGAGAACTATAGGATAATCACCGATAAAAACTCTGTTTTCCGGTTCATTTAAAACCTGCTGTAAACCTTCGAAGGTCTTTTCTGCCTTAATCCATGTTATTTCAGAATAATCGCAAATTTGCCCCTTTTCATCAATTTTAGTAAAGTTCTTTCCAAGTTTATCCGTTAAATTTTGAAAAGAGTGGGCATCAGATCCATTGAAAACTGGTTTCAATTTTAGATTATACGCTTTTCTTCCATCTTTTTTATTAAGATAAAAATCAACATCCTTAGATGACCCAAAGAAAGCTTTACATTTTTTGTCAATCTCTTTTGCATATTCTGCACCTCTTGTATCAGATTTACCAGGTCTTAAAGAGCCGTAACCGCTCGCAAGACTAATAACAATGTATTCTCCTGAACTAAAATTTTCTTTTAATTTCTCAATCGTAACATCTAAACTGACCATAGCTTTCTTAAATGTAACTTCTGATAGATCTTTTTCACTACAAAACTTAGATGTTAAATTAAAATCATCTGTCGAAATCAAAGGAAGTCTTGACAAAAAAAGCACTATTTTTTCAGTCGTTTCTTTATTATTAGAAAAAATAATGTGAAATTGGATATGTTCAGCATCCTTATTTTTATCGCTCAATCTAAATTCAACATTTGGAAAAAATACTTTTTTTGAAAGAGGAAACTTAGATTTAAATTTTCCGATGAACTTAAAATAACTATCAACTGTAAAATAGTCTGTAATACCAAAAACTTCCACATCAGACTTTTCAATTAGCTCACAATATTTATCCCATAAGTTTTCTGATTCACTTATTTTAAAATTATTTGCAAGCTTTGTTTCCGGTGTATGAATATGCAAATCCCATTTTCTCCATTCTGAACCTCTATTAATTGTACTCATCCTAATTTAAATTACATTGTTTTAAATAACTAAAATTTCTAATTATATATTTTCACTTCTACTAACAAATTTAATTTCAAATTCGTCAACAACTTTACGGATTTCCATAAATCTTAAAATTGAAGCATTCTCAAATATACCTAAAACAAACAACCATAAAATCAAGTATAAACACCTAATTTTAAAACATAAAAAAAGCGTTTTAAAACTAAAACGCTTTCTTGTTATTGATACAATTTTCTCCGGATCTTAATCAAAGTCTTTATAATCTTCTCTTCATCCGGAGCTTCTTGCATAGCCGAAGTTTTATAATAACTTTCAATAGAAACAATCAAATCATCAGCCATTTGCAGTAAGTCATCGTATGCTCTGTTTCCGGCTTTTATGTCTAATAATTCCTCCCGATTGTTAACTTTTATATTCAGTTTTCCGGTAGAACCAATTTGCTCAGCGGTTTGCAAAAGTCGGATGGTGTGCATCATGTTTTTACTGTCGTAATTTTTACCGTGTTGCTGATTGGTGTTGTAGCGGTCTTCGTTTCGTTTCTCGATCCAGCTCCAATAATCGGTATATTCTTTACAGTATTTCGAATAACCGTCTTGGTTGCAGGATAAATAAGCAATGCTATTTTGACCTTTAGGAACAGACGAAAGCGAAACATCATTTGAGGTTTCTTTTTGTATAATTCCTTTGTAACCCAATGTGCTATCGGCATCGTAAAACAAAGCAAACATTCCTTTGGAGTTCGGTAGATTCACCAATCCGCATTGCTCCTGATTTAGGTTATTTTCTGTCAGATAGGCAGCCAAAGAAATTGTTTCGTAACCTTTTAGGATATAACAAAAATCTAAAAGGCTTTTCTTTTCCTTCGGCATTGGATTGACGATTTTCTTGTTTAAACCTCTCGCTTTTTTAATCTGTGATACGGCATATCCACCAAAAGAATCTTTGCAGAGTTTAGACAGAAAGTCTTCTATCTTTAAACAATCCATCAACGGGTGTTTGTACCGTATACAATCTTCGGGAGTAGCAAGAATCTCTAGGATATTGGGGTTATTCTTTAGGAGCAATTCCACAAAACGACCGATTTCGTAATAGACCTCATCGTTGGTTTCGTTTGCTATTTGCGGAATATACTCTAAACCAAAGAATTTCTCTTTCGGGAGATAATAAACTCCTTTTATATCGGTATCGGAAGCGGGTGTATTTAACCCAAAAGATTTACTTCCTGAAATAACTTCAAAAAGAATCAGGTTTTGGGATTTTAGGTCTTGTATGGTCATTTTAATTTTTTTCTTTTGATGTGTTACTTTCGCTAAGCCATTTTGCTTGTGCTCTGGCTTGCTCTAACGTAACAGGTTTTTGCTTTGCTAGTATTTCCATACCAATTTTTGCTCTTTCTTTAAATGATATGTTGCAGTTCATTTTTATGAAGTTAAAGACCGAAGGTAAGCATTATCCTCCTGCGATAAACTAAACAGATTATTGCTGAAATTTGCATTCGTTTTGCTGTTGAAATTATTTCTCGAAAAGTCGCAAAAGCGCAAAGTTTTTTTTCTAAGAAACTTTGCAACTTTACCTCTCTGCATCTAAATTCCAAAAAAGCTCTTCGCATTCTTTGTCGTTTCTTCCGCTACTTTATCTAAAGGAATGCCTTTAAACTGTGCAATCGTTCCTGCCACATAAGGCAGAAATGCAGGTTCGCAACGGCGTTCGTGGTATTTCTTTAAGAGGCTGTTTGGAACATTTTTCGGGAGCATAAAGGGCGCATCGGTTTCGATCATTATTTTGTCGAGTGGTACGTATTGAATGACTTCTTTTAAGTGTTCAAAACGTTTACTGTCTGATATTGCTCCTGTAAAACCAAGATAAAATCCGTTATCGAGATAGGTCTTAGCTTCTTGCAGAGTTCCCGTAAAACAATGTACAACGGCTTTGGGCAATTTCGGTAAATACTCGCTTGTAATACTCATAAAACGTGTGAAAGCAGCTCTTTCGTGAAGAAACAAAGGCTTCTGAATCTCGACCGCTAATTCTAAATGGGCTTTATAACAGTCTTCCTGCACGTTTCTGGGCGAAAAATCACGATCAAAATCGAGTCCGCACTCTCCTACTGAAACAACATGTTTCTGCTGTAGTAAGTCCTTTAGTTTCGAAATACTCTGATGGTCAAAACTCTTCGCATCATGCGGATGTATTCCCGCAGTAGAGTATAAAACCCCCGTATATTGTTTGGCAATCTTTGATGATTCTTCGCTGTTTCTTATGCTTGTTCCCGTAAGGATCATTTTTGTTACATCGGCATCTATTGCGTCTTGTACGATATCGTCTATATCGTTTTGGAATTGTTTATTGGTTAGGTTGATACCTATGTCTATATATGTTTTCATTTTTTTTTCTTGTGAAATGTTTAATGTTAGAAGTGAAATGCTTGCTAACATGTATTTTTTTATTTTTTTTAAGCAAAGACGCAAAGTTTCTCTATCTCAGAACCTCAGCATCTTTCTCTCTCCCCATCTGTCAGGCTGAGCGAAGTCGAAGCCCCTTTTATCTTAACCAGCCTTCGACTTCGCTCAGGGTGACAATCGTGCAAATAAGAAATTTTCTCAGAACCTCAGTAACTCAACACCTTTGTTCCTCTGTACCTTTGAACCTTTCCCAAAAATTTCTCGCAAAGCCGCAAAAGCGCAAAGTTTTTTTCTCTCAGAACCTCAGCACCTTTCTCCCTCCATTTGTCAGGCTGAGCGAAGTCGAAGCCCTTTCCCCTAAAAATCCCCGTAATAGACCTGAAAACACGGCAACTTCAAATCATTTCTCCAGGTATCTACTACTTGATTTCTGTCGTCTAATACAAATTCAACAAAATAATTATCCTTGATAAATTCATTGTAAATCTCAGTTTTAATGATTGAATCTTTTCTATAGTCTTTTGTTTTTCTCATGATTAGAGCATCGTAACCGATTTCGTGTTTTGCCAGGAAACGTAAAGTCGGTTCTCTGTATTGGTCTTCTCTTCCTGAAACTAAGAGTATTTTGTAACCCAATTTCTTGTAGTTTCTTAATACATTAGCTACCGGATTATTCAATTCGTCTTCATCACATTTGCTGGCATCAAAGGGGTTTCTTCCATTCATTAAGGCCAGAGTTCCGTCGAGGTCACAGATAATGGCTTTTGGCAGCTCCGAATTTTGAACACAGTATTCAGGAGAATCTTTGAAAAACTGACGGTGCATTTTTCGGATTACTTTTTCTCCAACCGGTTTTGCTCTCGAGGCATCTCTTTCTATACAAACTTCAACATCAGTGTTTACTTCTATTACTTCAACCAGCACTTTTTCATTAAATTTTGCGTTGTATTCTTCTACCAATTGTGAAACACGTCTAAGATTTGTTTCAGACAAATTAGTATCATCAATCACAAGACTTTTTCCCTCTTCAAGAGATTTTGTGATTAAGATATCACGAATTTTTTTGACAAACTTCTCGTTTTTCTGACTTGTAAATCCGTTATCAAACATAGCACGCAAATCATCTCTATTAATACGTTTGTATGTTTCAGGATTTTCTGAAATTATCTTTTTTGCCAAAGTCGATTTGCCGCTTCCAGGCAATCCTTTCATTAAAATTACTTTTCTCATTTTATTCTTCTCCTTTATTAAACGGTTTTTCAAATGTTGGCCGAATCATTTTCCAGATTATGGGCGAATAGTCTCTATTTTTAAGCATCGAAAATAGTATACTTGGATGTTTACAAGTCAAAAAATAGAGCGCTGTTTCTTTTACCGATTCCAGAACTTTAAAATCTTTTTGGCATTGCTTTTCGATTACGGCATACTTGTTTTCTAAATCGGTTTTGGTTTGTTTAACCCAGCCGAAAAATTCATCGGGTACCCGTTCTAAAACTTCTTCCATCGATTGATTGGTTCTCAGATATTCCCAAATATTCAGATTAGAAACCTGCGTGATAATTCGATGCAAACGAAGGTATTCTTCGAACTTAATTTTCACCCTGAAGTTATTGGAATATTTAATCACAAACCCCTCTTTATTTTCTTTATTCATTGCAGACAACATATGGATATCGCTGATTCCATCGTACTTTTCAACTATTGGAAAACCAATATCTTCAAGCGGAAATTCTTCTCCGGATTGTGTATCAATAACCGCCAGTAAAACCAACTCTTCCGAAGTTCCGTAATCTAAAACAATACGGTTCTGGGGATAAATAATCTCAAACAAATAGGTTTTATTTTTATCTAAAAGCGGCCAGGAATCCTTATATTTTCCATGTAGCATTTCATTTGCTTTATCGGATTGGTCGCTGGCAAATGAACCCCGGCTTGCCATAAACGGGACCTCTTCGATCCAATATAAAATTCCCATCGAGCCGTCCATTTTATCATAGACTTCAAAAGAAGATTTAGGAAGTATTTGATTTTCACATTCACCCAAATTAAAAAATTTTGCAAAAGGTCTCCCCACGATATTAAAATCTTCATCTAAAATCAGCCCTCTGCAACTTAATGTAATTTCATTCCATATTCTCTCAAATTGTGCATTTTGAGTATAATTGTAGATATATAAATTATGCTTAGGGTGTTTGTTTACCTTGACATAGTTTTTGGAAATCATTTCTTGTAAAAGTGTTGTATTCATGTGTTCTAATCTTTCAAACAAAGATTCAAAATTAAGTACGCAATTATTTTGCGTAGTTTAAATTATTCTAACTGTTAAACATATTATATGTGCCGTTCCTACGGAACTAAATTTTGATGCACGTTATTTTTCAACGGATTAAAATCCGTTGCTAAAAATGAAATCGTTCCGATGGAACTTACTTTAACTATTATAATAAATAATATTCCTTAAATTTTACCAGATTATAAATGGCATTTTTTATATTTAATAATCTTCAAAAAAGAAATATGGGATAACATGAATTTTAATTTGCTATAGTTACAAAGTAAAAAACAAAAAAAAGTTCGATAGAAACGATAAATATTATAGCAACAGATTTCAATCCGTTGAAAAAATAACACGTAACAAAATTCAATTCCATAGGAATGAAAAATATCATAGCAACAGATTTCAATCCGTTGAAAAAATAACGCGTATCAAAATTCAATTCCATAGGAATGAAAAAAATTATAGCAACGGATTTCAATCCATTGAAAAATGACGTGTATCAAAATTCAATTCCATAGCAACGACAAATATTCTACCAACAGATTTCAATACGTTGAAAAAATAACACGCATCAAAATTCAATTCCATAGGAACGACAAATATTCTAGCAACGGATTTCAATACGTTGAAAAATGACGTGTATCAAAATTCAGTTCCATAGGAACGACAAATATTCTAGCAACGGATTTCAATACGTTGAAAAATGACGTGTATCAAAATTAAGTTCCATAGGAACGACAAATATTATAGCAACGGATTTCAATCCGTTGAAAAATGACGTGCATCAAAATTCAATTCCATAGGAATGAAAAATATTATAGCAACGGATTTCAATCCGTTGAAAAATGACGTGTATCAAAATTCAATTCCACAGGAACGACAAATATTCTAGCAACGGATTTCAATACGTTGAAAAAATAACACGCATCAAAATTCAATCCCTTGGGAACGTCCTATTTATAATAGCAAAAACCACGAACTCTTAAGAATTCGTGGTTTCCTTCCTAATCTATAAATAATTGTGTAACCGCAGCAGCGTTCATTGCCCATTGTGCGTTATACACCTCATCAGCATTTTCATCATCGGTGATTGTCAAATTTTGAGCTTCCGCTTTTAATTGTAACAGACTACCGATATTTAATTTACTGTTCAATTTTGCTAACAATGCCTGAACTCCTTTAAAATCCAAACCTTGTACCACCTGACCTCCGAAAGTCATCTCTAACCAAACGATTTCTCTTTTGGCTACATCCAAGACTCCAAAAACCAAACCTTTCGCAGCACTTTGTGTCACACGAACCTGATGATCTACGCAAGACGGATCGTAAGCAACTCCGGTTCTCTCCGAAATTTTCATCGGATATTTACTGTTCATCCAGCCTACAACGAGGTTTGGCGAAATACTTCCGTTGCTATATGCATTGCAGGTAAAGGTCACAAATTTTGCGTTGGCTTTTGCCAATTCGTCTATATTGATGTTGATGTATTCAGCTGTTCCAATTTTATTCGGAATACTTCTGATATCACCACTATGCTGACAACCTTTTGTTGATAATCTGCTAAAAGAACAGATATCGGCATTGTTTTCATAAGCGATATGACAGCTTAAATCCATATCCAAATGTTGCGCCAGTAAATCTACCCCCCATTGCATAAACAATCGCACTTCGTTGCCTTCAATCGGAAAACGGGTTCCCATTAAAGCTACCGGTAAATCCTGAACAGAATCGCTTCGGTCACCAATCGAAACGGGCATGTTGTACAATTGCGAATCGATATAAATCGTTTTATTGGTATTTTTAATCGCTGCGAATCTTTTTTTCATAGCCAAAATACACAAATCCTCAATCTGATTTTTCATCTCTTCTAATTGCAATTCGTCATACAATCCTAACAACGCATTTGGATTTACTCGTTTATTAGTTCCGCCCAAAGGTTTCACACTTCTCTGCATGTTTTTATCAAAATAATTTTGTGCATACATATTCAATGTAAAAATCAATCTTGCCGGAACTTTATCGATAATTTCAGAAAAATGTGCAATCGTTTCGTCTGCACCAAACCAAAGCATATTCGAAAATAACGAACGTGCAAACAAACCCGGACGTTGTTTCAATAAGTCAAATGTTTTAGCTGCGTCAAATTTTAATCGGGCTGTAGTAATTTTACTTTGCCAAACTTCATAGGTTTGGTTGTAAAATACATCTAATAAATCGGCTAATTTTTCAAAACCTTTTCTTTTACTGTATTCAGCCAAACGCAACGCTCTTATAAAACGCACCCACATTCCTCTTTTTGGATGCATGATTTCGCACATCGTCTCAACATCCATATCTAAATGATTTAACCAGGAAGCGACCATCAAACATTCTTTTCTCGAATATTTAAGTTTCAAATCTTTTTTAGCCAAAACTTTAGACTGTGCGCTTTGATCTGCACCAAAATTGAAATGTTGTCCGTTTTTAGATGCTCTTTTTACGATTGTTTTTGGCTCGATAATTTGCAATAAACCAGTATTTTTAAACCATAAATATCGTAAGATATCAGTTGGTGTTTTAAAATAGGGAGTCACATTTTCAGCCTGACCGTTTTCAATTAAAACATCGATCACCAACATCAAAGTTTCTTTAATTGCAATCTCTTCCTTTGGCAAAGGCAAGTATTTCATAGCTGTTTTTAAGCTTTCGACCTGCGTTGCGTCTAAAGCGGTTTTAGATTGCAATAACGATTTATAAAAGTCTTCCAGCGCTGTTTCATCCCACAATTCAAGCACTTTTAATTTACTTCCCTGACCGAACTTTTCGATTTTACCAAATTCAAATGGAGTGCCACAAAACGGGCAACCGTTATATCTTTCTAAAGGGAAAGTATGATCGGGAATGATATGTCCACATGGCAAATTCGTACCATTGGTTCTATTAAAAACATTAGCAAAAAAAGTGGCTACGTGATCAAAAACAGATTCTCCTGTTGGAATATTCCATTCTTTAACCAAAGGTGTCCAGTTTTTCCCTGTTCCTAAAACCTCTTTTAATACCTCTAAAACATCTACTTTGTAATTCGGGCTTACATTGTTTAAAGCATGCAATAAGGATTCCGAAAAGGTAAATCCGAGTTTAGAAACATTGGCTGCTAAAACCGATGTAGTTGCCGATAATTTTTTGATATCATTGGCTATGTATTCACTTGGAATAAAAATAGCATTTTGACGTAAACTGATTTTTACTACTTCTTTTGTTTTCATTTTTTTTTAATTTTAAAAATTTAGATAATGGTGTTTCTGATTCTACCCTAAAGATTTTGAAGTAAGAAACACTTGACCTTAAATTTGAGGGTAATGGATTAACTGAACTAATGGGAGCGGGTTACCGCGAAGAAGTAAGTTAATCTTGACCCTCTGTTTTATTAATGATAATTCTAAAACTTGTTCGGATTCGAACCGAAATTAGCCGTGTTCTGAAGTAAGTTTTATTTGACCATTAATTGTGGAGCAGGTGGGGTTCGAACCCACGACCGATGGCGTGACAGGCGGAAGTAAGTTTTAATTGGCCTTTTAAAGGTAATTTCAAAACTAACATTGCTCTAACCGCTGAGCTACTGCCCCAATTGTATGTTTGAGTTTAAAAGATAATTGTATAAGTAAATTTGGAAAGTTTTCGAAGTAACTTACACTTGACCTGATCAACTCAATTTCTATTTCTATGAACTTGTTTTATTTCTTGAACAAAGATTTCAAAACCACTGCGCAATTATTCTGCGTAGTGAAATAAAAATTGTATTTTTGATTAAATCTCTTATATGAATTTACAAGAAAAGTATACCGATTTGTTTAGCCGAATTGGCTTTAGCGCTAATGAAATTGAGGCTTTGTGGCTTGATTTAGAAAAAGCGTATTCCGGCAAATCAAGGCATTATCATAATTTAAATCATTTGAAAGAAATGATTGAATTGTTTGATGAATATCAAAATCGTCTCAAAAATCCGGATGAAATTTTGTTTAGCATTTTCTACCACGACTACATTTATAAAGCCACACGAAAGGATAATGAGCTCAAAAGTGCCGAATATGCGTTGAAATTAGAGACGCACAGCAGTGCGTCTCTACTGGATAAAAAATTAATATTTGATGCTATTTGTGCAACACAATCCCACCAGCAAAATGACATTGAAGATATCAATTGGTTTATTGATTTTGATTTAAAAATACTTGCTAAAGATTGGAATGATTATCAAATCTACTTTAACCAGATTAGAAAGGAGTATCGTATCTATCCTGATTTTCTATACAATCCCGGCAGGAAAAAGGCACTGGAACATTTTTTAGAAAATGAATATATATTTCAGACAGAGGAATTTAGACATCAATTTGAAAAAGAGGCCCGAGAGAATATTAAACGAGAAATTTTATTGTTGTGAATATATTGTTATAATCACGCCATCGTTGTAAATACGCATTGTAGAGACGCACAGCAGTGCGTCTCTACGGTAATGTTTTTATTTAATTCCCGGCATAATTTGGACAACCAAAACATTTTTTGTCCAAATTAAATTGATACGTTAAAAGGAGTTCGTAAACGCCTCCTGTTTTTCCGATACCAGAAGTATTTATATCATACGAAAAACCTAGTTTCAAATGCTCGTATTGCAATCCTGTAAAAAGATTTACAGAGGTAAGCAAATCTCTTTTGGCACCATTCTTAGAAGGATTTGTAACGGCAGTAGCTCCAAAAAACATTCGCTCAAAAAGTACCGAAGCTCCAACATCCAATCTATTGTAACGCCCTTGTTGCATATAGTTGGAGGTTACAAACATTTTGGTTTCATACGGAAAAAACTGCACATCTATATAATCAGCTACGCGAAATTCATATCCCGAACTTAGAGAGAAAAAAGTCTCAAGAGGCACATTTTCATCACCGCTGAATGCGATATTAGGTCTGTTTAAATGTTTCATCGATAATCCGATCCAAAGGGCATCGGTATTAAAAACCATTCCGGCCGAAACATCAAAAAAGTTAACTTTATCATTACGCAACAATGGATCTGCAGAACTGCTGTTTACGGCTCCTGTACGAATGTTAATCTGATCTTCGAGTAATAAATTTTGAAACGCAAATGATTTCAATCCAAAACCGGCTTCAATTCCGGGTCTGAAATACCAATCATCATTTATTCGAACTCTGTAAGCATAGTTGGCATTAACTTGTGTGTAATTGTATTTGCTTAAATTTTCTCTTTGATTTAGAACGCTTAGTCCAAGACCACTATTTAGACTTTCACTCCAGGTATTCACAAAGGCGTAATCGGTATCTACTCTCAGGTCAAGATCCGGCCATTGTTCGCGATGTATAATTCCGGCATAAGTAGTTTCCATAAAACCTGAAAAACCTGGATTTAAAGTTTCCGGAACTAAGAAATATTGGGTAAAAATGGGATCCTGCGCTGTCACTTTAGAATAAAAACAACATGTAATAATTGTAATAAGTAATTTTAATTTCATTTTGTTAATCTGTTGCTTTTATTTAATTAAAGTGAATGCGCCCTTTTCTGTAACCGTATGTTTATAGAATGTTTTAGCAGTAATTTTAAAATAGTAGTTCCCGTTTTCGGCCACTAAATCTTTTACTCTTCCATTCCATCCGCTGATGTTTGTACCCGTTTCGGAATATACCATTCCACCCCAGGTATCAAAAACTTCCAGTGTTATGTTATCTAAACCAAGAAATAAAGGTGCAAAACTGTCATTTAATCCGTCATTATTAGGTGTAAAGGCATTAGGTATCATTAGACTGTATCCTTTTTCTACCTTAATTGTCATGGTGTAAACATACTGACAACCGAAAGGATAGGTTACAGTTTGTTTTATAGTATAGTTCCCTACTCTGGTATAACTGTGTTTTGGACTTATCTCATCTGAAAAATTACCATCTCCAAAATCCCATGAAACTGCTGTAAAATCTCCGGTTGCTAAATTGGTAAACAAAATAGGGTCGTAAATTGAATACAAATCATAAATGTCTTTACCATAAGAACTCACAGAAAAATCAGCAGTACCTAAAACCGGCGTATTCACATTGTATGGGAAATCTGCTATACAACCGAAACTATCTTTCACACTGAATATAATTAATCCATTATTTTCAGTATTCATTATTTCGTTATTAACGCCGCTAATTACACCGTCAGACCAACTTAATGTATAAGGCGGAATACCTCCTTTTACATGTCCGACAAAGGTTTGTTTAACATATTTGGTATCACAATTAAAATCAGTTAATACTTCTATGCTGGGAGTAAGTTGCTCGAATCTGGTTATCTTCCAGGATCCAGACTTTTGACAACCGTTTTTGTCGGTAACTTTAACGGTATAATTTCCCGGTATAAGATTTTCCAGATCTTCAGTTGCTGCACCGTTAGACCAAGAGTATATAAATGGAGGGGTACCTCCGGTTACTACTAAATTTACTCCTCCCGTATTGGCTTCTGTACAGCTTAGCGGATTTGTAACATCTGCATTTAATTCTAATAATAAAGGTTCTACAATAATGAACTCTTCTTCAAATTTACATCCTTTAGCATCGATAACCTTTACGGTATATTTTCCCTGTCCAAGATTATTTCGTTCAATACCGGCTGTAGCATCGTCAGCCCAAACCAAAGTCACGGGAGCCTTACCTCCAACAAGATTTAATCGAATGTGGGCATCTTTTTCTCCAAAACAAGAGATTTGTTTTACATCAGGATTCATAGAAAAAACAGGCGCATTATCAATGACTATAGGAAATTCCTTTGTACAAGTCAGAGCGTCTGTTATGGTAATTAAGTAACTTCCGGCTGACAAATTATTTTGTTCGTATCCGGTCCCTAAATTGCTCCATTTTATAAGGTACGGTTCTCCTGTTGTAAACGGAACTCCCCCGGTAATACTCTTTATCTTTATGAAAGCATCTGAATAATTATAACAGGCAATTTCGCCTTTGGTGTAATCTATTTTTATTTCATCGTTTTGCAGTAATTTAACCTCTAATACATCTGTACAACCTGAATTATCTGTAACCGTTAAATTATAAGTTCCTGCGGCAACATTCGTTAAATTTTTAGAATAACTATTAAATCCATTCGGACCGGTCCATCTGTAGTAATATTCAAAAACACCTGGAGCAGTCTCATTCCCTCTTCCGCCAACAACATCTACCGTGATTTCTCCTGTGTAGTCTCCATAACATAAAATATCAACCTGTTTTACCAGACTTGCTTTTAATAATGGCGGCTCTATAATGGTATACGTATCTTCTAATACATTACAATTATTAACTTCGGTAATGGTAACTTTATAAACTCCTTTGGTTAAATTTTTTAAATTACCGGAATTATTACTATAAGGGTTTCCATCCTTTGTCCAAACAAAAGTATAAGGTTTTGTTCCTCCTGTTGGACTTACATTAATTATTCCGTTATCAGCTCCAAAACAAGTTATATCATTTTTGTATCCCGATGATTGAAACAAACCAGGTTCTTCAACATAATACGTTTTAGAAAATGGACAATTCCCATTATCACTAATTGTTAAATAATAATATCCTGATTTCAGATTAGAAATGTCTTCATCTGTACTTGTAAATCCGTTTGGACCTGCCCAACTAAATGTATAAGGTTTTCCTGTTGTAAAAGGAATACCTCCAACCACATTTAAACTGATGGCACCATCACTCAATCCGTTACAAGTAATTTTCTGTATGATCTCACCTGCATTTATCAATGGGTCTACAATAACTGTAATGGTAAAATCTGGTCCCGGACAAACTTTTGATATTGGCGATATGGTATAGGTAACCGTTGCGCGATTGGGAGTATTATTTGTTAAGGTCTGACTAATACTTGCTACCGGAGAAGTTTGTCCGAAAGCGCCACTCACAGCACCCGCCGGTGAAACAACCGGATTGGACCATACATAAGTAGTCCCTGCAGGAACATTATCTGTCCCGTCTGTAACCGGAGCAATCCTAAAACTGTTTCCACTACAAATTTTTGCAGTTTTTGGTTGTATAATTGGCGAAAGAACTGTGTTAACCGAGAAATTAGCCGTTTTTGTCGTTGTTCCGCAGCTATTGGTAACACTAAAAGTAGCTTGGTAATTTCCGCTCGTCGTATAGTTTATCGATCCCGGATTTAATGATGTCGATGAGGCTGGACTTCCTCCCGGAAAACTCCAGAGATACGTAATCTCAGTACTTGGAGAACAAGTTTCCAATACTTTTCCAACAGGCTTGATCGTTGCTGACTTACAAAAATCTGAAATAGGGTCTAAAGTGGTAACAGGTGGTTTTTTGACCTCTATTGCTTTACTTATAGAACGCTTAATTCCACAAGAATTTACTGTGGTTAATCGCACAGAATAAGTCCCTGGCAACGTAAAATTAAAAACCGGATCTTTTGAATACGGATACGTTCCATTTGTAAAACTCCATCGCCCTCTTCCTAACCCTGGCGGTGTTTCTTTTCCACAATAACCTTCATAATAATTGGTAACTTCCCAATAATAACTCTCTGTACCACAACTTAAACTCGTATCCGTTGTATTGGTAATTGCAACATCACTGGAAGCACAAGCATTACCATAAGTAAAATTGGGTTCTAAAATTGGCTCAACACATATAGTTCTTGTCGTTGAAGATCCAATTCCACAAGGAGTCTGAGCTGATAGTTTAATCGTATACTTTCCCGGTTTTGTATAAATATGATAAGGGTTAACCTCACGAGAAGGCGCGCTTCCGTCTCCAAAATCCCAAGTATAAACATTGTAAGTACTACAATCATTCGTATATCCGGCAAAAGTGGTATTATTAAAACTAGTATAAGAATCCACGCAAGCAATAGAGTTTACATTAAAGCTTATTACCGGCACATCTAAAATAATAATTGGACCTGCTGTAAGGTAAGTACTTCCGCAAGAAGTCGATATAGTCAAACTCACCGTATTTCCAGTTGGACAATTCGCTCTTGTAAATTTATGCGGTACAGGAAAATTTTGTGAAGCCTGAGGATTTAAACTGTTATAATACGGAGAAGCTTCTAATTGCGCCTGAGTAAAATTTAATGCTATACCATCTCCGTAATCAACTCTATATTGCGTATCTGAAGGATTAAGCCCCCAAGCCCCAATTGCAAAATCCATCGGATCAACAGGAGCGCATAAGTTGGTGGTATTACCCGGAGCAATAAGAGCCCCGATCGGGTTATTCGAATTCTTAACAACATAAGTGATAGCATTACTACAACTGTTGGTACCAATTGCGGTTATGACCATATTATAAGATCCCAATTTCAAATAATCGTGTGTTTTAGGAAAAACAACATTATTTTCTAATTTTCCATCCCCCCAATCTACATTATATGAGGTAATACAGGATACCGAATTTGAATTGTTACCAACCTTAATTGTATATTTAGGATTCGAATTATTATCACCGCATCGCTCAAAAGGATTCTTGGATCCAGGCGAATTTACATCTACAAATTTCAAATCCGGTTTTTGTTTAACCGAAACATTTTTTGTTAGAGAACTCACTCCTCCACTTGCATCTGTAACAGTTAGTTTCACAGAGAAATTTTGAAATCCGCATCCACGGGCCTCAAAATTATGGTTAGGATTACGATCTGTAGAAGTCGTTCCATCTCCAAAATCCCATAAATATTTAAAAGGACCGCTGCCCGTTATCACCGGAGTAAAAGTAACCGGAGTTCCCGAACAGACACCATCATTGGTAAAAGTAAAGTTAACTGTTGGAGGCAGAACTAAATCCCTCCCGTTTTCGCTAAAATAATTATTGTTTTTGTTGTTACCGGATCCGTGTGCTAAAGAAGTGATAAGTAAAAGAAAATAAAGGGGTAAGAAGTAAAGTTTCCTCATTTAATATTGTTTGTTTTTGGTCCTCAAAAGTATATGTTTTTTTTAATCAAAAAAAGATTATAAATAATCATTTTCAAATTAAGACAACTTATCATGAGACCTATTCCAAAACGGTATTAAATCACTAAATATAAACCAATTACAAAACCCTACGCTTTCCTTCTTTTGGTCCAACTATTTTATAAAGTAAAAAAAGCTGTCGATTAGAATCAATTGTTATTGCCATTATCTGCTAAATGGCCGACTCACTTGCCCTATTACTACTCTTTTTTATGATACCTGCTGCAAACATAAGACCATTCCAGATTCCCTCTTAGCCAAAATATAAAAACACCGTAAAATTCAGGAAAGAGTAATTTCAGACTGTCAATATTGTAGGTAATTTCAACTAACATCTTTTTTAGAATCTGATCCAGAGAAAGGTTCGTACCGGCAAGCAGTATCATCAACTGATTTGCCAATTCTTCTTCTGTAATTTCCTTATTAAAAGAAAAAACATCATTTACATACATAAAAGGTTTCATGAGCAGATTCAGTGTGTATTCCTGAGCCACAATATGCAGCAAATCACGGTCGTCATAAACGGAAATAAGTGCAATTAAATAAGCAGCTATTCCCCCATCCGAAAGTCTGAAAAAATGAAACATTTCCTCCGAACTGTTACATACTTTTTCCTTAATCTCAAACCTTCTGTTTATAAAATAGCAATAGGCACAATTAACCCAGGAACTGTATACCTGATGTTGGAACTTTTCGGGAAAAAAATCGAGTACAATATCGTTGATTTCATCGATTAGCTCATCCATTGTCTCCAAGGAACACAAATCGTCTTCCCAATCAAACAGCAGATTATTAAGGATACAAAAACCTAACAAAGCCCGTCGGTTTACAATTTCACGCGCCAACACCATATGCCCCACCAAATCGATATAAGTAAGCCAGGCTAGCTTCCTCTTATCAGGATTTGAACCGTTGTAAAACTTCAGCGATCTCGTGAGTATACTATCAAGCTCATCAGGAGAGAAAACATACCTGCTCCAGTTACATGGAAACAATGCACCACAATCTTCATGAAAATCTTTCATTACTTGATGCTCTAAGAACTTTACGCGCAATTTTTCGTGTACAACTACCATAATAATAATTTTAACTATTTGACAATCTTTTAATTACATCAAAATTCAGCATTATTTTCCTACACAACAAACAATTTAACTAATCGTTATCTTTTTTACTTTAAAGACCAGAAAAGTCGAAATGCGTTTAACCTAAACGGAATATCCATAACATCCCGAATATTACGCCAACATTTCTTTTTCATCTGTATTGCGCAACAATTTTGCGTAGTAAAATTTAATCTCTATTTTTGATCGTAAGATTCGTCGTATAAATGTGTCGTACTAACACATCACAGCTTGCTACTACTAAAAAATTCAAAATAATATATGGCTCAAAACAAAAATGCTCTCATCAGATACAAAACGATAGACAAATGCCTGCAAAATTCTTATAGAACCTGGACTTTAGAAGATCTAATGAATGCCTGTTCTGATGCTCTGTATGAATATGAAGGAAAAGAAAATCCGGTAAGCAAACGAACCGTGCAGCTCGACATTCAGATGATGCGCAGTGAAAAACTGGGATACAACGCACCAATCGTTGTTTACGAAAAGAAATATTATAAGTATGAAGAGGATAGCTTTTCTATAACTGATATTCCGCTTACGGAAACTGATATCAATGTGCTCACCGAAACCGTTTCGATGCTGAAACAATTTAAAGACTTTTCTTTGTTTAGCGATGTATCGGATATACTGCAACGTTTGGAAGATAAAATCTACGCCGAAAAATCACATACAAAACCTGTAATTTATCTGGATAAAAATGAAGGACTAAAAGGACTCCATTATCTCGATGAAATTTATCAGGCCATTATTAAAAAAACGGTTTTGGTCCTTACCTATAAATCATTCAAATCTACAGAAGAAAGCACCTTCAATTTCCATCCTTTTTTATTGAAAGAATTTAACAATAGATGGTTTTTAATTGGAAAACGAAAAGGCTCTGCTCCTATCACTAATTTAGCATTGGACAGAATCGTTTCTATTGATTATGATTTTAATCTCCCTTATATCGAAGAAGATTTTGATGCCGAATTATTTTATAAAAATGTAATCGGCGTTACCGTAAATACAGGTTCAAGACCCCGAAAAATTGAACTCTGGATAGATGCCATAAATGCGCCTTATGTACTGACAAAACCTTTACACCAAACACAACGGCTTATTAGAGAGAATGAGGACAAAAGTATTATTATACATTTATTCCTTTCTCCAAATTATGAAATGGAACGTATACTATTGGGCTTTGGTGACGGAATTGAAATCATTAGCCCCGAAAATCTAAGAGACCGTATGAAAAGAATACTCGCGAAAGCGTTGCAAAGATACGAGTAGATGAAATTCCAAATTTTTAAATTCCAAATTCCAATTGTTGTAGAGACGCACTGCTGTGCGTCTCTACGGGGTGCGTCTCTACGGGGTGCGCCTGTTCGTCGTGCGTCTGTTCGTGGTGCGTCTGTTCGTGGTGTGCCTGTTCGTGGTGTGCCTGTTCATGGTATGTCTCTAAATGGTTCATTTGTACGAAACATTTTGCATTTCACAAACAAACATTTTTCATTTTACCGAAAACATTTCACCATACAAATTCAATATTTCATAAAAATTACCTTAAATAAAAGAATCATTATTATTTTGAATGCCAAAAACAAATTACAAACCAATTAAATTTATTAAAATTCAAAAAAAGAATAGTATATTTCAAATAAAAAACAACCCTAAACCACTCTAATTCAGAGACATTTTTTTATTAACAAAAAATTTATCTTAAAATTATATGCATGCATAGTATTTTTTGATTATATTTGAAATCGATATAGTTACATATGAAAGACAAAACAATAGATTATATTTTGAGAGCTACATGGCAAGCCGTATCAAGAATGTACAACGAAGAAGCTGCTAAATACGATGCCACCATGGCCACCGGGTTTGCGCTTTTGAGTATCGACAAAGAAGAAGGTACGCCTTCAACAGCTCTTGGACCAAGAATGGGAATGGAAGCGACCAGCTTAACCAGGACGCTTAAATCAATGGAAGAGAAAGGTCTTATTGTTCGCAAAAAAAACCCAACAGACGGTCGCGGTGTCTTAATTTATCTCACCGAATTTGGAAAAGAAAAAAGGGACTTATCTAAAAATACCGTTCTGAAGTTTAATGAAACGGTAAGAAAACATGTTTCTGACGAAAAGATGCAACATTTTATCGAAGTATCAGAAATCATCAATGAATTAATTCAGGATAAAAATATATTTAATCAAACGGAAAAACCAGAAAATGAGTAATCTTAATTCAAATAAGTAAACTCAAATTCAAATAAAAAAACAAAATATTAACTACGTATGAAACGCACAATTAAAAAAGTCGCTGTAATCGGATCCGGAATTATGGGTTCAGGAATAGCTTGCCATTTTGCTAATATTGGTGTTGAAGTTTTACTGCTTGACATCGTACCGCGCGAGTTGACAGAAGCTGAAGCTAAAAAAGGATTAACACTTGAAAGCAAAGCAGTTCGTAACCGATTGGTAAACGATCATTTAGCAAACTCCTTAAAATCTAAACCCTCTCCTATTTACAGTCAGAAATTCGCAAACCGAATTACGACCGGAAATACGACAGACGATATGGCAAAAATTGCCAACGTAGATTGGATTATTGAGGTTGTTGTCGAGCGTCTGGATATTAAGAAATTAGTATTCGAACAAATCGAAAAATTCCGTAAACCGGGAACTTTAGTTACTTCTAATACTTCCGGTATTCCAATTCACTTTATGAGTGAAGGAAGAAGTGAAGATTTTCAACAACACTTCTGTGGGACACACTTTTTTAACCCTGCGCGTTACTTAAAATTGTTCGAAATCATTCCTGGCCCAAAAACTTCAACTGAAGTATTGGATTTCTTAAATGAGTACGGATCTAAATTCTTAGGAAAAACTTCGGTTGTTGCTAAAGATACTCCGGCATTTATTGGAAACAGAATTGGTATTTTCGGAATTCAGAGTTTATTCCATTTAGTAAAAGAAATGGGATTAACAATCGAAGAAGTTGATAAATTGACCGGCCCGGTAATTGGTCGTCCAAAATCAGCTACTTTCCGTACTGTTGACGTTGTTGGTTTAGATACTTTGGTACACGTTGCCAACGGTATTTACGAAAACTGTCCGAACGACGAACAACACGAATTGTTCAAACTTCCTGATTTCATCAACAAAATGATGGAAAATAATTGGTTGGGAAGTAAAACAGGACAAGGTTTCTACAAAAAAGTAGACAGAGACATTCTTTCTTTAGACTTAGATACATTAGAATACCGTCCGGCTAAAAAAGCTTCTTTCGCTACTTTAGAATTAACTAAAACTATCGATAAACCAATCAATCGTTTTAAAGTTCTGGTAAAAGGAAAAGACAAAGCAGGAGAATTCTACCGTAAGAGTTTCGCCGGAATGTTTGCTTATGTGTCAAACAGAATTCCTGAAATCTCAGACGAATTATATAAAATAGATGACGCCATGAAAGCTGGTTTTGGATGGGAAAATGGTCCATTCGAAATTTGGGATGCCATTGGTGTTGCCAACGGAATCGAAATCATGAAAGCAGAAGGTTTAGCACCTGCTGCATGGGTTACTGAAATGTTAGCTTCAGGAAGTGAAAGTTTCTACTCTGTAAAAGAAGGAGCAACTTATTTCTACAACATTCCAACAAAATCTCAAGTAAAAGTTCCGGGACAAGATTCATTCATTATTCTTAACAACATTCGCGAAAGCAAAAAAGTTTGGAGTAACAGTGGTGCAATTATCCAAGATTTAGGAGATGGAATTTTGAACTTAGAATTCCAATCTAAAATGAATACCATTGGTGGTGACGTACTTGCTGCTATCAATAAAGCAATCGACTTATCTGAAAAAGAATACCAAGGTTTAGTAATTGGTAACCAAGCAGCGAATTTCTCTGTTGGTGCTAATATCGGTATGATTTTCATGATGGCGGTTGAACAAGAATACGACGAATTAAACATGGCAATCAAATTATTCCAAGATACAATGATGCGTGTACGTTACTCTTCAATTCCCGTAATTGTGGCACCTCACGGTATGACTTTTGGAGGTGGATGCGAAATGAGCTTACATGCTGATAAAGTCGTAGCTGCTGCTGAAACTTACATGGGATTAGTTGAATTCGGAGTTGGTGTACTTCCTGGTGGTGGTGGATCTAAAGAAATGGCTTTAAGAGCTTCTGATTTATTCCGTAAAAACGATGTGGAATTAAATGTTCTTCAAGAATATTTCTTAACGATCGCTATGGCTAAAGTTTCAACTTCAGGTTATGAAGCTTTTGACACGGGACTTTTACAACACGGTAAAGATATCATTGTAGTAAACAAAGACCGTCAAATTGCTGAAGCTAAAAAACACGCCTTATTAATGGCAGAAGCGGGTTATACACAACCGATCAGAAGAACTGATGTGAAAGTATTAGGAAAACAAGCTCTTGGAATGTTCTTAGTTGGAACAGATCAAATGGAAGCCGGTAAATATATTTCTGAGCACGATAAAAAAATCGCAAACAAACTGGCTTACGTTATGGCTGGTGGTGATTTATCTGAAGCAACATTAGTATCTGAACAATATTTGTTAGATATCGAACGTGAAGCTTTCTTATCTCTTTGTACAGAGAGAAAAACATTGGAAAGAATTCAGTATATGTTAACTAAAGGGAAACCACTTCGTAATTAGAAAATAGAACAAGGAGAAAAGAATATAGATTTCAGACAACAGTCTATTCTCTATACTCTATTTTCTATACTCTTAAAAAACAAAACAAATGAAAACAGCATATATCGTTAAAGCTTACCGTACTGCGGTAGGAAAAGCACCAAAAGGGGTTTTTAGATTTAAAAGACCTGATGAATTAGCTGCAGAAACCATTCAGTTTATGATGGACGAACTGCCTGATTTTGACAAAAAACGTATCGATGACGTTATGGTAGGAAATGCCATGCCGGAAGCAGAACAAGGACTAAACGTTGGACGTTTGATCTCTTTAATGGGATTAAAAGTAGAAGATGTTCCTGGTGTAACTGTAAACCGTTATTGCGCATCCGGATTAGAAACTATCGGAATGGCTACCGCTAAAATTCAATCAGGAATGGCTGATTGTATTATTGCTGGTGGTGCAGAAAGCATGAGTTTTATTCCAATGGGAGGTTACAAACCAACTCCGGATTATAAAGTAGCGGCTGCAGGTCACGAAGATTATTACTGGGGAATGGGTTTAACTGCTGAAGCGGTTGCCAACCAATATAAAATCTCAAGAGAAGATCAGGATGAGTTTGCTTACAATTCTCATATGAAAGCTTTGAAAGCACAGGCAGAAGGAAAATTTGACAAACAAATCGTTCCAATTACTGTTGAGCAGACTTTCATTAACGAAAATGGTAAAAAAGAAACGAAATCATACGTAGTAAAACAAGACGAAGGTCCAAGAGCCGGAACATCTGTTGCTGCATTATCAGGACTAAGACCTGTTTTTGCTGCTGACGGAAGTGTAACCGCAGGTAACTCTTCTCAAATGAGTGACGGAGCTGCTTTTGTTTTAATCATGAGTGAGGATATGGTGAAAGAATTAAATCTTGAGCCAATCGCCAGATTAGTAAACTTCGCTTCTTCAGGTGTTGAGCCTAGAATTATGGGTATTGGTCCGGTAAAAGCAATTCCAAAAGCATTAAAACAAGCTGGATTGACTTTGAACGATATCGAATTAATTGAATTAAACGAAGCATTTGCTTCTCAAGCTTTAGCAGTTACTCGTGAATTAAATATTAATCCGGAGATCATAAACGTAAACGGTGGAGCAATTTCATTAGGACACCCACTGGGTTGTACCGGTGCGAAACTTTCTGTTCAGTTATTTGACGAAATGAAACGCAGAGGTAACAAATACGGAATCGTTTCGATGTGTGTAGGAACTGGACAAGGTTCTGCGGGGATTTACGAGGTTTTATAAGATAGTATTCGCAAAGTTTGTCATTCTGAGGAACGAAGAATCTTCGTAAGTAACTCCATAAAGATTGATAATCGGTACGGATAATTGTCGCGGAGATTCCTCCTTCGTCGGAATGACAATATTGAGAATAATCAGAAACAAAAAACATACAAAAAAACATAAGCAATGGCAGATACTATCGAAAAAAACGTAACCCGTGGTGGTCAGTTTTTAGTTAAAGAAACAAAATGCGAGGATGTCTTCACACCGGAAGATTTCTCGGAAGAGCAGTTAATGATGCGTGACTCTGTAAAAGAGTTCGTAGACAAAGAATTATGGGCACATAAAGATCGTTTCGAAAAGAAAGATTATGCATACACTGAATCTTCTATGCGTAAAGCGGGTGAACTTGGACTTCTTGGAGTTGCAGTTCCGGAAGAATACGGTGGATTAGGAATGGGATTTGTTTCTACTATGTTAGTTTGTGACTACATTTCGGGAGCTACAGGTTCTTTCTCAACTGCATTTGGAGCTCATACAGGAATTGGAACTATGCCAATTACGCTTTATGGAACTGAAGAACAAAAGAAAAAATACGTTCCTAAATTAGCCTCTGGAGAATGGTTTGGAGCTTATTGTTTAACTGAGCCGGGTGCAGGATCTGATGCTAACTCAGGAAAAACAAAAGCTGTTTTATCTGAAGACGGAAAATACTACTCGATTACAGGACAAAAAATGTGGATTTCGAATGCAGGTTTCTGCAGCGTATTTATTGTTTTTGCTCGTATTGGAGATGATAAAAATATTACAGGTTTCATCGTTGAAAATGATCCGGCTAACGGAATTTCAATGAATGAAGAAGAGCATAAATTAGGAATCCGTGCTTCTTCTACACGTCAGGTTTTCTTCAACGACACAAAAGTTCCTGTTGAAAACATGTTATCTGAAAGAGGAAATGGTTTCAAAATTGCAATGAATGCTTTGAATGTTGGTCGTATTAAATTGGCTGCTGCTTGTTTAGATGCACAACGTAGAGTTACGGCAAATGCTGTAAAATATTCAAACGAAAGAATTCAGTTTAATACTGCAATTTCAAGCTTTGGAGCAATTCGTGCTAAATTAGCTGAAATGGCTACTAACGCTTATGCAGGTGAAAGTGCTTCTTACAGAGCTGCAAAAGATATCGAAGACAGAATTGCTGCCCGTGAAGCGGAAGGAACTTCTCACCAGGAAGCTGAATTAAAAGGTGTTGAAGAATATGCTATCGAATGCTCAATCCTGAAAGTAGCAGTTTCTGAAGACGTACAAGCTTGTGCTGACGAAGGAATTCAGATTTTTGGTGGAATGGGATTCTCTGAAGACACTCCGATGGAAAGTGCCTGGAGAGATGCCCGTATTGCTAGAATCTATGAAGGAACAAATGAAATTAACAGAATGCTTTCTGTTGGTATGTTGATCAAAAAGGCTATGAAAGGTCATGTTGATTTATTAGGACCGGCTATGAAAGTTTCTGAAGAATTAATGGGAATCCCATCTTTTGATACTCCTGATTTTTCTGAATTATTTGCTGAAGAAAAATTAATCATCGCCAACCTGAAAAAAGTTTTCTTAATGGTTGCCGGAAGTGCTGTTCAAAAATACGGTCCGGATTTAGATTCACACCAACAATTATTGATGGCAGCTTCTAATATCTTAATCGAAGTTTACATGGCTGAAAGTACTATTCTAAGAACTGAAAAATTAGCCAAAAAAGAAGGTGAAGCTAAAGTTCAAGAGCAAATTGCAATGGCAAAATTATACTTGTACAAAGCAGTAGACATCGTAAACTTAAACGGAAAAGAAGGAATCATTTCTTTTGCTGAAGGTGACGAACAACGTATGATGTTAATGGGACTTAAACGTTTCACAAAATATACAAACAATCCAAATGTAGTAGCTTTGAGAGAGGTTATTACTTCTAAATTAGTTGCAGAGAACGATTACTGCTTCTAATATAAAAATAGTTTTTAGCTTTTAATTTGTTTAAACCCGCACTTGTCCGAAACAGTGCGGGTTTATTTTTTTTGATCTTTTGCCACGAATTACACCAATTTACTCGAATTATTTCTTTGCTAAAGATTCCTTATAAAAGACGTTTAGTACTTTCCCAAGGAGCCTCTAGCTTCACAGGCTTATGAGCAAAAAAAAAAAGCCACAGATTAAAAAGATTTACAATGATTAAATAATCTGTGTAAATCTTTTTAATCTGTGGCAAAAAAAAATTGGTGCCAATTGGTGAAATTCCCAACAAAAACATAGCTAAGTACCTGTGTAAATTTTAATACAAAGAATTTTAAATCCGTTTAAATCCGCGTCTTCGTGATAACGAATCTGTTCAATCCGTGTGCAAAGATTATGCAGAATTGGACGCGGATTATACGGATTTCCAATAGCACAAACGCTGATAAAAACGGGTTTCTCTTTTTCTTATTAAACTCAATACTATTTGAGTTTCATTTTTACTGCTCTCCAACTATTAAACTTGATCCTTTATTTTTATTAATTGGTTGGTTTCATAATCAAATCATTATCCCGATCAGAACTTAGATTTAAAAACCGCTCGTATTCCCTTAAAACATCTGAAATGATGCCATCTTTACTTAAATATTGAACATCATATCCCATCCTGTGATCTCCAAAATAAGTAATCGGATGAAATGTAATTTCTGAATCACTGTCGGGGCTGTTTTTTTCGTTTATTAAAGTTTCCGAAATAGTGAGTGCCTGAGCCATTACACCGTATTTAAAATTCCGCAACTGATCAAATTTGATTTCCAATTCAATCGCGTGTTGAGGCGATGAAAATGAATTGATATTCGCATCGACATTATTGTTGGCTAACTCTGCTTTTAATTCTATAAATGCTTTTTTCACAGTTGTGTCAATAAATCTGTGCACATCTTTCTTTTCAGAAAACGTCAGGATTTTTTCGAGATGCTCTTTCCAGTTACTGTTGTTCCAATTTAAACTTCCGTGGGAATATTTTTTAATACTGTATTCATTATCCGCTACAAGTGCTTTCCATAAGTTATAACATAACAAAATCATTATAATTCCAAACGGCAAGGCCGATATAAGGGTCATTGTCTGCAATGAGGCCAATCCGCCTGTTCTTAACAAACTTAAAGACAAAAGCGATAATAGAACTCCCCAAAAAACACTTTGCCATTTAGGCGAGTTAATAGCCCCTTTTGAAGCAATACCATTCATTATAAAAATACCCGAATCTGCAGAAGTGATAAAAAACACACAGATAATTAGTATCGACAAAACATTCAAAAGCGTCGTAAAAGGGAAATAACTAAAAAAGTTAAACAATAAAGTATCGGGGTTATTGGCTAATTGACTTAAAGCGCCATGTGCTACATGTTCGTCTATCCATACGGCACTGCTTCCAAAAACAGTCATCCACAAAAAATTAAAAAAAGCAGGAATAAACAAAACGGCCAAAATAAACTCTCTGATTGTTCTTCCTTTAGAAATTTTCGCAATAAACAATCCTACGTAAGGCGCCCAAGAAATCCACCAAGCCCAGTATAAAATCGTCCATTTAGAAAACCACTCCTGACTGCCTTTTTCATAGGCATAAGTATTAAAAGTAAGCGATATAAAATGACTGATGTAATACCCCAACCCTTCTGTAAAAGTGCTTAAAATATAAATTGTTGGTCCAAATACCAATATAAACAACATCAACAGTACAGCCAGCAGAATATTCATTTCACTTAATTTCTTCACCCCTTTTCCTAAGCCAGAGATTGCCGAAAAAACTGCGATTACCATTACAACTAAAACAATAGCAACTTGATATTTAAAATCCGTATCCGGAATAATTTTAAGACTTACCAATCCGGCACATAACTGTACAACTCCAAAACCTAAGGTGGTTGTGATGCCGAAAAAAGTACTGCACAAACCAAAAACGTCAATTATGTCACCAAATCTTCCATGTATCTTATCCTTAAGCATCGGATAAAAACCACTTCTAATCGCAAGTGGTAAATTATGTCTGTACGTAAAATAGGCTAACGACAATCCTACAACGCCATAAATAGACCAGGCATGAAAACCCCAGTGAAAGAAAGTGTACAATTGTGCTTCTTTGGCCCGAAGATCAACGGCTAAATTAGCATTAGCGGGAGTTGCATAATGCGACATGGTTTCACTAACACCAAAATACATTAATCCAATTCCCATTCCGGCTGCAAAGAGCATTGCTACCCAGGAGAAAAAAGAATAATCCGGTACCGAATCGTCATGACCCAGTTTAATTTTTCCCAATTTACTGGTAGCCAATCCTATTAGAAACAACACAAAAACGGTCACTAATAACACATACAACCAGCTCAGATTTTTAAAAACCAACTCTTTTATAAAATTGAAGACCTCTTCCGTTTCAGTGGAGAAAAAACCACAGCATAGAGAAATTGCGATAATTATTGTCAAACTTGGAAATGCAACAGATTTGCTGAAATTTGTTTTAAACACAACTGAAGTATTTAATTTATTCATAATTGAAAATATTTAAAAACCGATTAATTACTAGGTAAAAGCCCAAACAAAAAGCAACACTAACCATTGATTTACAAATGATTGCAAGAAGAAAATCTAACTATAGTAAATTTACTTAAAAAGAAACTGTAATCCACAAAAAAACAAACAGTGGAAAATCAATGTTTTAAACGAAGCTAAAAAATAAGGAGGAAAATAAAATTTAACCTAAATGTTCTATATTTAACATTCTAAAAACTTCAAAAAACAAAAAATGAAACAACTCAATCTAATTGCTTTCTTTTTATTGTGTAGCTGTACGATATCTACTTTTGCTCAAAAAAATAAAAAGATGGACATCATCGCTTATTATACAGGCGATGACAAATTAATCAACGAATATGAAATAAGCAAGCTAAATCAAATTATTTTTAGTTTTTGCCATTTAAAAGAAGGAAAATTAAGCGTTGACACTCCAAAAGATTCTGTCACAATCAAACATTTGGTTTCCTTAAAAGCTTCCAATCCACAACTAAAAGTGCTTTTATCTCTTGGTGGCTGGTCTGGTTGCGAGCCTTGTTCAGCAGCATTTTCAACTGCAGAAGGAAGACTACTTTTTGCTAAATCTGTAAAAGAACTCAGTGATTATTTCAAAGTAGACGGTTTAGATTTAGATTGGGAATATCCAGCCATAGAAGGACTTCCGGGTCATTTATACCAACCCGCTGACAAAACTAATTTTACAGAACTAATCAAAATTTTACGCAGTACTTTAGGTAAAAAATACGATTTGAGTTTTGCTGCAGGGGGCTTCCAAAAATACCTGGACGAATCTGTTGAATGGAAAAAAGTGATGCCATTGGTAAATCGTGTAAACATCATGAGTTACGATTTGGTAAACGGATATGCAACTGTTACGGGTCATCATACGCCTTTATACAGCACTAACCCGAAAGAGGAATCTACAGACCGAGCGGTTGAGTATCTACTAAAACTAGGCATTCCGGCAGAAAAACTAGTGATTGGTGGTGCTTTTTATACGAGAACATGGAAAGAGGTTGCAAATGTAAACAATGGTCTATATCAACCGGGTGTGCATATTCAAGGAGTTTCTTTCAAAAATTATGCTACAACTTATACAGAAGCTAACGGATGGAAATACTTTTGGGATGACAAAGCAAAAGCGGCTTATTGGTACAACGAAAAAGAAAAAACATTTGCAACCGGAGACAATGTTACTTCCATAAAAGCTAAAGCGGAATACGCAAAAGCTAAAAAATTAGGTGGAGTTATGTTCTGGGAACTTCCTTTAGACACTCCTCGTGATGGATTGGTTAATACCATTTATGAAGTTAAAACTGCTAAATAAAAATAGTTGTAAGGCAAAAAAAGGGGCGTTATTTTCAAAATAACACCCCTTTTTATTTGTAGCCAAGCGTTAACCTGCATAAATACTACTTAACACATAGAGACATAGATTTGGAATTAAATCTTTAAAACGTTTCCAGAAAACCATAATTTTTCCACATAGTTCATATGTTGCTTCTTTTTAAGTAAAACCGTTTCTACCATCCATGCGGACTATACTTTTAAGCGTTAAACAAAATACACTCGATATATTATTACTTAATTTTGCTCTTATCTAATTCCCCAATAAAAGGAATTGCCTCCAAAATCTCGGCTTTAATAATCGTTTGCAAATAGACTTCTAACTGAATAAATTTTGCCGCATTAATTGCTCCAACGGCTTTTTTAGCTTGCCCGTACGTTTTACAATACAACTTCTCATAGTTCATATGATTTTTCAAAGTTCCTTTGGCTAATTCATCCGCTTTTTCATCTGTAAGCGTTTCGTAATTTGCAGCATAATCATTTATTAATTTAAATTTCGCCTGACCAAGCGCATTTCGCTGCTCCTCGTATTTATCATAAATTTTAGTAAAAGCAACATTTTGTGCATCAGATAAATTCATGTATTGCTTTACCAAATCAGCTTTAGATTTACCGTAAATACTTTGCAAAACCTCAACATCTTCTTTAAACGAAGATTGAGAATAACCCCAAGAGGCCGAAACACACATAACGAAAACAAGAATTAATTTTTTCATAATTTAAATGTTTAATGGTGAAATGTCAATTGTGAATTGTAAATTTTAATTTTTGATATTATAAAATTTAATAGTGCTTAAAAAAAGGAATATTGATAGGAAAGCGTTAAGGCATAATAATTTAATCCATTATTGGTATAGGCGCCGACATGATATTGCAATTTTACGGACTGGCCTTTTGCAACGGGTGCGGCAAAAGTCCCTCCTACTCTCCAATTGTCAATTTCGCTATCATCTGAAACTCCGTCTGTGATTGTTTTTCCTCCAAAAAACCAGTTGGTGTTAAAGCCAATCCACATATTATTTTTAAAGTAATAACTTGCGTGCCCCTGCAGGCTGTACGTATGCTTTTGTTCTAATTTTTTACCCAAAAAATCATTGTTATTGGTATAAAACCAAATTCCACCATAAGCTTCTGCATAGAAATGAGAAAACCGTCTGGAAACTCCAATTTCTGGCTTAAAAGCCCAACGATTTGTTCCTATATTAATCTTTTTATCATCGTAATATTTCCCGGTTGGAATCGAAGTTACTAAACTGACTCCCAAAATGGTTTTTTGCTCAAAATCTTTGAAATCTTTTTTATCGAGTGCCGGAGAACCCAATAAATTGATTCCCAATCGTACTTTCATGTCTGCTAAGCCTGATCTGGTTCCGGTCAAAACTGCACCATTGGTAGCCGTCAGCGATCCGTCCATAAAAGTATACGGAAGGGAGACCTGTACACGCGCCAGTTTGTTCGCAAGTCCAAAAGTTCTGATATAACTTCCGACCAAATTATGACTCTGAATGGTAAAATCCTTAACAGGCAACGATGGATCTGTTAATACGTTTCCGTCCATAAAACCATAACCAACGGCAACCACATTAAGATCTTTGGCCACGTTGGCGTAAACTCTGGGTTCTAAATCCTGACTGTAAATTGAAAATGAAATTAAAGATAGTACTACTACAAAACGATGTCTTTTAGACAAAATAGGAAAAACTTTTCTTGGCATAAACGAATAGATTCAAGGCATAATAATCAAACTAAAACTCTATTTTTTATTCTCTTCTGTTTTGGGAGCCCTGATCTTTCCGTCATACGAAATCACGCCTCTGTTATTGCTGTTAATAGACACACTTGCTCCTCCATCATAAAACACAGAAAACAAAAGAACATAAACATCACGTTCCCCTTTTACCGTCATTTTGATGTTGTATCCTTTTTTCTTATTCTCAATTGTAATATTTTCAGGTTTTCCTTCAAATTTCATTCCCCCGTCTGATGAGCCATAGGCCACATTATAGCCACGTCCGAAATAAGGCAAATCACAGGTTACTTTTTCTTCACTGACCTTCATCGTATAGGTATTGAAATCTAAAATGATCGTTCTATATCCCATCGGATTCGCTCTCTCTGCGTCAAAAACAAAATTTTTAGAATTAATCAGGGCTTCAGTTTCTTTTTGTTTTTGAAGTTCCCTTTCTGCTTTTAACTGTTTTTTCGTTTTTTCCTGAGCGAAACCATTGCTCGTTATAAAGGTTAATAACACCAATAAAAATGATAATTTCGTTTTCATAAAATGAATTTAATAGTATTTAAACAAAAAGGCTTTTTATTTTTTGGTAAATCGCATCATAGCAATGTCACCCGAAATGAAGTGCAGTGTTTTCCCTTCATCCGTAATATCAAACGAAGTTATTTTAGGAAGGGCGCTCATAAAAGTCTGTTCCCCCTGATTATTCGTACACATCTTTTTTGTAACGGCCATGGGTTGCGTAAAATCAATTTTGTTTCCGTCAATACTCAATTTACCGTTAAAATTATTGCAGCTGTTGCTTCCTGAAACCCGTTTTTCCTTTAAATCAAAATTGATTGTTGGTTTTCCATTGGGGTACAAACCCTCAAAAGTTATTTTGGGCCCGGATATATAATTGAGTTCCCAGGTTCCTTCTAATTTAGAAGCAATATCTCCTTTTTTACATTTAAAAACATTGCATGAACTTAGCATAAGTCCAAAAAGAACTAAAACAGAAATATATTTTTTCATAACGTTAAGTATTAAAAGTTAACCAATTACAAAAACAGTATTCGCGAATTTTTCTTTAAAGTGTACACGAATTTAAACAATATTTTCGGTATATCTTTAAAACTTGTCTTTAATTACAACCCTTAATTTTAGATTTTTTTAACTTTTATAGTCCCCTAATTCAGTCCTTTTGTGTTAATTTTACTTACTATTAAACTTAAAAGCCTCTTTAATGAAAAAAATAATTGTCTCTTTCGCTATAATTACAGCCTTAATCATTGGTTGTAAAACAAGTACAAAATCAAATGATGCCAAAACGCTGACCATCGCATTGGAACCAAAAAGTAACAGTACGGTAACCGGAACTGCCACTTTCACAGAAAAAAAGGGTAAAGTAACTTTTGTTGCAAAAATGTCGGGTTTAAAACCGGGAGTGCATGCGATACACATTCATGAAAAATCAGATTGTACGGCTGCCGACGGAAGTTCTGCAGGAGGACACTGGAACCCCACTTTTAAGAAACATGGTAAATGGGGTGTTGGTGAATATCACAAAGGCGATATCGGAAACTTCACCGCAGATGAAAAAGGAAACGGAACGATTACAATGACTACTGATGAATGGTGTATTGGTTGTGAAGATGAAACCAAAAACATCTTAGGAAAAGGCTTAATCGTACATCAGGGAGTTGATGATTTCACCTCTCAGCCAGCAGGAAATGCAGGAGCCAGAGTCGCCTGTTCCGGAATCATAAAGTAAAAAACACAATAACCACTAGATTTAACAAAATCTAGTGGTTATTTCATTTAAAATTAATCTTAACATCAGAAAAAAATATAGCTTTGTAGCCTCAAACTAAAGTTAATGATTAACCCATCGGCATCAGGCTGGATAGATAAATTTTTTAGCGAACAGAAGTTCTCAGAAGCAATCCCTTTTGAGACGGTGGATTCGTTCTATAATAAAGTCAGAGAAACGGGCTTTATTTATGGCCATATCATCTCTATTAATTCTCAAATTCCCGTTGCGATACAAGGCTGGTTTAAAACGGAAATTTCTAAAGTTGCGCTTTTAAACACCTTATACAATATGTATTGTTTAGAAAAGAGAAGTTCTGAACCTAACAATTTTATAGCAGAAGTTTTAAAATTCTACAAAGAAATGAATCCCGAAGGATTTAGTTTGTTTAAAATTTTACTTCCAAAAGACACCCCTTCTTTAGCCTTAGAAAACATAATCGATCAGCGCGTTCAGACTAATGACAGCATTATTAGTAAAAACTTTTCGCATCTGGTAACCAATGCGTTATTGTTTATTGATGTATTGGCTTTCAGACAGTATTTAGCACATGGTGAAATTCCTGAAAAATATTTAAAGCGAATTGAAGAAACCGTTCTGGGTATTGTGGCTTTAGCCTTAAAAACCAAAACCGTTAAATCACAGCATGACGATTTATTGATTAAATTGTTTGAAGCTTCGATCCGTTATTCCAAATTTTCAAAAGTTACAGTAGACACGTTAGAAACGCTGCAATTGGATTATTTTAATAACAAACTGGAGCAGTACTATCTAATTGACATGGCCGGAATGGCACTTTGGAGCGATGGTGTCGTAGAAAACGAAGAAGCTTATTTTCTACATTCCTTAGGATCAATGATGGGTGTTGCTGATGCATTTGTAACGACAAGCATCACGACAACCAACACCTTTATTACGACTCATAAAAAGAAAATCCCATACTTTAATTACTCTAATCCTGTAAAACATTTTTACGATCAGATGACACATACTGTTGTAAAACTGATTGTAAGGAACAAAAACAGATTGGTTAAGGAAATCGTTCAAAGCAAAGAATTAATGATTCTGTTGGCGTATTCTACAACAAGAGATCTGGATGCCAAAGAAAAGAAAAAGGTAAAAAAACAACTGCTGGATATTTGTAAAACGATTCCATCATTAACCATCTTTTTACTTCCGGGAGGAAGTTTGTTACTACCGATTTTAATCAAGTTTATTCCAACTTTATTGCCTTCGGCTTTTAATGAGAATTTAGACGAGAATGAATAAAAAAAATCGCCCTTTTGAGGCGATTTTCTATTTCTTAAAGATTGTTTAACTGATAAACATCATCTAATTCTTCATTCGAACTAATATTTACATTCAAATCCGTTACGAAACCGGAATTTAAACCGTAAACCCATCCGTGAAGTGTTAGGTCCTGACCATTTTTCCAGGCTCCTTGAACGATTGACGTTTTAGCTAAGTTGTAAACCTGCTCTTTAGCATTGATTTCTACAAAAGCATTAAAACGCTCTGTTTCATCTACAATCGAATTTAAATATTTGTCATGTAAACGGTATTCGTCTTTAATATGACGAATCCAGTTGTCGATAATTCCAACAGATTGATTCCCCATAGCCGCTTTTACACCACCACAACCGTAATGTCCGCAAACAATAACGTGTTTCACTTTTAGCACGTTTACCGCATAATCCAGAACGCTCAACATATTCATATCAGAGTGAACGACCATATTGGCAATGTTTCTGTGTACAAAAACTTCTCCCGGTTTAGCACCGATAATTTCATTAGCAGGAACACGGCTATCAGAACATCCGATCCATAATAATGGCGGAGTTTGTCCTTTGGCTAAATCTGCAAAAAAATTAGGGTCTAATGCTAATGATTTCTCAACCCACTCTTTATTGTTTTCTAATATTTGCTTATAAAAATCTTTCATTTTTTGTTTCGTTTTTAGTTAGTATTTCTAACTTGATTAAAGGTATCAAAAATAATTTTACCGGACGGCAGCTTAATTTCGATACTTCTTTCATTTCAGAAATACCTCAATTAATTTATTTTTATTTTTTAGAATCTTCGTTTGCAACCTCTTTTTTCACCATGGTTCTCTTAGCAACATCATAATAATGTTCGATAGATACATGATTATTGATATCCGGTGAATTTTCTAACTCGTAAGCTTCTTTAAAGCCTTTAAGTTTTACTTTGATATTTTGATCAACAGCACGTGTCCCTTTAAATTCGCGAATTAAATCTAAAACGTCATGTGCAATATACTCTGTATCGTGTGCATTAATAATTACTTTAGAATTTTCAGGAATTTCATTCAATGTTGATTTGATTGCTGCCTTATTTAAGAAGGAAACCTCCTGAGCCAAATCTATATGAATAACATCTCCGTCTTCGTATTCTTCTTTTTTGAAACTGTAAGCTCTTTTTAAATTTCCTCTCAATACAAAAATAATACTGATTACAATTCCCAGAGCAACTCCTTTAAGTAAATCTGTTGCTACGACAAACACTAATGTCGCAATAAAAGGAACAAACTGGTATTTACCTTTTTCCCAGAAATGTTTAAATGTTGCCGGTTTCGCTAATTTATATCCAACCAAAATCAAAACGGTTGCTAAAGTCGCTAACGGAATTTTATTTAAAATTGTTGGAATAGACAAAACACTAAGTAACAAAAGCACACCATGAATGATGGCTGACATTTTAGATTTTGCTCCTGCGTTATTATTTGCAGAAGATCTCACCACAACTGATGTCATTGGCAAACCACCTAAAAGTGAACTTAATATATTACCAATTCCCTGTGCTCTAAGCTCTACATTGGTATTGGTATAACGCTTCTGAACATCCATTCGGTCAGCGGCTTCAATACATAACAATGTTTCAATAGACGCTACAATAGCAATTGTTAACGCCACAACCCAAACCTGAGGATTCGATACCGCAGCAAAGTTTGGCAAAATTAAAATAGATTTGAATTCATCAAAAGACTTTGGAACCGGTAAAGAAACCAAGTGTTCTTTTGTAATGGCTAATGAACTTCCTGAAGAAACAAAAATTTCGTTTAAGACAACTCCCGCAACAACAGCAACAAGTGCCCCCGGAATCAATTTAAGGTTCTTTAAAAACGAAATCTTATCCCATGAAATTAAGATCACCAGAGAAACCAAAGAAACCACTACCGCTCCTAACTGAATATGATTTAATATATCGAATAAAAACGAGAAGGTATTGCTCCCGTCGTTTTGAATAAAAGCCTGGTCTCCTTCGAAATCAGCATCGTAACCAAAAGCGTGTGGCACTTGTTTTAAGATGATAATGATTCCGATACCGGCTAACATTCCTTCGATAACATTTGTTGGAAAATAATTTGAAATACTTCCGGCTTTTAAAAATCCTAATGCCAATTGAATTAATCCGGCAATAAAAACAGACAGTAAAAACACATCGAAAGCGCCAAAATCGGTAATAGCTGTTAAAATAATAGCTGTTAAACCAGCTGCCGGTCCCGAAACACTAATATGAGATTGGCTTAAATAACCAACCACGATACCACCGATAACACCCGAGATAATTCCGGAAAACAAAGGAGCTCCAGATGCCATTGCGATACCTAAACACAATGGAAGAGCCACTAAAAAGACCACTAAACCTGACGCAAAATCAGATTTAAGATTGGCAAAAAGATTGATTTTTTTTGTCATAATACAATACTAAGAATTGATACATTAAAGAGCAACTGCATTTATCTATAAATACAGTTCGTTTAAAATAATCGGAAGTATTATGCCAAGTTGGGTGGTGGCGCAAATATACTCGGAGAAATATTATCTAATTCGACAATATTACCGGATACTATATTTTTTGATTCATTAAAAACCGGCATAACCAATTCATGCTGAAATATAGCCGCGTAAACAGCTGCTTTAAGTTCTTTGTGTGATTGCTCTTCTTCAGAGCAACTGAAAGTTACGCACGTATCGCTACCTTTCTTTAGCACACAAACAATTGTTGGTGTTGCCAAAAAAGCAATAAATAGAAATAGCAATATGCGAGCGATTAATTTCATTGTGGCAAAAATAGCGTTAAACGAATAAAATCAAAGCGAGAAGGCAAAAATTTTATAGAAATTTAACATTATTAAAAAATCAGAATGACAGCAATCCGTCATTCTGATTTTAATCCATTTATAATTAACTATTTATAATGATTCTTCCAACCAGGCATTCATCATCCAGATTGTTTTTTCTTGCTCTGCAATGAAATCACTCATCATAGAATTGGTCCCTTCGTCATTGATTTCACCCGACTGACTAAGGATTTCTCTTTCAATTTTTAATAAATCTGATAACGAATGTACAATCAAATGAACTGCCTTTTCATCATTCGAGATGTTTTTTCCAACTGTTAATTTGTTGTTTTTGATATAATCTTCAAAAGTATGCAAAGGAGTCCCTCCTATTGTCAAAACTCTTTCTGCAATCATATCTATTTTTAATTGAGCATCTGTATACAATTCTTCAAATTTCACATGCAAATCAAAAAAACGTTTCCCACGAATATTCCAATGAATTCCGCGTAAATTTTGATAATACACCTGAAAATTGGCTAACAACACATTTAATTCTTTTACTAATAATTCCGACTCTTTTACAGGTAATCCTAAAATATTTGTTTTCATAATCCTTATTTTTACACTAATTTACTACAAATTTATTGTAAGTTCTTTAAATTTTATATCAATAAAAATTATATTTTATTATTTTTGTATCAAAAAATACTATCAAAATGACGATCACTCAATTACAATATGTGTTAGCTGTTGCCGAGCATAAAAATTTCACTCTTGCTGCCGAGAAGTGTTTTGTAACGCAGCCTACATTAAGTATGCAGATTCAAAAAATCGAAGAAGAACTTAACATTTTAATTTTCGACAGAAGTAAAAAACCAATCCAACTTACCGATATTGGTCATAAAATTGTAAATCAGGCTAAGAATATTGTAAATGAAGCCGACAGAATAAAGGATATTGTAGAACAACAAAAGGGTTTTATTGGCGGTGAATTTCGTTTGGGAATTATCCCAACCATTATGCCAACGCTGTTACCCATGTTTTTAAACAATTTCATCAAAAAATATCCAAAAGTAAAACTTCTTATTGAAGAGTTAAACACAGATGAAATTATTCTAAAACTAAAGAATGGTCATCTGGATGCTGCGATTGCCGCGACACCACTTGAAGACGAAAAAATCAAAGAAATCGTTTTGTATTTCGAACCCTTTGTAGCATACATACCGGAACATCACGCCAGCTTTGAAAAAACCGAAATTGAGGTAGCCGACTTAAATCTAAATGAAATTTTACTTTTACAAGACGGGCATTGCTTTAGAGACGGGATTTTGAATTTATGCAAAAATGGATCTGACATCGATCAGACCAATTTTCAGATTCAAAGTGGGAGTTTTGAAACCCTGATAAAATTGGCAGACGAAGGCCTTGGTACAACGTTACTTCCGTACTTGCACACCTTAGACTTAAAAGATTCCGATAAACTGAAACTTCGTAACTTTAAGGAACCAAAACCAGCTCGTGAGGTAAGTTTAATTTACCCGAAAAGCGAATTAAAAATGCAAATCATTGACGCCCTCAGATCTACAATCGCCGGTGTTGTAAAAGGAGCAATTGTTTTTCAGAATGTTCAAATCATCAGTCCGCTACAAAAAAAATAAGCGCATAAAAAAGGAGCCAATTGGCTCCTTTTCTTTTATACTTTAATTAGTAGTAGACTTTGTTTTAATTCTGGTTTCTCAATAATGAAATTTAATAACCATTCTTGTAATTGTTCCATTTCGTACGGTAACAGTGTTTTGATAGCTTTCTCTAATTCCTTACAGAAAAGTATCGGATCGAAACTTACTCTCTCAAGTATTGATTTCGTGTAATCAAACATCATTTTAGACATAATAAAATAAGATTTTTGGGGGTTATCTCTATTTTTAAACTCGCAACAAATTTAAACAAATATCAGGTCGAATGGTATATTTTAACTTATTTTTTTAAAAACTTTATCAACTAATACGTTTTCTTATTACATATAAATCAATATAGAATCATTCTAAACAACTCATTTAAACCTTTTTAAAAGCCCTGAACATTTCTCTTTTTCCCGGTGGCCCCGCTAACTTCTCCACCGTAAATCCAACAGAAATCATACTTCTTTTAACAACTCCGCGAGCAGCGTATGTTACTAAAACGCCATTTGGCTTTAAACTATTGTACATTTTCTGAAAAATTTCGGTACTCCAAAGCTCCGGTTGCACCCGATATCCGAAGGCATCAAAGTAAATCAAATCAAAAATTTCAAAATCGTTTATTTCATCAAAAAATTGTTTTCTTTTGGTTAACGTAAAATCAGCACTAATTTCAACTTCTGCATTCCATTCGCATTCATGCATTTTTTCAAAAACGGCAACATACTGATCTGCTTCCAATTCGGAAACATAATTCATTTCTAAAACTTCTTTTGCTTCAACCGGGTAAGCCTCTACTCCAACATAGTTTATTTTCTGTTGCTTTTGAGCCGATTCCAAAAAAGTAATAAAGGCATTCAATCCTGTACCAAAACCAATTTCAAGAATACTGACCGCTTTATCTTCAAACAAGGAAAGTCCGTTTTTTATAAACACATGTTTCGCTTCCTGAATTGCACCATGCTTCGAGTGATAACATTCATCCCATTCCTGCAAATGAATTGTGGTTGAGCCATCTAGCGTTTTAATTATTTCTCTTTTCACCTTTTAAACCGTTTATCATAAAATATCGCTGATTTTCAAGCGATTTTCGGAGTCAAATTTAGTCAAAACAACTGCGTAAAGTCATAAAAAATGAGAGTTTTTTCATAAATTCTTTACAAAACTATGCCAATTATTTCAGTTTATTAAAAGATAGATAAATCTCAGTTAAACGCGGCAATTAATGCAGTTATACTAAGCAAATTATATATTTTTCCTTAATTTTGCATTTAATAAAATCTATTTATACCAAAACATTACCGTAGTTCATTCTATAGTGATGCAATTACATAAAAAACTTTACATTATTATGAGTACAACTCAAACAAGCAAAATTGAAATCAGAAAAGCTACTTCATCGAAAATAAGCGGAGTTGATTTTGAAAACCTAAGCTTTGGTGCTGTTTTTACAGACCATTTATTTGAATGTGATTTTAAAGACGGTCAGTGGCAAAATCCTGTCATTAAGCCGTATGCTCCTATTCTGATGGACCCTTCTTCAAAAGTCTTCCACTATGGTCAGGCTATTTTTGAAGGTATGAAAGCTTACAAAGATGACAATAATGATATTTGGTTGTTCAGACCTGATGAAAACTTCAAACGTTTTAACAATTCTGCAGTTCGTATGGCAATGCCGGAAGTTCCTGAAGCTGTTTTTATGGATGGTTTAAATGAACTATTAAAATTAGATCAGGAATGGATTCAAAAAGGAAACGGAAGCAGTATGTACATCCGTCCTTTTATGATTGCAACCGGAGCAGGTGTTATCGCAAATCCATCTGACGAATATAAATTCATGATTTTATTATCTCCTGCAAAATCGTATTACTCAGGTGAAGTAAAAGTAATTATCGCGGAGCACTACAGTAGAGCTGCAAATGGTGGAATCGGTGCTGCAAAAGCGGCCGGAAATTATGCTGCTCAGTTCTACCCAACTAATCTGGCAAACAAAGACGGTTTCCAACAAGTAATCTGGACAGATGATGCCACACATACTAAATTGGAAGAAGCCGGAACAATGAACGTGTTCTTTAGAATAAACGACACTTTATTGACTGCTCCAACCAGCGAAAGAATTTTGGATGGTATTACCAGAAAAAGTTTAATTGCTATGGCAGAAAAAGAAGGTCTTAATGTAGACGTTCGCCCGGTTATCGTTTCTGAATTGGTAGAAGCGGCTAAAAACGGATCTCTAAAAGAAATTTTCGGAGCCGGTACAGCTGCCGTTATTAGTGTAATCAAAGGATTCTCTTATCAAGATACTTACTACGAAATGACTCCAGTTGAAAATTCGTATGCTTCTATATTAAAAGAAAAACTAACAAGTCTTCAAAACAAACTTTCTGAAGATACTTTTGGCTGGACTGTTAAAGTTCAATAAATAAAAATATTTTTAGTTTTAAACCCGACAGGTTTCAAAAACCTGTCGGGTTTATTTTTTTAAAAATTTTTATTTTTTTTATAAAAGTTTCGAAAAATCCGGTTTGAAATAATTAGGTCCTTTCATTACTTTTCCGTCTTCGCGATAAATAGGCTGACCGTCTTCTCCTAATTTACTCATATTACTGCGTTGGATTTCGTCAAAAACAGCTTCTATTTTATCTTGCAGTCCGTGTTCGATAATTGTTCCGCATAAAATGTACATCATATCTCCAAGCGCATCGGCAATTTCTACGAGATCATTATTTTCAACTGCTTCCAGATATTCTTCGTTTTCTTCTTTCATCAAATTATAACGAAGATGTTTTTTATTTCCTCCCAAATCTGCAATTGGCGTTTCACTGTGTCCGATTTTAAAAGCAGTATGAAATTCCTTAACTGCATCTATTTGCTTCTTCATGATTTTATTTAATTAAATGAACTACCAAATTAGTAACTATTCGTGTACAATTATCTAAATTTGCCAAAAATAATTTCAACTATGTTTAGTCAAGGACAATTAATATTCGCAGTCTGTTTTTTTATTGCATTCGTAATCGTAATGATTTTTGCTTATCGAAAAGATTTGGCATTACACAAAATTTTCTACAAAGGAAACTACAAAGTATTGCTCACCTTCCTGCTTTTTATTGTGATCCTGTTTGTGATCAAATTCTTTTTTAAAAGATAAGTATCGATTTTTTTCTTATATTTAAAAATCAAAAATAAATTACTGTTAGATTTCCATTTAGCATTTTCAAAAAAGAGTTCATTTTATTTTTTTTGAATGAAGTATAATCCGAAAGTATCGTTTTAATTCCTGTACTATTCCACGCAATAGCAGAAAATTTATAACTTTACGACACCAAATAACCTACCCAATGAAGATTTTAAAATATCTGTTTCTTTTAGCGTTACTAAGCCTAGTTGCCCTTAGTGTTTTTGTAGCTACTCAAAAAGGAGATTTTACTATAGAACGAAGCAAAGTCATCAATTCACCACGAAATACCGTTTATAATTACATAAATGATTTTAGAAATTTTGAAGATTTTGAATCATGGGCGGTTGAAGATCCAACGATGCGAATGTCTTTTCCAAGTAAAACAATTGGTAACGGAGCCACTTTTTCCTGGGAAGGTAATGAAGGAAAAGGAAATGCAATTACCCTGAAAACAAAAGAAGGAGAAAGCATTCAACAAAAAATGAACTTTGACGGAACGCAAGCTGACGTAAATTGGACATTCAAAGATACATTGGCGGGTAAAACAAAAGTTACCTGGAAAGCAAAAGGAACAATGAGCTTCCTATTTAAAATTTACACTTCTATAAATGGTGGTTCTGATAATGTGATTGGAACTATGTACGAAAAAAGCCTTGTAAATATTGACAAAAACTTAGATTACGAAACAAAAACGTATACCATTAAAGTCAATGGCGTTGTTAAAAAAACGGAGACTTCCTACATCAAACAAACTTTTACAAGCGAGATTCAAAAAGTAAATAAAAATGCCCGCGTTGTAATTCCAAAGCTTATACAATTCAGCAAAACAAACGGTTTACTTACTAACGGAAAACCTTTTATCATTTACCATACTTACGATACAGCAACCGGTTTAGCCAAAATATCGATTTGTTTACCTATAAACAGAGACATTTCCATCAGTGCCGGCAGTGACATACTATCGGGAAAACTTAATGGTTTTGAAGCTGTAAAAACAACTCTTACAGGAGACTACTCACACACCAGCGAAGCAATTGCCAAAACAAAGGCTTTTATAAACAACGAGAAAATCGTTCCCGAATTAAGCTGGTCCCATCTTGAAATCTTGACGATTAATAAACTAGATGTAAAAAGCCCGTCAAAACTAATGACGGAGATCTATTTCCCAACAAAACCTAAAGTTGTTCCTGTTGCAACTCCTGTTTACAGACCAAGGACTGGAGCAACTACAGAACCACAAAAACCGGTAACACCGGCAACATCTACAGAAGAAGAACAATCAGAATTCTAAAAAATAACAGAGGCAGATTAAACCTTTTCTTTTAAATTCATTCTAACAAGATATAAACCAAAAGCTTGACAGACGAGAAGGAATTTATAGCACAATTATTAAATCCTAAAACGCAAAATACAGCGTTTCAAAAACTCGTGTCTGATTATCAGAAACCCTTGTATTCTCATATTCGAAACATTGTTTTGAATCATGATGATACCGATGATGTGCTACAAAATACTTTTGTCAAAGTTTTTCAATATCTAAAAAATTTTAAAGGAGAAAGCAAACTTTTTTCGTGGATGTACCGCATTGCAACCAATGAAGCTTTGACTTTTCTGAATCAAAAAGCAAAACTGAATGGTATAACCTCTGAGGCCCTTCAAAATAAAACAATCGACAATTTAAAAGCCGACGTTTATTATGACGGAGATGATATTCAGATAAAACTTCAGAAAGCGATCGTAACGCTACCTGAAAAACAGCAATTGGTATTTAAAATGAAATATTTTGAAGAATTGAAGTACGAAGAAATTGCAGAAATTCTGGGCACTTCGGTAGGTGCCTTAAAAGCATCTTACCATCATGCGGTAAAAAAAATTGAATTATATGTCACAACAAATTAAACCTTTTGTGACAAAACCTATCTTACAGACATTATGAAAGCATTTAAACTAGAAAACGAACCGAAAATAACAACAGGATTTAAAACTCCGGAAAACTATTTTAATGATTTTTCGGCAAAAGTTTTACAGCAAATTAATGAGCCTGAAGTAAAAGTCATTCCGTTCTATAAACGTAAAAAAGTACTCACCCTACTCGCTGCTGCCGTTGTTGTTTTTGCACTTATGATTCCGATCGTAAACAATTACAAAAACACATCAAAAGAACTGGATGAAAAAACCTTAGAAACCTATTTGGCCTATCAGTCTAATCTGAACCAATACGATTTAATTAATCAGCTTGACACAAAAGATATCGAATCTCTGAACAAAAATGTTGCTCTTGAAGACGAAACTCTTGAAGATGTCCTGGCTACCAATCCTAATATTGAAAATTTAATTTCAGAATAAAACAAAAAACTCAAAAATATGAAAATCAAAAATATACTTCCAATACTTCTATTTTTCGTTAGTTTTTCATTTTATGCACAAAGCGATAAATCAGACGAAAAACGAGAAAAAATCAAGGCTTACAAAGTTTCATTTTTGACTACTGAACTTGAACTTACTTCAACAGAAGCAGAAAAATTCTGGCCTGTTTATAATGCGTATGACGACAAACAATTTGAATTACGTCATGATAAAATGAAAATGTATCTTCGTAAATTAGACGATGACAACATCAATTCACTTTCAGAAAAAGAAGCTGCCGCACTACTTTCTCAAATAGAAAGCACCGATAAGGAATTGTATCTTTTACGCGAAAAGTATTCCGCAAATCTTAAAAAGATTCTTTCGGCAAAAAAAATATTAAAGCTTAAAAAATCAGAAGATGATTTTAATCGAAAGTTATTAAAACAATATCGAGATAAAGCAGGAAAAAACTAATTCCACAAGAAACAACAGCGATAGGAACCCTATATAATAATACTTACTTTATTATTTAGGGTTCTTATTATTTTATAGAAAATGAATTCGGACCATTTTATTATAACCAGCCGCGATTGCAGTATTTTTATTAATAAAACGAATCGTAAAGAGTTTAGTATCATTGGATAATTCTTTCCAGTTTGCCCCACCGTCCTGAGAGTACTGGATTCCCGAAGCTCCCACACAAACCAATTCTTTAGCATTACTTCCCGGCACGTATTGCACACATGAAGCATACCCAAATCCCTGATCCTGTCCCGTTAATTCCCAGGTTTTCCCTCCGTCTTTTGTAAAGGCCTTATTATCTGTTTTCTGCTCCGGAAGTTCGTAATCTCCCCCGGCAACAAATCCATGTTTAGAATCATAAAAATCGGCAGTAAAAATACCCGTCATTGTTTTTCCCTGAACAATTGGCGTATCCACAACTTTCCAGGTTCTTCCTTTATCCGATGAATGAAAAACACGCGCTTTTTTACCTCCGGACACCAACCAGGTATCATTTCCTTTAATTACGATATTAGAATTACTGGCAGCAAAAGCGGCTTCTCCCTTGGCATTTGTTGGTAATTTATCCGAAAGGATTTTGGTCCAGGTTTCACCTCCGTCACGGGTAACAATAATCGAAAAAGTATCTTCTATAGGGTCACCAATAGCAATTCCTTCTTTATCATTCCAGAACTGCATGCTGTCGTAAAACACTTTTGGGTTGATCTCCTTGTAAACTAATTTGACCTTAAGTGTTTTTTTAGAAACCTGATACAACAATGCCGGATTAGCGACACTTAATAAAAAAACATTTTTTGAAGTCTGAGCAATACTTCGGAACTCTAACTTTAAAGTATCCCGATAAATACGATCTTCAAATTTTTCTTTTTTATCTAAATCAAAATAACCAAAACGGGAATTATCTCCTCCATACCACACCTTGTTTTTATCAATTGAAATGGCACGAATACTAATTTTATCCTGAACTAAAGTTTCTATTTGCACTGAGGTAAAACCACTATTTACGACTTCTTCATCGTTGTTATTCAACGTTTTAAAAGACACAAGCAAGACAAAAGCACTAAAAAACAGGATCCCTTTTTTCATATCGATTATTTATTTTTCTTGCTAAAATACAATTATTTATAACATATAAAATAGGTTTTGTTTTTTTTTCTGGCACAGTAATTGGATACCTCCAAATATTAATCTTAATATGATTTGTCATGAAAACCAAATTACTTTTTATAGCATTACTAACATTAGGTTTTAGTAGCATTCAGGCACAAGATCAAACTACTGTTTATGCAAAAAATTCAGATATAAGCGATAATTTAGATCTTAGAGCTGTTGCTTCCATATTTGGAGAATCAGCAAATCTTCAGGATTTTGAGAGACGCTTAAACGATCCAAAATATCAGATTTCGAATCTTGACTTAAACGATGATGATCAGGTTGATTATTTACGTGTTATCGAATCTGTAGAAGGCAGAACTCACGTTGTAATTATTCAGGCTGTACTTGACCGTGATGTTTATCAGGATATTGCAACAATTGACGTAGAGCGAAACAACTCCAGTAAAGTTGTGGTTCAGATTGTAGGGAACTCGTATTTATATGGAGCCAATTATATTTATGAGCCGGTTTATAATGTGACTCCGGTAATCTACACCTCTTTTTGGGTTACAAATTACAGACCGTATTGTTCAACCTGGTATTGGAATTATTATCCAACTTACTATTCGGCATGGCGACCTTTCCCAATTTACAGATACAGAAACAATGTCAACATTTACATCAACGTAAACAACCGTTACAACTATGTAAACCAAAGAAGAAGTTACAGAGCAACGGCATTATACGAAACAAGACGTTCTTACGGTTACGAAACCAGACATCCGAATTACAGTTTTTCTCAAAGACATTCGAACGTTAACAACAGATATGAACTAGATCAAAGACGTGTTGCCAGCAGAGACTATAACAGAAGTCAAAATAGTTACGACTCTAACAGATCCAATACAGGCAGAGGCACCGGTTCAGACAGAAACTATACCGAAAATAGAAGTTCTAATACCAACAGAACCTATACAGACAGGTCTAACACAAATAGAACCAGTACAGATAGAACTAGTACAGACAGAACTTATAGCGACAGAACTAATACAAATAGAACTGCCACAGATAGAACCGGCACGGATAGAAATTATAACTCGAATCGTGGCACTTACGACAGAACCAATTCAGCAACCGTGACAAATCCGGTACGAACAGAAAATACGCCACGAGCTCAAGTTGACAGAAGTTCAAACGAAAATAATTCGAGAACCTACTCAGAAAACAGAGCAAACTCAAACCGAACTGCTCCGGCACAGCGAACTGAGAGTCCAAGAAGTTACTCGAACAACAGTGGTGGTTCAGAAAGCAGAGGAAACAGTTCAAGAGCACAGGCTCCGCAACGATCTGAATCTCCAAGAGCAAATCAGGAATCAAGAGGAAGTCAGCCACAAAGAGAAAGCGGATCGAGCTCAAGAGGCGAAGGAAGAAGAATATAATTTTCACCTTTTTCATCACCAATAAAAATCAAAGCACAATTTTACGATTGTGCTTTTTTTTATCTTTATCCATTATAATTGACGCTAATATATTTTAAAACAGTAAATTTGCAACCGTCTTTTATAAAAATATACATGAACGCATCGCATAAAAACTTACACAGTAAGTTGTCTATTGGGGGTCTACTAATCACATTAGGAATTATTTACGGAGATATTGGTACTTCTCCATTGTATGTAATGAAAGCCATCCTTGGTGACCACACCATTAATGCAGACATCGTTCTAGGCGGTATTTCTTGTGTCTTCTGGACATTAACGCTACAAACCACGATAAAGTATGTCCTTATCACTTTAAGTGCCGATAATCATGGCGAAGGTGGTATTTTTGCTTTATATGCTTTAGTCAAAAAAACAAAAATACAATGGCTCATAGTACCGGCAATTATAGGAGGTAGTGCCTTATTGGCCGATGGTATTATCACGCCACCCATCTCCGTTTCATCTGCTGTAGAAGGAATTAAAACCTATTATCCGGAGATCAACACCATTCCAATTGTTATCGGAATTTTGTTTATCCTGTTTACCATTCAACAATTTGGAACCAAACTAGTCGGTAAATTCTTTGCACCGATGATGTTGATTTGGTTTGCTATGTTAGGAACACTGGGAACCATTCAAATTGCCAGTCATCCTGAAGTTATAAAAGCAATTAACCCTTATTATGCTTACCATTTATTACAGATACATCCGGAAGGATTCTTTGTACTTGGATTGGTATTTTTATGTACAACAGGGGCAGAAGCTTTGTACTCAGACATGGGACACTGTGGTAGAAAAAACATCAGAATCAGCTGGATTTTCGTTAAAATGACTTTAGTATTAAACTATTTTGGTCAGGCAGCGTATTTAATTCACCACGAAGGTCAAACCTTGCAAGCTTTAGGAGGAGAAAACGGAAATCCGTTTTACCTGATCATGCCGGATTGGTTTCAACCGGTAGGAATTGTTATCGCAACTTTAGCAGCAGTAATTGCGTCACAAGCTTTAATTAGTGGGTCGTTTACTTTGATCAACGAAGCCATGCGTTTGAATTTCTGGCCAAAAGTAAAAATCAAATATCCGACCGAAGTAAAAGGTCAATTGTATATTCCTTCTATTAACTGGTTGTTGTTTTTTGGTTGTGTTGGTATTGTACTACACTTCGAAAAATCAAGTAATATGGAGCATGCCTACGGTCTTGCCATCGTATTATGTATGATTATGACCACGATCTTATTAAACTATTACCTCATCATGAAACGTATTAAATTGTTTTTCATGGTGCCGTTAATTACGATTTATTTGTTAATTGAATTTAGCTTTTTGATTGCCAATGTGACCAAATTTGCCGAAGGTGGTTATGTAACTTTAATCATTGCAGCCGTTTTAATTTCGGTTATGACTATCTGGTATCTGGCTAAGAAAATTAATAAAAACTATACTAAAATTGTCAAAATTGACGATTACAAAAAAGTATTAATGGAGTTAAGTGAAGACTTAACAATCCCAAAATATGCCACGCATTTAGTTTATATGACCAATGCCAATCGTGTAGACGAACTGGAGCAAAAGGTAATGTATTCGATCTTGCAAAAACGTCCGAAAAGAGCTGACATCTATTGGTTTGTACACGTTAACATTTTGACTGAGCCTTACAAAACACAGTACAAAGTGACCGAAATCGCTAAAGATGATATTTACAGAATCGATTTTAATTTAGGTTTTAGAGAGCCTACGAAAATCAATTTAATGTTCCGTGAAGTAATCAGAGATATGGTAAAAAGAGGCGAAGTTGATATCACCAGCCGTTATGAATCATTGAACAAAAACAATATTATCGGAGACTTTAAATTTGTATTGTCTGAGAAGTTCCTTTCTAACGATAATGATTTAAGATGGCACGAAAATATTATCATGAACTCTTATTTCTTCATCAAAAAACTAAGTTTATCTGAAGAAAGAGCTTTTGGTCTGGACAGTAGTTCTGTAAAAATAGAAAAATTCCCAATGGTGCTTCATGCTCCTGAAAATATTGGATTAACCCGAATTACAAAATAAAGGTATTCTAAAATAAATACAGAAAAACACTCTTTTATACTTTATTAGAGTGTTTTTTTTCTTTTTAATGAAAGTCAAAATAACAATCAAAATTAAAAATTTAACTTTCAATCAATTAATAGTACCTTTGCAACTCAAATAATTAAAATGAGATTACACAGAAATTTAGTTTATACTACCATTGATTCTTTGAACGCTATCTTCAATGAAGGAGAATACGCAGACAAAGTGGTAGCAAGAGCCTTAAAAAAAGACAAACGTTGGGGAAGTTCTGACAGGAAATTTGTTGCTGAAACCATATACGAAATAGTTCGTTGGAAACGATTATACGCTGAAATTGCCGAAGTTAAAGAACCTTTCGACAGAGACAATCTATGGAGAATGTTTGCCGTTTGGGCTGTTTTAAGAGGATACCCGATTCCGGATTGGAGACAATTGGAAGGAACTCCTGAAAGAAAAATAAAAGGTCGTTTTGACGAACTTTCAAAAATCAGAGCTTTAAAAGAGTCTATTCCGGACTGGATGGATGAATTAGGAGTTAAAGAGCTAGGCGAAAAAGTTTGGGCAACAGAAATTGCTGCACAAAACCAACCTGCTAAAGTTATTTTAAGAACCAATACACTTAAAGGAACGAAAGAAAACCTGAGAAACACCTTGATGGATTTGAATATTGAAACAGAATATTTAAAAGATCAACCTGAAGCTTTAGTTCTAAAAGAAAGAGCCAATGTATTTTTGACAGATGCTTTTAAACAAGGACTTTTTGAAGTTCAGGATGCCAACTCACAATTGGTTGCCGGTTTCCTTGATGTAAAACCAGGAATGCGAGTTGTAGATACTTGTGCCGGTGCCGGTGGAAAAACATTGCATATCGCTTCTTTAATGGAAAACAAAGGACAATTGATTGCAATGGATTTGTATGAAAGCAAATTGAAACAATTAAAATTAAGAGCCAAAAGAAATGGTGCTTTTAATATCGAATATCGTATTATCGACACCACAAAAGTAATCAAGAAATTACACGAAAAAGCGGATCGTGTATTGATCGATGCACCTTGTAGTGGCTTAGGAGTTCTAAAAAGAAATCCTGATGCAAAATGGAAATTACAACCGGAATTTATCGATAACATTCGTAAAGTTCAGGCAGAAGTTTTAGAGAGTTATTCTAAAATTGTAAAACCGGGCGGAAAATTAGTTTACGCAACTTGTTCTGTTTTACCATCAGAAAACCAAGAGCAAGTAGAACGTTTCCTTAAAACCGAAATCGGAAAACAATTTACCTTCATAAAAGATCGTAAAATATTAGCTTCAGAATCTGGTTTTGACGGATTCTATATGGCCCTGTTAGAGCGAAAAGAAACTTTGGGGTAAATTCCAATAAAAAAATTCCAAATTCCAATACTGTTGGGATTTGGAATTTCTATTTTTTTTGAAATTTGGAATTGCGAAAAATTAAATTCAAACTCCAAACTAAAGATTAAATTCCAATAAAAAAATCCCAAATTCCAACCTGTAAATTGGAATTTGGGATTTTTTTTAAATTGGAATTTTCAAAACTTAGTTTAGTAAACTTTTTTTGCGTAACAATTTTCCGTTTTCGTTTTCTTTGAATTTTGGGACGAAAACAATTTCTTTTGGCTTTTCAAACTTGCCTAAAACATCAAAGAAATCAGTAGCAAACTCTTGTTTTTCACCTTCAATGACCAAGATTAGCTTTTCTCCTAAAACAGAATCAGGCAAGCTTGTTACAAAAAAGCGATTCGCTATTTTTCCAGTTAGTTTGGTTTCTATCTGTTCCGGAATAAGTTTCACCCCTCCACTGTTAATCACATTATCAATTCGTCCTAGAAACACAAACTGATTTTCGTTTACCAGCTCAATTAAATCATTTGTAACAATTGGCTGATCTGAAACAGCAGGCACAGAAATCACCAAACAATCACGATCGTCTTTTGCTATTTTTACATTCGGCAAAATCGAAAAAGCAGCTTCTCCTACCCTTTTAGCAGCAATATGTGTTATCGTCTCGGTCATGCCGTACGTTTCATATATTTCGGTCTTTAATGGCAATAATTTTTCTTCTAAAACAGTATCAATTTTTGCACCGCCAATAATTAACTTTTTCACATTCTTTAATTCCTCTATTGAATTTTGAACTTGCAAAGGAACCATTGCTACAAAATCATACCGTTCCTTCCTTAGCCCTAATGGTGCCACACTTGGCGATACCACATCGAGATTCAAACCTAAAATAAAACTGCGAACCAACATCATTTTACCTGCTATAAACTGAACCGGCAGACAAAGCAATGCTTTATCTCCGGGATTTAAATCAAAAAAATCTCCCGTTGCTAAAGCTGATTGAATCATAGCCCGCTTTTCTAATCGCAACAATTTTGGAAGGCCAGTTGTGCCCGAAGTCTTCGTTTCGATGTAGTCCTTATCATCGAACCAATCCAATAAAAACTCTCCTATCGCCTGTTCGTAAACATCCCCTTCTTTGATATAACTATAGCCAATTCGACTCAAGTCTTTTCCGTTTAGGTGATACCCATTAAGTCTAAAGTAATTATGAACTTTTTTATGTGTTAATTCCATCGTGATCGTTTTAATTTAATGATTTGCAGTATCAATTTTGCCTGTTAATTTTTCTTTCCAGTTGTTCCATCCATATTTTTTGGCAAAAATAAAGAGTAAAACCGGATACACCACAACAACCGGTAAGATAACATCGAAGCCTGCTGAAGGCTCAGACATGTCTTTGAAAATAGAATGTGTCTGAAAAACAGACCAATCCGAAGTAACCAATAAAGCACCTATCAAATTGTTAGCAGCATGAAAGCCCAAGGACAATTCAATTCCTTCATCCATAAGGGCTAGAATACCCAGAAATAAGCCTGTACCGATATAATAAACCATAATTATATACCCCATTTTTTCTACTTCGGGGTTAAAAATATGCATCGAACCAAAAATCACCGACGTCATCAATAGCGGAAACCATCTGTTTCTGGCCAAATTAGCAAACCCCTGCATTAAATAACCTCTAAAAACGTATTCTTCTGTACTGGTTTGTATTGGAATTAATACAGCGCCTAATACCACCAAAATCAAAAAAGGGATCAAATTAAAATTCCACACAAATTTTTCGGGAGATCCAAAGTAAACCGCTGCAAAACTCAGAATAGAAAAAAGAGACCACAAAATAAACGAAAACGAAACCCGCTTCCAGTCAATTTTTTTTCGCGATGTTGTGATCGATAAAATGGTCTGATGATGCAAATATTTCACCACAAAATAAATCCCCGCAAATGCAAAAGCAAAAGAGATCATTACCAAAAACAAAGTCACATTTGGCTCAAACATTCTCATAACAGAAGCATTATCTGTTGGGAATACCGCATTAGAACTAAAGCTTTTATAAAGTACAGCAATCGAAAAAGGAATCTGCCCAATAAACGACGCTCCGATAATAAAAACCGACCCCAGAAGGTATTTCCAAAATTGATTTTCGGGTTTAATTCCTTGTTCTAAAAACATATTAGGATAAAGTTTAAAAATGAGAATTCAGTTTAATAAGTAAATCTTATTTTTGGTGTTGCTAAAATACCGAATTTTTTACTTTAACAATCTCATAACAAATTAAAAATACTAAAATGATCGAAATCTATCACAATCCACGTTGCGGAAAATCAAGAAACTGCCTTGTCTTCTTAGATCAATCTAAAGAGGATTACAAAATCATTCCTTACCTGACCGAAACCCCTTCTTTTGAAGATTTAAAAGCATTACTTCAAAAACTAAATTTAGAACCTATTCAATTAGTAAGAATCAAAGAAAAAGTGTGGATTGAAAATTATAAAGAAAAAACGCTAGGCGATGATGAAATTATTCAGGCAATGGTCGATAATCCAATTCTGATCGAACGCCCAATTGTTATAAAAGACGGAAAAGCCATTATCGGGAGAGACTTAGATCTGGTTGCTTCTTTCTTAGATTGATTATAAAAAACGGCATTAACATTTTATTGTGATTTGTCTCTTTAAACCAAAAGCTACATTTGGTGTCTAATGAAAAAAAGTAACCAAAAATAACAATGAAACAAATCAGATTTGCTGTAGTACTTGTATTCCTTTTTACAAGTTTTTACAACTATGCACAACAACCACCCAGCGGTAAAAACAAAGTAAAAGTTACCGGGAAAGTTTTCGAAAAAGTTAGCAAACAAGCTCTTGAGTATGCTACTATTTCTATTATGCTTCCTAATGACACCAAAGTTATTGCCGGAGGAATCACCAATCCTAAAGGAGAATTCGAAGTAGCAGTTGCACCGGGTACTTACGATATAAAAATTGAGTTTATTTCGTTTAAACCAACAGAAATCAAACAAAAAAGTATTCAGGACGACACTAATTTAGGAGCCGTTAATTTATCTGAAGATGCAGCGCAATTAAGTGAAGTTGTGGTTCGTGCAGAAAAATCAACAGTAGAAATAAAACTGGACAAAAAAGTGTATAATGTCGGACAAGATATGATGGTAAAAGGCGGAACGGTAAGCGATGTTCTGGATAATGTACCATCTGTTTCTGTTGACACGGAAGGAAATGTAAGCTTAAGAGGCAGTGACAATATCCGAATTTTAATTGACGGAAGACCATCAAATGCCATTAACGTTGCTGAAGCTTTACGCCAACTTCCGGCAGATGCTATTGATAAAGTTGAAGTTATTACCAATCCATCCGCGCGTTACGATGCCGAAGGAGGATCAGGTTTGATTAACATTATTCTTAAAAAAGGTAAAAATCAAGGTTTTAACGGAACTTTTATTGCGTCGACCGGAATTCCTGAAACGTACGGATTAAGTGCCAATCTAAATTATAAAACCGAGAAATTTAATTACTTTACAACGGCTGGTTACAATCACAGAACAAATGAAGGTGGTGGACTAACAAATACAGAGTATTTCAAAGCAGACGGTTCTACCAAAGAATTTTTAGATGAAAATCGTGACACTAAAAGAACAAGAGACGGTTTTAACGGAAGAGCGGGTGTCGAATGGACGGTTGCTCCGAATACATTTTGGACGAATGCCATCAATTATCAAAAAAATACGGGAGAAGACCGCGATTTAATCGGTTTCAATAATTTTGATGCTAACCACGTATTTACTGGTTCCACATACCGATTGAATAATGGTGATACTGAAAGTGAAAATTTTGAATACACGTCAAACTTAATCAAGAACTTTAACGATAAAGGTCATAAACTTACTGTTGATGCTTCTATTTCAAGAAACAGAGACGATAATAACAGTTTAATTACGGGCTCGCAAAATTACAACAGCACACTAAACGATCAGGTACAAAAGCAAGTTCTTTTACAGGCAGACTATGTTTTGCCAATTAGCAAAGGAAGTCAGTTTGAAGCGGGATACAAAGGAAGTTTCGGTGATTTAAACAATGAATATTTTGTTTTGGATCCGGCAGGAATTATTGATCCTAAATTATCAAATACTTTAGAATACAAAGAAAACATAAATGCGTTTTACACGCAATATGGACTTAAAATCAATAAATTTTCTTATTTGTTTGGCTTGCGTTGGGAAGACACCAATATTCAGGTTAATCTTTTAGACACTAAAGAGTTTAATACCAAAAAGTACAATAATTTGTTTCCAAGTGCTTTTATCAGTTACGAAATTTCAGATCAGAGTAACTTCACAGCAAGTTACAGCAAACGTGTTTCAAGACCAAGAGGACGTTTTATGAACCCTGCCGTAAATTATTCCAGCAACATTAATATTTTCAAAGGAAATCCGGATCTGGATCCTTCCTTAACAGACAAATATGATATTGGCTACATTAAACGTTGGGAGAAATTAACTTTTAACACCTCAGCCTATTTCGAAAATACAAAAGACGTATTCAGCTTCGTAAAAGCGCCAAATGGCGACCAAGTAAACGGAATACCGGTAATTGTGAATACACCGATCAATTTAGGAAATGAGCAAAAATTTGGTTTTGAATTCACCCTTAATTACACTCCTTTCAAAAAATGGAGACTAAACAGTAACTTCAATTTTTACAACGTAAAAACAACCGGAGAAAACTCATACACAGACAGCCAAGGAGTTCTTATTACCCAAAATCTTGACAATCAAGCCAATTCCTGGTTTGCAAGAATCAACTCTAAATTAACTTTACCGTACAAAATAGACTGGCAACTGACTGCTATGTACAATGGTGAACAAAAAACGGCACAAGGTAAAAATCTGGGGCAATTTGGTATGAATACCGCTTTTAGCAAAGATGTGTTAAAAGACAAAGCTACAATTGCATTCAACATTAGTGATATTTTCAATTCACGTATCATGAAGTCCTACACCTATCTTCAAAATGACAAAACATTAGAAAGCCAAACTTCTTATAGTGAAATGCAATGGCGTAAACGTCAGTTTAACTTATCGTTTACCTACCGTTTTAACAAACCAAAAAACGACAGAGAAAAGAATGGCGCTCCTAAAAATGAAGGAGGCGGTGATGGCGGAGATTTTCCGGGATAAAAACTATCAAATTATATAAAAAAAGGGGCTGTCTACATAAAAAGACAGTCCCTTTTTTATTTAAAAATTGAACAACTACGAGGCTATTAAGATTCGGCTAAAGCCTTTCCTCTACTCTTTTCTATATCTCCAGCTAAAGCTGGAGGCTATTGAAAAGAATTTTACCTCTTTTTGAAGGATCAAGTCCGAAAGTTATGGGGAAGTAAAAATCTCGCAGAGTCGCAAAATCGCAAAGTATTAATGAAAAAACAGAAGAAAAACTTTGAGACTCTATAACATTTTTAGAAATCCAAAGCGAGAAAGTAGAAAACAGAAAACAGAAAATTAGAGCTTAAAAATACGAGAAAAACTTAGCGGCTTGGCGTCTTTGCGAGATTCAAAGCGAGAAGTTGGAAAATTAGGTACTTAAAAAGCTGTGGCGAAAAAGTATAAGATCTGCTACTGCTAGCAAAAGAAATCTAAAAATTATTCCACAACTTTTGAACTTGATTCGAAATTACAGAACTACAAGATATTTGTTCCTCCACAACAATATGTCTTGATCC